>CAZWPZ010000096.1:0-66012 GCA_964636005.1 uncultured Eudoraea sp.
CAAATATATGTGTAGTGTAATTGAGATAGAAGGATTTTAGATAAATACCCTATTTATAAGTTAAAAAGAGAATCTAGAGGTATTATGGTAAGATTCCGGAAGAATACTCTTACAGTTGTGAGGAGCCGGGATATAAATAAAAAAGGCAGGTGTGTACCTGCCTTTTTCCCCAAATCTTACCATGAACTTAACCTACTTATGCTATGGTTCTCCAAATATATGTGTAGTGTAATTGAGATAGAAGGATTTTAGATAAATACCCTATTTATAAGTTAAAAAGAGAATCTAGAGGTATTATGGTAAGATTCCGGAAGAATACTCTTACAGTTGTAAGGAGCCAGGATATAAATAAAAAAGGCAGGTGTGTACCTGCCTTTTTCCCCAAATCTTACCATGAACTTAACCTACTTATGCTATGGTTCTTCAAATATATAGGTAGTGTAGTGGTAACAGAAAGAAATTGGACCAAAATCGTATTTATGCGATTAAGAGAAAGCTATGGTGTTTTAAAATATCCACCTTGAACGAAGGTCTATGAATAAATCCAGAAACGTTTTAAAAATAAAAAAGGTGGAGAAGTCTCCACCTTTTTTGCCCCAAATCTTACCATGAACTTAACCTACTTATGCTATGGCAAATCTAAAGTAATCCCGATTCTACCTATAGGGCCATAAAGCCGTTGAAATACACGAATTATCGATGAAATGCACAAAAACGTGCACTTAATCGATAGTGCCTAATAAGCACGTTCATTTTTACCTTCATAAAAATTAATGAAGGCACGGTTAACAACTCTATTTCCTCCAGGCGTAGGATAGTTTCCTGTAAAATACCAATCTCCTAAATTTTTAGGACAGGCCTGGTGTAAACTTTCTATGGTTTGAAAAATAATTTGAACTTCGGCGCGCATGTCTTTGTGACTTAACAATTGCCCTATTTTATCGGAAATTTGCTGTGCGCTAAAGGGTTTGTAAAAGTCTTTTACATAATTGACAACATCTTTATCCGCATTGTTCACCTGATTTTTACATTTGGTGTAGATCTCTTCTACTATATGCATTGTATTATTCTCCTTATGAAGCTCTAAGGCGGCTTTAAAGGCAATAAAATCTTCTAATTTTGCCATATCTATGCCATAGCAATCCGGATATCGTATTTGTGGTGCGGAGGAAACAACGATTATTTTTTTGGGTGAAAGTCTATCGAGTATTTTAAGAATACTTTTTTTAAGAGTCGTCCCTCTTACGATACTATCATCTATGATGACCAGATTGTCATTGGGCTTAACGGAGCCATAAGAAACATCATACACGTGTGCAACCAAATCATCCCTACTACTATCCTGTGTTATAAAGGTCCTAAGTTTGGCATCTTTTATTGCAACCTTTTCAATTCTTGGTCTTATTTCCAGGATAGAATGAAGTTCTTCTCGACTTATGGATTTGCCTAAACTTAGTATTTGTTCTTCTTTCTTTTTGTTCAGATAGTTTTGGGCCTCTTTCACCATACCGAGGAAAGAAGTTTCTGCAGTGTTAGGGATATAGGAAAACACAGTGTTTTTTATATCCTCATCTATTGCCTTTATAATTTGGGGAAAAATAAGCTTTCCTAAATCTTTTCTCTCCTGATAGATTTCCTTGTCGCTTCCTCTTGAAAAGTAAATTCTTTCAAAGGAACACGCTTTTCTTTCGGTAGGTTCAAGAATCTGAGTCTCTTTTACCGTACCATTCTTTTTGATGATTAAGGCATTTCCAGGATTTATTTCCAGTATATCGTCGTACTGTACATTAAACACGGTTTGTATGGCGGGTCTTTCAGAGGCAACTACGACTACTTCATCATTTTTAAAATAATATGCTGGTCTTATACCTGCAGGATCCCGCAAGACGAATGCATCTCCATGACCAAATAAACCTGCCATAGTATATCCGCCGTCCCAATTCTTTGATGCTTTACGTAGAATCTTACCAACTTTTAGACGATCTGCTATTAATGGAGAGGCTTCTAGTTTACTGTACCCTTCTTTTTTAATCTGTCGATAGAGCTTGGCTACAGCATCATCCAGGAAATGACCAATTTTTTCCATTACGGTAATCGTGTCTGCCATTTCTTTAGGATGCTGCCCCAATTGGATCAAATTATCAAACAACTCGTCTACATTGGTCATATTAAAATTACCAGCAACAATCAAATTTCTATGCATCCAATTATTTTGTCTTAGAAAGGGATGTACACTTTCAATGCTGTTTTTACCAAAAGTTCCATAGCGAACATGTCCCAATAGTACTTCTCCGATATAGGGAATGTGCCTTTTTTGTAGTTCTGAGTTACCTATATACTCTGGATGCTCTAATAGTGCAGTGTTTATTCTATTATTGATCTGGTCGAAAATATCCTGTATAGGTTGAGAGGCTATGGACCGAACCCTACTCATGTATCTTTCCCCGGGAGACATATCTAATTTAATGCTGGCAAAACCGGCGCCATCCTGACCCCGATTGTGCTGTTTTTCCATCATGAGGTACATTTTATTGACACCATAGAAATCAGATCCATATTTTTCTCTGTAGAAATCTATAGGTTTTAAAAGTCGGATTAGCGATATACCACACTCGTGTTTTATAGCATCACTCATAGTCTATATTAATTAAAAATGCCCCGTAAAGCGGGGCGTATTTATTTTTGCAGTTCGATATCAAATTGTGTTAACTCTTTAAATTGTTCCAGTCTCTGCTCGACCTCTCTAATATCCAGATCTACCATACGTTCTGTTCCAAACTTTTCAACGGAAAATGATGCGAGATTTGAGCCGTGAATAACCGCGTTCTTCAGATTATTAAATGAAATATTTTCTGAAGCCGCCAAATAACCTACAAATCCTCCTGCAAAAGTATCTCCTGCACCTGTAGGATCAAAAACCTCCTTTAGAGGTAAGGCCGGAGCAAAGAAAATATTGTCTTTATGAAATAAAAGTGCACCATTCTCCCCCTTTTTGATAACTACGAATTTTGGCCCCATAGATTGGATAACAGCCGCAGCTCTTACAAGAGAATGTTCTTTTGTCAATTGTCTTGCCTCTTCATCATTTATGGTAAGAATGTCTACCCTTTTTATTACCTCAAGCAATTCTTCTAATGTATTGTCCATCCAGTAATTCATCGTATCGAGAACAATTAGTTTGGGCCTTTCATCCATTTGATCAATTACACTATGTTGAATGGAAGGATGTAAATTGCCCAACATTAAAACATCAGCGTCTTTGAAATTCTTTGGGACTTTAGGATTGAAATCTGCTAAGACATTCAATTCTGTCGCTAAGGTCTCTCTTGTATTCAGATCGTTATGATATTTACCGCTCCAAAAAAAAGTCTTACCTCCCTTAATAATTTCAATTCCGGAAAGGTCTATTTTTTTATTTGAAAGAAGTGAAAGATACTTTTCTGGCAAGTCGTCCCCAACTATCGAAATGATTGCTGATTCTACGTTAAACTGCGATGCTGCCAGGCCGATAAAAGTGGCCGCCCCACCTAAAATCTTGTCGGTTTTCCCAAAAGGAGTTTCAATAGCGTCAAATGCGACTGTCCCAACAATCAATAACTTGCCCATAAAGACGATTTTGATTATTCGGCAAAGATACGATTTTGCATTTCCAAAAAAGAAGTTTTAAGAACAATTTGAGAAGGTGTTATTTTCTGCCAAAATCAGCCGGAATTTCTCCCCATGCTTTTGTTTCCCATTTAGTAATTTTGGTCTTGTACTCGTTTGTCTTTAACCATTGTATAGCTCTTCTAATAAGATCAAAGACCTCTTTGTTCTGATCTGTTTCCGGGAGTTTCGTATTACAGTGTTTCTTACGAACCCAACTCATAGCCGTTTTGGAATCTGTGTACAAAATTTTTTCGCTATTGGTTTTTTTGAGTAAGGCTAACCCGTGAACAATAGCCAAAAACTCGCCAATATTATTGGTAGCATTTTGAAAAGGGCCTTGTTTAAAGATTGGTTTCCCACTTTTTGTGTCCACACCTTGGTATTCCATTAGCCCGGGATTTCCACTAGAGGCTGCATCAACCGAAATAGAATTTAAAATAGGAGAACCGACAGATTTTAAATATTCTTCAGAAATAGTCTTCTTTTTTCTGGATTTACCCTTGAAATCCTCATAGCTTTTATTCCAAGCAATAGTTGCCTCCTTTTTATTTGGAAACGACATATACTGGGCTCCTTTAACCCCTTCAATAGCAGATTTACACGCTTTCCATGTGGAGTAGATGCCTGGACTTTTGCCTTTCCAAACTACATAAAACTTAGAATTGCTCATTAATTTAGTTTTGACAAAAGATCTTGGATTACTATAGGGAAATGCTCATATTCTAGCTGATGAACCGCCTTTGCTATATCTTCCGCAGTAGCATCTGGGGCTATAGGAGTTTCTACCTGCTTTATGATAGACCCTTCATCATAATGTTCATTTACAAAATGAATACTAATTCCGGTTTTTTTCTCCCTGTTTTCAACTACCGCCTCATGTACTTTCATACCATACATTCCTTTACCACCGTACTTCGGTAATAATGCAGGATGAATGTTTATTATTCTATTTGGAAAGGTATGAACAAAATTTGCAGGGATTTTCCATAGAAAGCCAGCCAAGACAATCAGATCTGGATTTAGTGTTTTAAGCAATTCAAGTATAGTCTCTGATTCGCTAAAAGCAAATTTGTTAAAACTAATAGCAGGAATTTTCAATCGCTGACATCTTTCTAAGACTGGAGCAGTTCTTTTATTCGTTAAAACTAAATCTATATGTATTGTTTTGTCGTTTTTTAAATGGTTGAAAATATTTTCAACGTTACTTCCAGAACCAGAGGCAAAAAGAACTATTCGTTTCATAAAGACAAATTTATTCTTTTTGTTTCGAAGTTATTAGCAAGAATAGGGAAAGAATTAATAATACTATCTACGGAAAAAATAGGTACGAGATATTGAAAATATATGGTACAAAGAGGTTTTGTAAAGAACAAAAATTGTCCGAATTATCTATTTCTTGAATTTAAATTTCTTAAATTACATCACATTTTACCGACAAATAGTGTATTTACACCAAAGTTTTTTATTTTTGCCAACGATTTAAATTTTTAAAACCAAAATAATTATGTCAGACATTGCATCAAGAGTAAAAGCTATCATCGTTGATAAATTAGGTGTTGATGAGAACGAAGTTGTAGCCGAAGCTAGCTTTACCAACGACCTAGGGGCAGATTCATTGGATACTGTTGAATTGATAATGGAATTTGAAAAGGAATTTGATATTCAAATCCCTGATGATCAAGCAGAAAATATCGCAACTGTTGGCCAAGCTATAAGTTATATAGAAGAAGCCAAATAAATTTATGATTTCTTGATAAAGATTTATAATTATCCATGTGGTAATCGTGCTGCATGGATAATTTTTTTTAATTTACACCTAGGTTGAATATCATTTAAAATTTGGTTAAATGCAATTAAAGCGAGTTGTGGTTACAGGACTTGGTGCTTTAACACCAATAGGAAACAATATTGAAGAGTATTGGGAGGCATTAAAAGAGGGGAAAAGTGGTTCGGCCCCTATCACCTATTATGATACCGAAAAATTTAAAACAAAATTTGCCTGCGAGCTTAAAAATTTCGTAGCAACGGACTATTTTGATAGGAAGGAAGCAAGGAAATTAGATAGATTTGCTCAGTACGCACTAATCTCTTCGGATGAAGCTATTCTTGATTCTGGCTTAGATTTAGATAAAATTGATAAGTTTAGAACAGGTGTTATATGGGGAGCTGGTATTGGAGGTCTGGAAACCTTTCAAAATGAAGTACTAGGTTTTGCTGCAGGAGATGGAACTCCTAGGTTTAATCCTTTCTTTATTCCGAAAATGATTGCAGATATTGCTCCTGGCCATATTTCTATAAAGCATGGTTTTATGGGTCCCAATTATACTACGGTATCGGCTTGTGCTTCTTCTGCAAATGCGATGATCGATGCCTTGAATTATATAAGACTTGGACATTGTGACGTTGTAGTTTCTGGTGGTAGTGAAGCAGCTGTTGCTATAGCTGGTATGGGAGGTTTTAACGCCATGCACGCCTTATCTACAAGAAATGAAAGTCCAGAGACTGCTTCACGCCCTTTTGATGCAACCAGAGATGGTTTTGTGTTAGGGGAGGGAGCTGGAGCTTTGATTTTAGAAGAGTACGAACATGCCAAAGCGAGAGGGGCAAAAATTTACGCGGAACTCGTAGGAGGCGGTTTATCTAGTGATGCATATCATATGACAGCCCCTCATCCAGACGGTATTGGGGTGGTAAGGGTTATGGAGAACTCCCTTCGGGACGCCAACTTAAAGCCAGAAGATATCGACGCTATAAATACACATGGAACATCTACTCCTTTAGGAGATGTTGCAGAGTTAAAGGCTATTGCTGAAGTTTTTGGAGAACATGCACCAAACATCAATATTAACTCTACCAAGTCAATGACCGGTCACCTTTTGGGTGCAGCTGGTGCGATTGAGGCTATAGCTTCCATATTAAGTATGCAACATAGCCTGGTACCACCAACTATTAACCATTCAACTGTCGATGAAAATATAGATCCAAAACTTAACTTAACGCTAAACAAGGCTCAAAAAAGAGAGGTTAACGTAGCGATGAGTAATACCTTTGGATTTGGGGGGCACAATGCCTGTGTGATATTTAAAAAAATAAGCTAGTTAACTAAAATGAACTTCCCTTCAAATATATTTAATTCCCATTCTAAAGAGGATGGGGATTTTTTTTTAGGGATAACAAAGATTTTGGGATTTAAGCCAAAATCTTTGAAGATTTATAAAAAAGCATTCTTGCACAGGTCTGCAAATAAACGGGATAAAAACGGGGCTCCTCTTAATTACGAGCGTCTGGAGTTTCTCGGGGATTCTATGTTAGGGACAATTATCTCTCACTATCTCTATAATGAAGTACCCAACGGGGATGAAGGATATCTAACAAAGATGAGGTCTAAAATAGTTAGCCGCAAACATCTGAACGAACTGGGAAAAGATTTAAACTTAATTGAGTTTGTTGAAAGTAGAATTCCCAAATCGCATTTCGGTGAGAATATACATGGTAATGTCTTCGAAGCATTAATTGGTGCCATATATTTGGACAAGGGATATAAGTATTGTGAAAAATTTATTTCAGAAAGAGTCATTGATCCTTATGTGGATATTGAACAATTAGAAGGCAAAGTGATCAGTTATAAGAGTTTGGTGATTGAATGGTGCCAGAAACAAAAAAAAGAGTTCCAATACAAAGTTTATGAGGATAATGGGAACGATGCCCTTAAGCATTTTGCGGTGAAATTATCCATAGACGAACGTGTAATGGCAAAGGCTAGAGCCACTTCAAAAAAAAAGGCCGAAGAAAAGGCATCCAAGAGAGCGTTTTTTGCATTGCAAGATAAAATGGGATGAATCGGGTATAATTAATAGTATATTTACAAATTAATACTGGCCATGATAACGACCCTCACGTTTTCGGATGATTTTTATCAAGAAGATTTTAGTTTATTAGCAATTCATAGTAATTTAGAAGATTATTCTATGGCCTATTCTCTAAATGAAGCTCTCAACACTCGGTTAAAGAGGTCCAAAGAAGATATTGACGTTTCAAAGGATACCACCTTTCCATATTATGTTTGGAAAGATAGTATTAATGAAAGGAACTGGTCTTTATTTGTTAATACGAGTTTCAAAGAAGAAAAATTAAAAAGAAATGATTTGTTTAATAATGAGGAAATTTCAACAGCGTATTATTTGCTGCCAGAGTTTCGGGAAGTTGATTTTTTTCTGAAAATTGAACAAGAAGAGGAAGATCTAGAATCTTGGCTCATGGAGTCACTTCTAAAAATTCCAAAAGTTATAACGGCTTATCCTATTGAGATAAGTAATATTAAGTCCAAACAAAATTTAATTATATAAAGATGCCTGATATTAAAAAGACAAAAATAGTAGCCACCTTAGGCCCTGCAACAAGCAAAAGAGAGGTTCTGAAGGAAATGATACTTTCTGGCGTTGATGTCTTTCGAATAAATTTTTCTCATGCAGATTATGAAGATGTTACAAGACGCGTTGAGATGATACGTTCTTTGAATGAAGAAATGGGAACGTACACGGCTATTTTGGGAGATTTGCAAGGACCTAAACTTAGAGTAGGTGTCATGGCAGGTGAAGTAATAGTTGCACCTGGGGATGAAATTACATTCGTTACCGGTGAGGCCTTTGAAGGTAATTCGGAAAGAGTCTATATGAATTACTCTAGCTTCCCAAAAGATGTAAATCCAGGAGAAAATATATTACTCGACGATGGAAAGCTAATGTTTGAAGTGCTTTCTACTAATAGAGAAAATGAGGTTCGGGCAAAAGTTATACAAGGGGGTCCTTTGAAATCTAAAAAGGGAGTGAATTTACCAAACACCAATATCAGTTTGCCAGCACTAACAGAAAAGGACATTGAAGATGCTCTTTTTGCTATTTCTTTGAATGTAGATTGGATTGCTCTTTCTTTTGTTAGATTTAGTCAGGACCTTATCGATCTGCAAAATTTAATCAACAAAAACTCGGAACATAAAATTCCAATAATAGCTAAAATAGAAAAGCCAGAGGCAGTAAAGAATATAGATAAGATTGTTTCTTATTGTGATGGAATTATGGTGGCTCGGGGAGACTTAGGGGTAGAAGTGCCGGCTCAGGAAGTACCTTTGATTCAAAAGAAATTGGTTTTACGCGCCAAGAAAGCTAGAATTCCCGTAATTATAGCTACTCAAATGATGGAAACTATGATTACAAGCCTTACGCCTACTAGAGCGGAGGTAAACGATGTGGCGAATTCTGTGATGGACGGAGCCGACGCGGTAATGCTCTCTGGCGAAACTTCAGTAGGGAATTACCCTGTCCAGGTTATTCAGAAAATGGCAAGTATTCTGCACAGTGTCGAGAGTTCGGATCTTATTAATGTACCTCAGGAACCTCCTCATATTAGGACGAAAAGATATATTACAAAATCCGTGTGTTATCACGCAGCAATAATGGCAAACGAAATTAAGGCCAAAGCAATTTCCACCCTTACCAATAGTGGATATACTGCTTTTCAAATTTCTGCTTGGAGACCAAGCGCGCATATCCTGGTATTTACATCTAACAAGCGAATATTAACACAACTCAATCTTCTCTGGGGAGTTAAGGCATTTTATTATGACAAATTTGTTTCTACGGATGAAACGATTGAAGATGTAAATAGTATTGCTTGTAAAAAAGGGTTTTTAGATGTCGGAGATATGCTAATTAGCCTGGCAGCTATGCCGATTAAGGATAAAGGAATGGTTAATACCCTACGCGTTACGGAAATTGAGACCTGTACCTTTTAATTAGGCAACTTTTCTTTCGAATGCAACAAAATTGGTTAATTCTCCACTGTCATTAAATACGGGCTCACCTTGGATTAGGCAGCGATATTTAGAGCCATCTTTCTTGTAATTTATTATGACTGCCTCAAATGGTTTGGAGGCTTTAATAGCCTTTTTGATTAGCTCTTTACTTTCTTTTGATGTCTCTTCTCCTTGGAATATACGAGGACTTTCTCCTATAACTTCATCAGCTCGGTAGCCACTCATTTTTTTTATGTTGTTGGTTGCATGTACAATCTTACGATTTGCGTCCGTTACAACAACAACTAATTCTTCCTGCAAGACCTTTTGGGCAAAGGCAAAATGTTTTACCCAACGATTTTCTGTTGCCAAGGTTTTTAACCTTTTTAAACTATCTAGCTCTTTAGTAAGTTCATCGTTGTAACTACCGGAGAAATCCCAAGAAATACATGGGGCACCCTTGCTTCTATTTTTTTGATAAAATTTAGAGGCTGCTTTATCGTATTCTAGTAATTCATTCATAGTTAACTTATTTTTAAATATGCAAAAGAAGTTAGGTGTTTAAAAGATTCTTTTTCATAACAATTTTGCTCAATACTACTAATAAAATATACAGTTATAAAACAAATTCTTAGGATTAACACTTTTGTTTAAGCATAATCGGGCCAAATCATTAGAAAGCATATAATATGTTCAACAAAATATAACCCCTTGATTAATAAGTATTTCTTGAAAAAAAATGGTAGAATTGAGAATAATTATTTAAAATTCTATAGATAATTGCGCAGAAATAGCGTCTTTTTTATGCGAACTTTTGAACTCCTTATTCGTATTCAAATTAGATATAGAAATCCCTAAAAGTCTTACTGAATTCTCCAGCTTTTCCTGAATTAATAGTTCCTTGGCCGTTTCGAGAATTATACTTTTGTCTGAAACAAAAAACGGAAGGGTTTTACTTCTTGTTTGTGTTGTAAAATCACTGTACTTTATTTTTAATGTCACCGTTCTACCTGCAATTTTCGACTTCTTAAGTCGATTGTCTAGTTCAACAGAAATTCTGTCGAGTTTATCAAACATAAACACTTCACTAGATAGATTGGTTTCAAATGTTCGTTCTGCTCCAACCGATTTGGGTTGCCTTTTTGACTTTACAGGGCTGTGGTGGATACCTCTAACGACCTTGTAATAAAAGGAGCCACTTTTGCCAAAGTTAGTGACCAGAAAATCCTGAGATTTAGATTTAAGATCTTTTCCAGTAAAAATTCCAAGCGAATACATTTTTTGGGTGGTTACTTTTCCAATGCCATAAAACTTTCTTATCTCTAATTTTTCTAAAAATGCCAGTACTTCTTCTGGAGGAACTGTCTTTTGCCCGTTTGGTTTATTGTAGTCACTGGCAATTTTGGCAATAATTTTATTAATCGAAATACCAGCTGAGGCTGTTAACGAAGTTTTATTATAGATAGCCTGTCGAATTTCTTTGGCCAAGAGTGTTGCTGATGGGTTACCTTTTTTATTTTTAGTAACATCGAGATAGGCCTCATCCAAAGATAGGGGTTCTACTAAATCGGTATAATCGAAAAAGATATCCCGAACCATTTTGGATATTTCCTGGTACCTATCATATCGGGGTTTAACAAATATAAGCTCAGGACAGTACTTTTTTGCTAATACCCCGCTCATGGCACTTTTCACCCCAAATTTTCTGGCTTCATAACTCGCGGCAGACACTACCCCTCGTATTTCATTACCCCCAACCGCAATGGGCTTACCCTTAAGATTAGGAAAGTCTAGTTGCTCTACGGAAGCATAGAAAGCATCCATGTCTACGTGAATAATTTTTCGATAGGCTTTCGCAAGTGACATGTCCAAATTTAAGGTATATTTAATCTTTAGGAAAAAGGAGTCTGCCATGAACTATATTCTTTTTTAAATGATCGAAATAGAAAGGAAATTCTTAGTTAAGTCGGATGTATTTAAATCTTTAGCGTTTAAAAAGGACTATATAAAACAGGGTTTTTTAAATACTCATCCAGAGAGAACTGTGCGGGTGAGAATACAGAATAACGATGGTTATATCACGGTTAAAGGGAAGTCCAATACAGCTGGTACCAGCAGGTTCGAATGGGAAAAAAAAATTGCATTAGAGGAGGCAAAGGTTTTATTGGATCTATGTGAGTCTGGTATATTAGAAAAGGTTAGATATTTCGTCAAATTAGACAAACAAACCGCGGAGATCGACGTTTTTGAAGGCCTTAACAAAGGCCTTATACTTGCAGAAATAGAATTACAAAACGAATCAGAAACGCTGAGCTTACCAGACTGGATTGGGGAAGAAGTTACTGGGCAAATTAAATACTATAATTCCAGATTAAGCCTATTTCCTTTTACTAGTTGGGATAAATAAATTATTCTATTGCTTTTATAAGGCGCTTTTAAATTGTTCTAAAAAGCGAATGTCATTTTCACTTAACAGCCGAATATCTGAAATTTGATGGAGGAGAAGAGCAATTCTATCGATTCCCATACCAAAAGCAAAACCAGAATATACCTTACTATCAATACCGCAATTTTCAAGTACATTAGGATCTACCATTCCACACCCCATTATTTCTAACCAGCCCGTCCCTTTCGTCATTTTATAATCGGTTTCTGTTTCTAATCCCCAGTAAACATCTACCTCTGCACTTGGTTCTGTAAAAGGGAAATAGGAAGGTCTTAAGCGTATCTTTGATTTACCAAATAATTCAGTGGTAAAGAACTGCAGGGTTTGCTTCAAGTCAGCGAAGGAAACATTCTTGTCTATATAAAGTCCTTCCACCTGATGAAAGAAACAGTGCGATCTTGCAGAAATAGCCTCATTTCTATACACTCTTCCGGGCGATATGGTGCGTATTGGTGGTTTGTTATTTTCCATATACCGAACCTGCACGGAAGACGTATGCGTACGTAATAAGATGTCAGGATCTGTCTGAATGAAAAAAGTATCCTGCATGTCTCTGGCCGGATGATGTTCGGGCAAGTTTAAGGCCGTAAAATTATGCCAATCATCTTCAATCTCGGGACCTTCAGAAACATTAAACCCGATTCGAGAAAAAATATCAATAATCTGATTTTTAACTATAGAAATAGGGTGTCTGGCTCCAATTTCCAATGGCTCGGAAGGTTTAGTCAGATCTCGTTTAGGATTTTGCTGAACCTCAATTTTCTTAAGTTGCTCCTTTAATTCAGCAACTTTTTCTGTTGCCTTGTTTTTAAGCTGATTGATGATTTGCCCAAACTCTTTCTTATCTTCTGGTGCAATGTTTTTAAATTCAGAAAAAAACTGATTTAGTAGTCCCTTCTTACCTAGATACTTAATTCTAAATTCTTCTATGGAATCTAATTTGTCTGAAGAATAGTTTTCAACTATTTCCAAATGCTTTTTTAATTCGTCTATCATAATCTGCTGAGAAGTACATTGTAAACAGAAGCACAAATTTATAATAATTCCACTGATTCTAAGCCATTAATTGAGAATAGAGCAAATTTTATCAGGGAAGTACAAAAATCGATTTAAAGTACCCCTTACTTTGCAAATGCCTTCTTCTATTTAAGGGATGTCCTTTTAAGATAGGGTCTTATTAAGAGCCCATGCGTATCATTTGGAAGTTTTAACCTAAACCTCCTTCTTAGAAACACATGTTATCTATTGACAATTTGGATTTCTTCCGCTCTTATAGCTTTCAATAAATGCGGTAGATTTATGGTAAAAGGCTTAAGTGTTGTTAATTAATGGTTTGAGCCTAAAAAATTCGACATAACTATCCGGATTTTCAACAACACCTCTTTCCGAGATTAATTTTATAACAATATTGCGGTTGATGGCCTTTTGTGAGAAATCTTCTAATATTTCAATGATATCATTATCCAGATATTTAGTTTTACGTACGTCGAGTTCCAAATAAGAATCGTTAGGAAGTGCATCTAACTCCTTTAGAATTGCCCCTTTATTAAAAAAGGTTACTTCTTCTGCTAAGGTCATTTTAAGTCTATGCTGACCATTGCTTTTATCTTCAATATGTAAAAAGTGTGAGTTTTGATAGCTTTTGATCAGTATTACAATAATACCTACACCAAGTCCCAATCCAATTCCTATTAAAAGATCAGTAAAAACAATTCCTAAAACAGTAACTGTAAATGGTACAAACTGTTTCCACCCCAAGCTATACATAGTAGAAAAAAGAGATGGCTTTGCTAGCTTATAGCCAACAATAAAAAGTATTGCAGCTAAAACGGACAAAGGAATCATATTGAGCAGATTGGGAATCAGGATAACGGATATCAATAAGAAAAATCCATGTACTATGGCAGATAGTTTGGATCTTCCACCAGATTGGATATTAGCTGAACTTCTCACAATTACCTGTGTGATTGGCAAACCTCCGATCATCCCAGAAACAATGTTCCCGGTTCCTTGGGCTACTAATTCTCTATTGGTAGGGGTTACTCTTTTTTGCGGATCTAATTTATCCGTTGCTTCAACACATAATAGGGTTTCTAAACTTGCAACCAGAGCGATTGTAAACCCTGTAACCCAAATTTCCGGTTGGGTTATCACTGCAAAATTAGGAAGACTAAATTGAGACATAAAAGAACCAAAACTATCAGGGATTGGGACACTCACCAAATGTTCCGTTGAAATAGCTAACATCTCATTATCTTTCGTAATTACAAAAAATAGGATACCAAGAAATACAGCTACTAAAGGGCCTTGAATTAATTGAAAAACCTTTGCCTTTTTTGTTAGTACCTTATCCCATAATATCAAAATCCCCAACCCAACAAACGCTATAATTGTTGAGCCTGGACTAATAAAATTAACAGCATTCAAAATTTCTGAAAAAGTATTTTCACCATCTACCTGCAAGAAGGCAAAGTCGCCTTCCGGATCAGCATCATAACCGAAGAAATGTGGAATTTGTTTGAGGATAATAATTATTCCAATACCGGTGAGCATCCCCTTAATTACTGATGAGGGGAAATAGTAGCCTATGACTCCTGCCTTAAGAATTCCAAGGAGAATCTGAATAGCACCACCAATTACCACGGCAACCAGAAAGTTTTCATAACCGCCTAAAGTACCAATCGCTGTTAATACGATAGCTGCAAGACCAGCGGCGGGGCCACTTACACCTATTTCTGAACCACTTAAAGCACCAACTAGGATACCCCCAACTATTCCTGCTATTAAACCGGAAAAGAGAGGTGCACCACTAGCTAAAGCTATTCCTAGACAGAGAGGAAGGGCTACAAAAAAAACTACGATACTTGCTGGGATGTCACTTTTTATATTGCGAAACATAGGTATATTGTTAATCTCCTTATTCTTTCAAGGAGTCTATTAGTAATTGGATATTTAGAATTTGTTTTTTGGTAAATAGGGTTTACTCTGGAGGAGGCAAAAATATTTCTACAAGGTGTAGTCGTATTAAAGAATCCATTGCAGGAACTATAAAAAATGATGTGAGTGCCTTTATTTTAGAATGGTAATTATTGCATTCTTGTAAAAGGACTTCTTCATCGAAATCTTCATATTCAGGGCTCTCAGAATCTTCATCTGCAAGAGATATAGATAAAAACGTGCCCTCTTCCAAATGCATTAGTTTTAAACCCGAAGGTACGAATACAACGAACAACCAAATACTGGTGAGAATAGGAAGAATAGCCGACTTCATAATGGAAAAATGACTGTATAGCAAATATAAAAGGATACAGGCAACTAAATGTTAAAGAAAGTTAAAATTCTTTAAGCAACTTAATTTCCGATGAGGGTACCCATCCAATCTTACCATCTAATAATTGAATTTTATTCCAGTCGTTGAGCGTATCCATTACGTTTACCTTTGTCCCTTCGTGCAAAACAAAAACCTGGGAACTCCTACCATTTGGTTCTGATTTTACCGCTAATTCTTCTGAAAAAATAATTGCAGGATTATCTATCTTATAGTCTTGATACTGTGTGAAAGCAAATAAAATGCAAACCATGGAACTTATTAAGGCTCCAATACTAATTCCAAACGCAATTCTCTTATGATTAGAATAATTAAAATAGTAGAATAAGATATATGCGATTACAAATAAAATGACAAAAGTAACAGCCAAGTAAGCCCATTGATCAAAGGAAAAGAGTTTTGTAATGCTATTGTAAAGTTTGTTAAGTGTTGTTTGAGGCAAAGGGTCTATGGCATCTAGTGTCATATTTTGCGCGTAAGCCAGATTGTTCTTTATGTCTTTATCTTGAGGTTTTAGGAGCAGGGCTTTTTCGTAATAATAAATACTCGGTGCAATCTGACTAAGTTTGTAATAACAATTCGCTAAATTAAAATACAGTGCAGCAGAGTGTTGTCCATCTTCAATAATAGACAAATAGTTAGAAATGGCCTCTTCGTACTTGGCGGCATTGTAAAATTCTGTGGCTTCATTAAACTTTTCTACTTGGTTTTGACCCAAAGTATATTGGAAAAAAAAGAGAATAAGTATACCAAATACCTGCTTCATATTAGAGCTTTTTATCCATTTGAGAAATAGTTTCACTAGCCTTTTCATAATCTTGTTGCATTTGCACATCAGAGAAAGGACTGTATCTGGCCATTTCGCAATTTTTTAAAAGATTTACAAAGGCTTCTACTGTATCATCCCCAATTTCTTTTTCTTTCAGCAAATTAGATATTCTGTCTTTGCTAAAATCTGCAGTTTCTAACTTTAATTTGGCTTTTAAATAATTGTGCAATGCTTTCTCCAAAGCTATATAAAAGGCTTCTTTGTTTCCAAGTGCTTTTTTGGATTCGGAGAGATACTTTTTTGCCAACTTATTAGCTTTCTTTATTTTGTTTCCAACGACATCACTGGCAATGGTTTCTCTTTTCTTGACAAAGAACATTGCTAAAGGAATAAGCAATAAAGGCGATAATAACCAAATAAAGAATCTTTTTGAACCAAAGAAATAATTAGAACCAATCGCAGACAAATTTGGTTTTAATTTGATGAAGCGGAATTGATTTCCTGTAGATACAATAGATCGTTTAGTTGAGCTTGCTACACTTGTTGGGGTATCCGAATTACTCAACGGTCCTTCTAAAACGTTTATGGTTATCTCGCCAGAATTTATGGTTTTATAACTTTCCGATTTTGGGTCAAAATAACTAAACGAAATACCGGGAATAGGATATTTTCCGCGGTACGAAGGAACAATAGTATAATTATCACTTACGGTGCCCTGCATCCCTGAAATGGTAGTTTTGACATCTTCTTTAAACTCAGGATCATACACTTCTAAGGCAGATGGAATGGATGGCTCTGGAAGTTGAAACAGTTTTAAGTTCCCCTTGCCCTTAACCTCAACAACGGCTTGAAGAGATTCTGAAGCGTTGAGGCTTGTTTTACTTGTCCTGACCTCGAATTTAAAATCGCCGACAGCCCCTGTGAAGTCAGCAGGTTTCCCTTGGGAAGGTAAAGGTTTAACCTGAATAACACGTTTGCCGGCAGAAACTGTCTTGTTTGCCTGCGAGTAAATTCTCCCGCCAAAGAAATCTCGTCTGTTTGTTGGTACTTCTAGACTAACATCTAAGGATAATGGCTCAATAGAGAGTTCGCCTGATTTTTGGGGATACAGCACTACTCGTTTTAAAACAACATACCGATAAGACTTACCTTTGTAGGTGCCATTTTGTACATTGTATTTCGTAAATGGCATGTCCTGACTCCAGAAATTATTGTAGGTAGGATTGTCTAATGGCCTGAAATCTCTAACGTTTATAGTCGGACTTACATAAAGTTTATATACTACACTTATGGCTTCATTTAGGTAGGGGTTTATTTTGGAGACTTCTGCCACAAGATGGAGATTTTCTTCTGCTATATTATCTACAGACATCTGATCACTGGGCTTGTCTACCGCAGCGGTTACCGTTATATCTTTTGATAAAGACTTATAAATCTCTCCATCTATGGTAATGGATGCCTGTTTAATTTTGAATGTCCCTCTAGCCGTTGGAGCAAGAGTGTAGGAGTAGGTTTTTGAATAGGATCTAACGCCATTTATCCAAGAAGAACTGATAGACTGCGAAGGGCCCATTAAGACCCTAAAACCTTCAAAGTCTGGCGGCGTAAAATTATCCCCATCTTTGTTCATCACAAAATCTACTCGAAGTCTTTCATTAATACCCAGAGTGTTTTTGCTTACTTCAACCTCAAAAGTGATTGCATCTTTATCCTGTGCAGATAGGGTATTTGCATAAAAGAGGAATAGAATAGCAGGAAGATAATATGTGAGCGCTCTTTTGATCACCAATCCTTAGTATTTTTAGTTTTTACTCCTTTAACTTTTTTGGCGTCCATTTTTTCTTTCACTTTTTTCTCTTCATTCTGCATGGCTTCCAGCAAATTTTTTATCTGCTGTTCGGATAGCTGATTTGGTCTTGGTTGCTTCTTTTGTTCCTGTTCACCTTGATTTTGTTGCTTGTTTTCATCCTCTTTCTCATCACCTTCATCCGTTTTGTTTTCTTCTTTTTCCTGATCTCCTTTATCCCCATCATTATTTTCCTGATCATTTTCATTGTCTTCAGGATCTCCTTTATTCTCATCCTTGTCGTCTCCCTGATCTTGTTGATCCTGGTTCTTATCCTTTTCTTCCTCCTGGTCTTGATTTTCTTTGTCGTCGTTTTTATCCTGATTCTGCTGCTCTTTTTTCAGGAGTTCCTTCGCCAAAGCTAAATTATATCTTGTTTCTTCATCCGAAGGATCGTTCCTCAAAGCTTCTTTATAGGCTTCAACAGCCTTAGCATACTCTTTTCGCTGCATAAATACATTGCCCATATTGTGAAATGCTTTATGCTTCATGGGCTTTTCCACAGCGGTTTCACCGGCTTGTTTAAAACGGCCAAAGGCTTCTGAAAAACTAGCTTTGTTATAATAAGCATTCCCTAGGTTATAAGGAGCTATGGTATTTTTTTCACTTTTCGATATTGCTTTTCTATAGTTAACTTCTGCATCGACAAAATCGTTCTCAGACAATTCTTTGTTGGCCTGCCAGGTAATATCGGTGGAAAGCCTTAGATCTTTCTCCTTAGCTTTTTCATCATCCTGGCAAAAAGCATAAAATCCAAAAAGCAACAGAGGTATAAGACAGATTTTCATTTCAATTTATTTCCTTTTCATTAAACAAATTTAACTTCTTAAGCCACTCGGTTTTTCTCTCCAAAAGAAAGATGTCCAAAAATAAAAATATTAGACCAATACCAAGAAACCATTGAAATTGGTCTTTGTACTCGGCAAATTGTTTTGCTTCAAACTCGGTTTTATCTATTTGATCTAGTTGTTCTTTAATGAATTCAACGGCTTCTTCCGTGTCCGACCCATTAATATATTCACCATTGCCCTCACTGGCAATTTCCTCCAGCACGTCTTCATTTAATCTTGTAATTACTACTTCTCCTTGAGCATCTTTTTTTAAACTTTCTACGACGCCGTTTCGTTTTATTGGGATTGGACTGCCTTTTTCTTTTCCGACTCCAATGGTAAATATCCGTATTCCTTCTTCCACTGCAACTTCTACTGCGTCCATTGTGGAACCTTCTGAATGATCTTCACCATCTGAAATAATAAATAGAACCCTATTGGTTTGCTGTTCATTATCGAAATAGGTCGCGGACAGTTCTATCGCCTCATTTATTGCAGTACCCTGAGATGAGAGCATATCTGTATTCATACTTTGCAGGAACATTTTGGCAGCACCAAAGTCTGTTGTTATCGGTAATTGCGGATAAGCTTGTCCGGCATAAGCTATTATTCCTATTCTATCACTAGCCAGTTGATTGATAATTTCCGACACTAGTCGTTTGCCCTTTTCAATTCTATTTGGTGCGATATCTTCTGCCAACATACTCTTTGATACATCTATGGCAAAAACGATATCCACTCCTTCCCTTTTGACTGTTTCGAGTTTGGTTCCAATTTTTGGATTCACCAAACCAAGAACCAGAAAGGTGATGCCTATCATCGTGAATACTAATTTTAGACCAGTCTTAAATACCGATTTGTTAGGACTTAGTCTTTTAAGCAATTCTGGTGATGCGAATTTATTTTGTGTTCTTTTCTGCCAAATACGCAACAAAATAAATACCACAACCATAAATGGTATGATAGATAAAAGGTAGAAATAAATTTTCTCGTCTAATTGTATCATATCTAAACAAAGCTCCTAAATACGGTATTGCGCATAAACCATTCTATTAATAACAAGGCTCCTGCGAATAAGATCCATGGTCTGAATTTTTCTTCGTATTTGTAATATTTACATTCTTCTACTTCTGTTTTTTCTAGTTTGTTTATTTCGTCATAGATAGCTTCTAATTTTTTATTGTCAGTAGCCCTAAAATACTGGCCCCCGGTAAGGCTCGCAATTTCCTTTAGTAGTTCTTCATCTATCTCTACTTCGCGCATTCCATATCTGTAGGAGCCATCATCATTGTAAGCGACTGGAGATAAGGCATTCCCATTGGTGCCCAGCCCTATGGTATAGGTCTTGATATCAAACTCAATAGCCAGATCAGCAGCTGTTTTTGGTTCGATGAATCCAGAGTTGTTTACTCCATCTGTCAATAGAATGATTACTTTGCTAATCGATTTACTTTCCTTTAATCTGTTTACAGAGGTGGCCAATCCCATACCTATTGCCGTGCCATCTGTTAATTGTCCGTAGGTTATTTCTTCAAGAGCTTTTAACACAATACTCTTGTCGCTTGTAATGGGTGTTTTAGTATAGCTCTCCCCTGCATAGGCTACCAATCCAATTCTATCACTAGGTCTTTTCTTTATAAATTCTGCGGCAACTTTTTTTAAAGCTGAAAGTCTATTGGGCTTTAAATCTCTGGCTAGCATACTGGAAGAAACATCTATGGCAATAACTATATCTATTCCCTTGGTTGTTTTTGTTCTGGTTGATATTTCTTCTGTTTGAGGTCTGGCCATAGCTACTATAATAGAAGCAAGAGCCAGAATTCGCAAGGCAAAGAGCAAGGGTTTTAACCTTGGCAATAAGTCGTTTGTAGTAAAACCACTAATACTCGGTATTTTTAAGGCAGCCCTTTCTTCTTTATGCTTAAAAATATACCACGCAATAGCCAGAGGAAGCAATAATAGCAACCAAAAAAAATGTGGATTTGCAAATTCTATATTTTCAAACATCAAAGATCTGTTTTTACCTCAAGATTGTTAATTATCCTATCTATAATATCTTTTGCGTATTCATCGCCTTCTTTCCAGGCCAAAATAACTTGTTGCTGAAATCCTTTACCTCCGAAAAGAATAATGGTGTATTCTCCATTGACCAAATTTTTTGATTCTCCGGTTGCAAATTTTCCTTTTCCAAAAACTTTAACTCCTCTTACGCCTGTTCTCGTGTTAAATTCTTCCTGCTTGGTAATAATATTTTTTGCACCCTGTTTCTCAAAGTTTGTAAGTATATCCTCTACTACTCCGCCAAAGTCTGGTTCTTCTGGTTTGGCCAGAGTAGTCGATGTAGCACCTATTGTCAGTAAGCTTTTGTCACTATTATACATAAATGCCTGTAGTTCTTTAATAGTTGCCTTAGTATCAGCATCTAATTTTACATCTTGTCTAACTAAGACTTCTGGAGTTTCTAAAAGTATGGGGGGATAACCATAAGCACTTGCTACCCATTCGCCTTCCAATAGTTTCTTTGTAGGATGTCCTGTTACGGTGTCCCATACAAGTTTTGGTCCTTTGAGAGCTACCAAAACTCCCAGAACTACCAGCAAAACCACTCCAGCAGCAGAAGATAAAGCAATAACCTTTTTCCTTTTTTTCTTTCGCGCAAGCTCTTCAAGATACTCTTCTTGTTGCATTAATTCCTCTTCTGTTGGTTCTGGGATAGCCTCTTTTGTCTTTATTACGATGGTTTCTACTGATTGCCTGTCTTTTTCAGCATAGGAAGTAGGTGGTTTTGAACGAGCAAATTTTACTAAATCAGCTGTTTTAAGAATTCTCTCGAATTGTTTAATGGTATCCAACTCCAGGTTTAATTGTCCGGCTTCTTGGAGTAACTCTAGTTTTTCAATTAGCTGTGAAGTTGTACTTTCCAGCGCATAAATGTTTACTTCTTCTTCCAGATAAGAACGAACGATTGTAGTCAGTTCTGAATAATATTTTTTGTATTCGTCCTGAATTAAATATTTAGAATTTTCGAGTCGTTTTAATTCTAACAATGCTCTATCGTATGGTGGTAATAATGCTACTTTTTCTTCTTCTGACAAAGGTTTTTTTCTCAATAGGAACCAATATACCAAACCTCCGATAACAGCTAAACCAAGAATACTGAGAACTAAATAAAGCCAGAATTTACTATAGCTTTTTTCAACGCTGATAAGCGGTTTTATATCAAACATTTTTTGGTTAACGGTATCTACAGGAACACTTGTAACCCGCACCATAGCAGAATCAGTAAAAAAACCAATACCATCAATTTCAACACGCTGAGATGGGAGTTTGTACTGTCCTGAATCGAATTGGGTCAGGGCATATATCTTTTGTAGACTAATTCTATCTTTTTTTCTGGTAGTGTCGGTTTTGTAGGCCTCTACTGTTTCTAAGGGTGAAAAGGTTTGACCTTCCGGGAAGTGAACGGAAGAAGTTGAGTCGGTCTCAACGACAATTGTATATTTGATTTGTTCACCTATTTTTATGTCCGTTGTATCAACATAAGATTGCACCGAAGGTTTCTCCTGTGCATTGGACTTTAAGGCTAGAAAAATCAAAACACAAAGAAGAAGTAACTTCCAAAAAGATACTATTCTAAAACGATTATTATATGTAGGCACCCTTAATTTCAACGCTTACCCTCTTTGTTTAAAATAACCCAATAACTTCTTTACGTAACTCTCATCCACCCTGCTATCAATGACGCCACAACCTGATTTTGCAAATATTTCTTTAAAATATGCAACCCTGTCTGCATAATACTGCCCATAAGCATTTCGGACTTTTTTAGACTGGGTATTTACCAGTTTAATAGACCCTGTTTCCGCATCTAGCATTTGGACAACTCCTAAGTTTGGTATATGCTCTTCTCGTTGGTCGTATACCCTGATTCCTGTTACATCGTGTTTTTTTCCAGTGATTTTCAAAGTTTGCTCATAGTCCAAATCCATAAAATCAGAGAGTATAAAGACAATGGCTTTTTTCTTCATGATATTGGTCAGGAACTTAAGGGCGTTGGCAATGTTCGTTTTCCTGCTTTTGGGTTTAAACTCAATCAACTCTCTTATTATTCTAAGAACATGGCTTTTTCCTTTTTTTGGCGGAATGAATAATTCAATGTCATCTGAAAAAAGTACAAGACCTACTTTGTCATTATTTTGAAGAGCAGAAAAAGCTAAGGTTGCAGATATTTCAGTAATTATTTCATTTTTAAATCGGTTGGTAGTTCCAAATAATTCTGAACCACTAATATCTACCAACAGCATCATTGTTAACTCCCTTTCCTCTTCGAATACCTTAACGAAGGGCTCATTATATCTGGCTGTAACATTCCAATCGATACTTCTTACATCATCTCCAAATTGATATTGTCTTACCTCACTAAAAGTCATACCCCTACCTTTAAAGGTGGAATGGTATTCCCCTCCAAATATGTGGTCGGAAAGACGCCTGGTCTTTATCTCAATTTTACGTACTCTTTTAAGTAATTCTTTGGTATCCATTTTTTGTTCAAGCTTTATTGAAGAACTGGCTTATACCACAATGGGCATTAACTATTAGGTTGAACGGTTATGGTACTTCTATTTGGTTTACTATTTTATTGATGATTTCTTCTGAAGTGACATTTTCTGCTTCTGCTTCGTAGGTAATTCCAATACGATGTCTTAGCACATCATGGACAACCGCCCTTACATCTTCAGGGACCACATAACCTCTTCTTTTAATGAAGGCGTAGCACTTTGCTGCAGAGGCTAGGTTAATACTACCCCTTGGGGAAGCTCCAAAACTTATAAGTGGTTTCAGATTTTCGAGATTGTATTTTTCTGGGTATCTAGTCGCAAAGACGATGTCCAGAATATATTTCTCTATTTTTTCATCCATATAAACCTCTCTTACTACTTTCTGTGCACTGAGAATTTGTTTAATGGAAACAACTGGTTTAATATCTGTACTTAGGCCTTGTAGATTCTGTCTGATAATGGTCTGCTCTTCCGTAATCTTTGGATAATCAATTACAGTCTTAAGCATAAAACGATCCACCTGTGCTTCTGGTAATGGGTAGGTTCCTTCCTGTTCTACCGGATTCTGAGTTGCCATGACTAAAAAAGGCTTGTCTAGTAAAAAGGTCTCATCACCTATGGTAACTTGCTTCTCCTGCATAGCTTCTAAAAGGGCAGACTGCACTTTGGCAGGGGCACGGTTGATTTCGTCTGCAAGAACAAAATTGGCAAAAATGGGTCCTTTTTTGATGGAAAAATCATTTACTTTCATATTGTAAATCATCGTTCCCACTACATCTGCAGGTAATAAATCTGGAGTAAACTGTATTCTACTAAAACTACCCTTAACCGCTTTTGACAAGGAAGTGATCGCGAGTGTTTTGGCTAAACCTGGAACACCTTCCAAAAGGATATGGCCCTGACCTAAAAGACCTATTAAAAGTCGTTCTATCATGTGTTGCTGGCCAACAATTGCTTTATTCATCTCCATTATTAGCAAGTCAATAAAGGCACTCTCTTGTGAGATTTTTTCATTGACCGCACTAATATCAACAGTAATATTTTCTTCCATACGGGTAAAATTTTTGGTCTATAAGTTGTTGGTTAAAATGTCAGGCGCAAATTGAAAATTTATTTAGTTAAGTGCTGTTAATGATTGGTTAAAAAAACTCCAAAAGCCTTAGTTTTATGAAGTATTTAAGGGATTAATTTGCTATTTTCACAAGCTTATGAAAAACAGTCCACAGTATTCAAAAATAATTGCAGGAACGATGACTTGGGGAAGTTGGGGAAAACAGCTGTCCACTTCACAAATGACAAGTTTGATTGATTTTTGCAAGGATAGTGCCATTACAAGCTTTGATCACGCAGATATCTATGGGGATTATGGCAATGAAGAGGCTTTCGGGAACGCATTTAGACATAGTAAAGCTAAACGGGAAGAAGTAGAATTTATCTCAAAATGCGGTATTCAGTTTATTACTAAAGCAAGGCCAAATAAAGTTAAGCATTACAATTACTCTAAAGACTATATAATTTGGTCGGCGGAAAGATCTTTAAAGAAATTAAAAACGGATTATTTGGATCTTTTCCTTCTGCATAGACCCAGCCCTTTGATGCAACCCGGAGAAATCGCGGAGGCCGTTCAGAGATTACAAAAAGATGGAAAAATAAGGCAGTTCGGGGTTTCGAATTTTAGTAGCTCTCAAATTGCACTTCTGGAGAGTGCTATTCGAATTGATGCCAACCAAGTAGAATTTTCATTATACAGACATGAGGTAATGTACGATGGAACTTTGGATGATTGTATGATAAACAATCGTACCGCCATGGCGTGGAGCCCGTTGGGTAACTTTTTTCGTGAAGATGATAAGCGTAAAAAAAGAATCAATAAAGTTATGGACGATTTACAGCTGAAATATAATGCAAGTGCCTCTCAATTATTATTAGCCTGGATTCATAAACACCCCTCTAAAATTATTCCTGTGGTTGGTACTACCGTAATGGATCGATTAGAGTCTTCTGCACGGGCACACGAGATAAATCTTTCGTTAGAAGATTGGTTTGATCTTCTTACTGCATCACAGGGACACGAGGTACCATAATTAATAAAAAAAACAGAATGAAAAGAACAGCTTTTATAACCGGTGCTACTAGTGGAATTGGAAAAGCCACAGCAGAGCTATTTGCTCAGAATGAAATCAAACTTGTCTTGTGCGGGCGAAGGGAGGAGCGGTTGTCTGAATTAAAAAAAAGCCTTTCCCAGTTCACAGAGGTTGTTACCTTGTCCTTTGATGTTAGCAATAAAGAGGAGGTAGATAAGGCCTTTATGGACCTGCCTAAAGACTTCACTTCAATTGATATTCTCATCAATAATGCTGGTAATGCTCATGGGCTTGACTCCTTTGAAAAGGCAAGTATGGATGATTGGGAAGCCATGTTGGATATAAATGTAAAAGGCCTACTGTATGTAACCAAGGCTATTCTTCCTGGAATGATTGAAAGAAACAGAGGTGATATTATCAATATTGGCTCCACTGCAGGCAAAGAAGTTTATCCCAAAGGGAATGTTTATTGTGCAAGTAAACATGCTGTAGATGCCATAAATAAGGCGATGCGCATAGACTTAAACCCGCATAAAGGTGTGAGAATTGGTGCTGTTAACCCTGGTTTGGTAGAGACGGAGTTTAGCGATGTACGATTTAAAGGAGACAAGGAAAGAGCAAAACAAGTATACCAAGGATTTTCTCCGTTGACACCAGAAGATATTGCTGAGATTATACTTTTTGTAATATCCAGACCGGCTCATGTAAATATTGCGGACCTTGTAGTTATGCCTACCGCTCAGGCATCCAGCACTATTGTTAACAAGGACATATGATTAATAAGCGCCTTTTGGTAAAAAACCTCTTAGCTCATAATGACGAAAACAGTTTTTATGACAAAAAAAGAGGAATAGATATAGGTCAAAAGGCGGGTAAAGCAAAGTTCTTAAAACATGTATGTGCCCTTGCAAATAGTAACCCAAGGAATAATTCCTATATAGTTATCGGTGTTGAGGACGAGGATAACCGTATACTGGGAGTTGATTTTTTTGATGATAGTAAAATACAGAATCTCATAAATGCCTATCTCCTCAACCCACCTAGAATTTCATATGAAAATATACTTTTTCCACATCTTACAGAGGGTAAAGTTGTAGGCCTGGTTACTATACGGTCTTCTGGTGAAATATGTTCTCTCAAACGCAGTATATGGAAGTATTCCAAAGGGACAGTATTTTTTAGAGAAGGCAGTATAAGTATGCCTAAAGAAGATCGTACCACTTTGAGAGATACTAATGCCAAGACGGTTCTCACAATCGAAAAACACGCGAGAAACAATATCGAACTTACCCTTGACGCGGTTCTTGACTTTATGAATCACAGGCATAAAAATCTCAAAAGTTACTATAAGGTTTTTAAGGAGCAATTCGTATTATGCTGGGCCGCTCATGAGAAAAAAACTGTCAAAGGCACCTTTTATTCCAGAGTAGACATAGAATTAATAAATGAGCAGGTTAAGTTATTTTATTCAGCCCTTGATGAGGTTGCAATAACATACGACGAGAACGTATTTAGCATTGTAGAATATATTAAGCTCGGTCTGGGAGAAGAGAAAAAATACTATCCCTTAGAAAAAGTTGTGATAGAATTTTCAAATAATGGGACCTATCAGATCCAAAGTGATCTGGTTTTTAATCCTCCACAATTCAATAAAAAAACCCTATTTCATATATTTAATTCCAACAGGGCGTTATTAAAAAAGCTTTCAAATAAAAGTCAGTTAAGTAACCGAGAACTGCTAGATTTAGAGAATCTTCCTGCCACCTATCTTTTGTGTCATTTAAATGGTTTCGAAGAGGCAAGATCGGATATGGAAAAGGCGAGAGTCCTGCTAAAAAAGCAACATCAGGATGTCTATCTATCCTTAAAAGAATCCTTTAGAGTTTTGCGAAAAGTAAAATACAACTAAAGTTGTGTTAGCCATAAAAAATTATAGGGTCCCAGCTCCAATAGTGCACTTCTGAGTATTAATTGCTTGTCTTTAACCATATCTAAAATTCCTGATTTATAAGAGTATCCTAACTTTTCAATTTCACTTATTTGGACAACTTGTGGTGATCCATCAAAATTACAGATGATCAGGACACTGTTTTCAGACCTACTTGTTCTTTCATAAATAAAGAGATGCGGGTTAGAACTAAAGTGCATTCTTAAATTGTTACGATCAGCAAAGACTGCTGTTTTTTTTCTAATCTGAATAAGGTGTTGAAGCGCAGTAAAGACGTTTCTTTCGGGACTGTTATTTTGTGAAATGGACCTTACCACCTCCCAATTCTGTTTAGGTCTGTTGAGCCATCTGCTGTCGTCTTTTTTTTGTGAATCCTTTAAGTAATCATAATTATTAAGAGTGCCAATTTCATCTCCGGCATATACCATAGGAATGCCTCCAAAGGATAAAATTATGCTATGAACTAGTATAATTTTTTCGATTGCCTCTTCTATCAATATGTCATTATTGGTTTTTAAACCCTTTTCCAGACCCATGAGGGAAGCCGTGCTTCCAGTAATCCTACCATCTCCATTTTTTGGATTAAACATAAAGATCTCACCACAAGAGGGAGACCAGTCCAGGACACCGGCGTAATACTCTAATAGGAACTTTCTATGAAGAATAGCATCCCAGCCATTTTCGTAAATATATTTGTCTTCAAATCCAAACCCGATATCATCATGGCACCGTACGTAGTTTATCCAGGTTCCTTCTTTAGGTTTTGTTGGGATATTGTTTAAATTTTTATACAATAAGGACGCTTTTTTTGTCGCAATAGAGTTCCATACCAATGCCATCAACGTGGCATTATAGGCAATTTCACATTCGTTTCCCTTTTTATTGTCTTCACCAAAATACCGTACTATTTCTTCTGGAGACACAATGGCCTCGGCAAGTAAAACAACCCCTGGGGCAATTACTTGAAGACACATTCGGAAGAGACTGATTAAGCTATGCGTTTCTGGCAGATTTTGTGAATTAGTGCCTATTTTTTTCCATAAAAAAGCCAAGGCATCTAACCTAATAATGTCTACCCCTAAGTTTGCTAAGGAAAGTAGATTAGATAGCATCTCAAAAAAAACTTCTGGGTTCTTGTAGTTTAAGTCCCACTGATACTCATGAAAAACAGTCATTACCCACTTATTCATTTCTTTGCAATAGGTAAAATTCCCAGGAGCACTTTCTGGGAATATCTCTGGGAGATTCAATTCGTAGGCATCGGGAATGGTCCTATCTGGGAATATATAATAATACGATTGGTATTTTTTGTCACCCGACTTGGCCTTTTTTGCCCATGAAAACTCGTTAGAAGTATGGTTAACTACAAAATCTAACATCAGGTACATATGGTTTGTACGCATGCTTTTTGTAAGTTCTAACAGGTCTTTTTTTGAACCGTATTTTTTTGATATTTCCGTGTAGCTGTTTACAGCATAGCCACCATCATTTGATTTCTCAGGCCTTGTATTCAATGGCATCAGATGAAGCAAATTAACCCCGAGATTCTCAAAATAAGGCAGCTTTTCTTTTAGCTCTTTAAGATTATTACAGAAGTTGTCTACATATAATTGCATGCCAACTATTTTCTCAGACTGATACCAATCAGTATTTTTAATTCGCTCGACATCTAATTGTTTTAAAGAAATCGGTCTTGACTTGAATAAATCTTTTAGGAGTTTTTGAAGTTTAGGATAGTTCTCGTTAAAGGAGTTATCGCCATAAAGATGGGTATAAAGATTTTGTATTATGGAATGATTAGTATGTAGCCTTTTCAAGAACAAAGACTCCATATTTTTTGCAGGCAAACATTCTAATTCCTTAGCCGCTATCAAACGATGAAGGGTGGCTTGATTCATTAATTCCTAAGTTGATCTGGTGTAGGCAATGCGGGAATGGCCCCAAAGTTTTTGGTAGTAATGGCTCCTGCCTTATTTGCTAATCGAACCATTTGTACCAAAAGTTCAAAGTCCTTTTCTACTTCATTAAAATCATCCAATCTCGAAATTTGCTGAAGTAAACAACCTATGAAGGCATCTCCAGCCCCGGTTGTATCTATCGGTTTAACAGGTATACTTGGTACTATTTGCGATTGTTCCTTACAACTTAAGAATGTGCCTTCGGCACCTAGAGTTATGGCAATTACTTTTGCGCCTAATTCATGAAAAAAGGCACAACTTTCTAATACATCTTCTTTAGATGACAATAGATTTGCTTCTTCCAGACTAAACTTACACAGGGTTGATTTTTCAATATAGGGCAGGCATTTTTTAATAAAAATACTCTCCTTGTTTTTCCATAAATCGGCTCTATAATTTGGGTCAAAACTTATAAATGCCTCGTGCGTGAGTGCATCGAATAAAAAACGACCGTAGGCTTCTTCCAGATCCCCACCTAATAATGCCGTAGCTGCACCAAAATGTACTATGTTATTATAAAATCGGTTTTTAACACTTGTATGGTACTTATACTGTTTGTCTGCACCCCTACTAAAAACAAAATCTCTTTCGCCATCTTCGTCAATAGAAACAAAGGCCAGAGATGTAAATTCTTCCGACTTCTGAGCTAAGGAGATATCGACACCTTCCTTCGCCAATACTCTTAGAAGGAAATCCCCAAATGGATCATCTCCGACAGATCCCAGAAAATAACTTTTTCCACCTAACCTGGATATTGCACATGCGACATTTGCTGGTGCTCCACCAGCTTTCTTTGTAAATATATTAGCCTCTGATAAATTACTGCCTTGTTTTTCAGCAACAAAGTCAATGAGCAGTTCACCAATACAGAATACCTCTTTCATTTACTTATATAATCGAATTTGTTTAATGTAGTAAGAATTAAGATACTTCTCAAAAAAATAGTTCAAAATCCATAAAGTTTTGCGCAAAATGAGCCTATAAAATTATAACGGTAACGGGATGCGAAGTAAATTTGGCATTTTTACGATTTTTGCTTTATGAGAACAATTGTCATTGGAGATATTCATTCTGGATTAAAGGCGCTTGAGCAACTGATAGCTCGAATAGAATTAAGAAAGGAAGACACCTTAATATTTTTAGGAGACTATGTGGATGGCTGGAGTGAGGCTGTGGAGACGGTGCGTTTTTTAATTGAATTGCAAAAGCAATACCACTGTATTTTTCTAAAAGGAAATCATGACGAACTCGTATATAATTGGTTAATGGATGGTGTTGAGAACCCTATGTGGCTCGCTCATGGAGGAGAAGCCTCAAAAATGTCCTATACAGGACAACCCCTGGAAGTTCTGGACGCACATAAGCGTTTTTATCAGGAACTTGAGAATTACTATATAGATAACAATAACAGGTTATTTGTTCACGCTGGTTTTACCCATTTAAAAGGTGTTGCACATGAATATTTTACGAAGTCTTTTTATTGGGATAGAACCTTATGGGAACTAGCACTTTCGCTTCACTCGTCTATAGATACAGACCACGAGTATTATCCTTCTAGATTAAAGAATTACTCTGAAATTTTTATAGGACATACTCCAGTCACAAGAATAAATAAGGATAAACCATTTCTTGCCGCCAATGTATGGAATCTGGATACTGGTGCGGCTTTTAAAGGGACTATTTCTGCACTAGACGTGGATTCCAAAAAGCTATGGCAAAGTGATCCTGTACACTTATTTTACCCAAATGAAAAAGGGAGGAATTAATAATAAAAAGAGGCGCATAATCGATAAATCATTTATAAACCGTAATTTGCAAAAAAAACAAAAATGTCTACAAAGAATATCAGGTTAGAGGTGATGCAGGCGATTGAACCACAGGTGTCGGGGTTTATGGATTCCTTTTTAATTCCTATTGAAAAGATTTGGCAGCCTACTGATTTTCTTCCGGACTCACAGAGTGAGAATTTTTATGACGAACTAGAAAAGATCAGAGAAGAGGCAAAGGAGTTGGGTTATGACTTTTGGGTAACTTTAGTAGCAGACACTATCACAGAAGAAGCACTTCCTACCTACGAATCATGGTTAATGGACGTTGAAGGAATTAATCAGCATTCGGAAGAGCCTAGCGGATGGTCTAAATGGGTCAGAGCGTGGACCGCTGAAGAGAACAGACATGGAGACGTTCTCAATAAATTTTTATACTTATCAGGACGCGTTAATATGCGGGAGGTTGAAATTTCCACACAACATTTGATTAATGATGGCTTTGATATTGGGACTGATAGAGACCCATATAAGAACTTTGTTTATACCAGTTTTCAGGAGCTAGCCACTAATATTTCCCATAAACGAGTTGGAGTAATGGCCAAGAAAAAGGGAAATACGCTTCTAGGTAAAATGTGTGCAATAATCGCAGGTGATGAAATGCGACATCATTTGGCTTACAAAGAATTTGTAAATGCGATATTTAGTCACGATCCAAACGGGATGATTTTGGCTTACGCGGACATTATGAAAAGAAAGATAGTTATGCCGGCACATTTTTTAAGGGAATCTGGAGAAAGTATTGGCGTAGCTTTTGAAAACTTTTCTAATTGCGCGCAGCGCTTAGGAGTGTATACTTCTCAAGATTATATCGATATATTTAATAAATTAAATCGGGATTGGGGTCTAGAAACCATGAGAGGATTGCGTGATGAAGGTGAGAAAGCTCGGGATTATTTATTAGCGATGCCAGCGAGATTACAACGCATTGCAGAGCGAATGAAAATTAGTGAAGACAGCATTAAATTTAAGTGGGTTGAAGCCAATGGAATGCTATAGTTTTCCATGATTATGCTCTTCTTGCCAACGATAGAGTTCTTTCCACTTTCCTTCATAACACATTTTAGCTTGCATAGGCCATGATGCTGGGTCGTGAACTTTAAATCTGTCTCCTCCGGAATCTAAAACTTCCTGACAACGTTTTACTGTGGTATTAGAAAGCTCTTGCCATGTTTTAATATCATAGTTGTGGAATAAGCCTTCTATTTTAGGCCCAATACCTTCTACAATTTTCAAGTCATCTTTTTTAATGGACTTCCCAAAAACGGATTTGGCCAGGGCTTTGTCGAATGGGTGCTCGAGCTTATTCTTTTCGACTAATTGCCTTTCCAGTTCTGCCTGACAATTTTCTAGTTGCCTTTTCCAATCTGTATTTTCTTTCTTGAGCTTTTCTAGTTCGAGGAGATATTTCTTTTTTAGTGGCTGTGATTTACCAATCAAAAATCCAAAAATAGTACAGAGTATACCTACTATTATGGGGATAATCCAATACCATATATCTACGGTTTCCAGGCTCATTATCTGTCTTTTCTTTTAGGCTTTAATAACCTATCCTTTTGGTGATGGTTGCACCGATACAACAGGTTCCATGTTTAAAATGCTTTATGGACATATAATGGTACCAATAGAGCTTCCTGTTTTCTTTGAAATAATACTACCAAACTGGCGTATCTCTCTTCAAGGAATAATCACTTTAAGTATTCGGTTACTACAATGTATTAAAAAAAATCCAATTGCTGTCAATAGACAGACTGGATACTTATCCCTCAACTTGGTAAGATGGAATTAACCAACCGTACAAATTATACAATTAATACAAGCATTTATACATGTTTTAATACAGTCTGTATAGTATGTATAGACAATGACAATCCAAATATGGATATTTGTTTAAAATATAAAATACCCTATTTCTCCCTACAAGGATAAGGCATTGAAATAGGGTACTCTTTTCGTATCGCAGTTTGAGTTAGTTTGGAAATCCCGTTAATCTTACATAAAGTAGAGTTAGCGGGATTTTTTATAAATCAAATTTTATTCCTTGTGCCAAGGGAAGACTGGTAGTGTAGTTAATGGTGTTGGTCTGTCTTCTCATATAAATTTTCCAAGCATCGGAGCCACTTTCTCTTCCTCCTCCTGTTTCCTTCTCTCCACCAAAAGCACCACCAATTTCTGCTCCTGAGGTCCCGATGTTCACATTGGCTATCCCACAATCGCTACCGGCGCTGGACAAAAACAGTTCTGCTTCCCTCAGATTATTGGTCATTATTGCCGAAGACAGCCCTTGGACTACACCATTTTGTATTGCAATTGCCTCACTAAGATCACCATCGTATTTTAATAGGTATAGAATTGGCGCAAATGTTTCATTCTGGACAATGGTGTATTCATTTTTGGCTTCAGCAATTGCTGGTTTTACATAGCAGCCACTCTCGTATCCGGTTCCTTCTAGTATTCCTCCCTCTACCAAGAGTTTACCTCCTTCGTTAACCACCTCATTTAAGGCATTCTGATACATTTTTACAGCATCCTTGTCAATTAACGGACCAACATGGTTATTCTCGTCTAATGGGTTGCCAATTCGGAGTTGATTGTATGCAGATACTAGTGCATCTTTTACTTCATTGTAGATAGATGAATGAATAATTAATCTTCTGGTAGAGGTACAGCGTTGCCCAGCGGTACCAACAGCACCGAATACGGCACCAATAACAGTCATTTTTATATCTGCATCTGGAGTAACAATTATAGCATTATTACCACCCAGTTCTAACAAGGACTTACCCAATCTGGCTGCCACTGTCTGGGCAACAATTTTACCCATCCTTATAGAACCTGTAGCGGAGATTAGGGGAATTCTTGTGTCCGAAGATAAATACTCTCCAACTTTATAATCACCATTTATTAGATTAGATATTCCTTCTGGCAAATTATTTGCTTTAAAAACTGATGCCGCAATATTCTGACATGCGATGCCACATAGAGGAGCTTTTTCGGAGGGTTTCCATATACAAACGTCACCACAGATCCAGGCGAGCGCTGTATTCCAGGCCCACACAGCAACTGGAAAATTAAAAGCAGAGATAATACCTACAATCCCTAAAGGGTGGTATTGCTCATACATTCGATGTCCGGGTCTTTCCGAATGCATGGTAAGTCCGTGTAATTGTCTGGAAAGTCCTACTGCAAAGTCACAGATGTCTATCATTTCCTGAACCTCACCAAGACCTTCCTGATAGGACTTCCCCATTTCATAAGAGACCAGTTTACCCAAAGGTTCTTTTAGTTCTCTTAGTTTCTCTCCAAATTGACGAACAATTTCTCCTCTTTGCGGAGCTGGTACTTTTCGCCAGTATACGAATGCTTCTTCTGCTTTAACTACAACCTGATTATAGTCTTCTTGTGAAGTACATTTAACACTTGCAATTAATGCCCCGTCAACCGGGGAATAAGATTTTATTATATCACCAGAAGAAAAGGTATGGTCCCCGGTGGAAGTACCTTCATTAATTTCTTTAACACCTAAAATTTGTAAGGCTTCATCAATTCCAAAATCTGTCGCAACTAGGGTCATATTTTTTACTTTAATCAAATAGTTATAATCCCAACAAAATTACGAATAATTGTGATGATAATTATTTTCTACTGTATAATGTTGCAGGAAATTTAAAGTAATAATAGCGAAAGGATTCCTATGATAGCTGGCAGGGCCTGAACGAAAAATATCTTTTTGTCTGCAGTGAAAGCACCAAATATACCTGCGATGCAAATGCAACAGAGGAAGAAAAGAGCTATGTTCCTTTGCCATATCAGATTTTCTATCAGTAAAGACCAGAGAAGACCCGCAGACAAGAATCCGTTATAAAGGCCTTGGTTTGCCGCAAGGGTCTTGGATGTAATAAAATATTCTTCAGGAAATTTTTTAAATATTTTGGGGCCTTTGGAAGTCCATTTAAACATTTCAAACCATAAGAAGTATAGATGCAATAGTGCTAAAAGCATCAGTAATATTACAGTAAAGAGGTGCATAAAAAATTCTTATTCTTTTGCTACAAATCTTTGATCAACGGCCATAACGGCTCCGCAGTTAGAACAACTTCGTAACTCTTCTGAACCGTAAAAGCGTTCAAAGTGATTTAAAAAGTCTTTCTCTATATCAACCAGAGGAAAATAGGTCTCATATAATTTGTGATTACAATTATCACAGAACCATAGAAGTCCATCTTTTGCTTCTAAATCGGTTCTCTTTCTTTCAATAACCAGACCGATAGATCCCTCAAGGCGTTCAGGAGAATGAGGAACTTTTGCAGGGTGTAAATACATATCACCTGGGCCCAATTCTACTGTTTTTTTTGCGCCGTTTTCTTGTATGTGTACCTTTATTTGTCCTTCTATTTGGTAAAAAAGCTCTTCCGTTTCATTATAGTGATAGTCTTTTCGAGCATTGGGTCCTGCAACAATCATCACAATATAATCTCCAGATTCTTTATAGAGATTTTTGTTTCCGACTGGAGGTTTTAATAAATGCCGATTTTCATCTATCCATTTATGTAAATTGAAAGGAGGTTTTATAGACATAAGAGAATAATAAAGAAAGCACCAGCGCTTTAGGTCTGGTAACGTCTAGTAAAGGTATAAAAGATTACTTTCTTTTTAGAATTATCTATAAAATAGTTGGGTGTAGTAGAGTTTCCCGTTAGAATCTTTTTTAACGCTTATTCCCGTGTGGGTAAAATCTCCTTCCAAAGTCTTTCGATGACTCGGACTGCTTAACCAACTCTCAAAAGCGGAAGAGGCATTTGGATAGTCTTTGGCTACATTCTCGGCGACCATTTCCGCATTTACTTCGTTCGAAATACCTGATGCCCTAGCACTGAAGTTATCATGACTAAGACTCCCCTTTACAATCATATAATCGTTGTGCTCATTTGCGTAAGCATAGGCAACCTTATTAAATTGCAATACGGTATATCCAAGACTGCTGCGATGTGCATTTACAATCTCTAATAATTCCTGCTCTACTGCTTTTAAGTTGACTGCCTCAGGGATCGTATTGTTGTCCAAGGATTCTGAGCTGCAAGATCCTGCTAATAATACTACCACAAGCGAGACGGCCAAAGCCATTCTCATTTTCATATAGTTTTCTATTTGTAAGCAGGTAATTTCTAGTATTTAAAATTGGGGAAATACTAGAGTAAGTATCATCCTCAATATTATAAAAATTGTTTCTTCAACTACAGAATTCGTGTAATTATTCGATAAAACGTATAATTACTCTTTTAAAGCTATGAAAACGCGTTTACAACATTGCCAAAAACTAAAACACCGATGTTTCTAATTGGATTATAAAGAACAGAATCCTTTACTAATTCTGTGTCTGATAGGTCGAAAGAAGTACCTATAGTCTCAACAAAAAAGATTAGCGTTCCTAAAATCACAGCAGTCTTTATTAAACCAAAAACTCCTCCCGCAATCTTATTGATCCAACCAAGCATCGCTAAATTGGCTATTCTGGTTAGTAGTTTTCCTGCTAAGCCAACTGCGATAACTAAGGCAATAAAAGTAATAATAAAAGCAGTTAGTTTGATTGCATCGGGATCCCAATCCATGTTTGTTGAGAGGTAGTCTCCTGTGATATATGAGAATCTGATTGCGCCATAAAGACCAACGATTATAGCTATAATCGATGCGATTTCAACAAAGAGACCATTTTTAAATCCCTTAAACAGACTAAAGACAAAAAATATCGTAAAAAGAATATCAAGAAATGACATGGCAGATGTTTATGTAAAGATAGAATTTTGATTTGTACCTTTGATCTGGATTGTAAAATATGGAATTTTTCTATGCCTAATGAATGGAATTAGATGAGTAGAGATGCGCTTTTAAAGGAGAGATGGGAGTTGCTAGTACAGAAACTATCTGAGAGATTTAGCGATGGAGATCCCTTAGAATTAGATGGGATTATTTACTTGATTGGAATTCAGGAAAAAGGGGACTATCATCGTAAATATAAGAAAGACGAAAAGTTAAACTTAATGCATATCGCAATTTGTAAGCTTCTTGAACCATATGGCTACTACGAATTTGAGTATTTTGATGAGGAAGGTTGGCCACATTATCAGGTTAAAGAAAACTTACCTCCTCTGAAAGCAGGGGAGCAATCTGTACTAATGAAAGAAGCCATAGTAAACTATTTCGTAGAAAAGGATTATATCCAGTGATAAAAATTTATTTGACCATTAATTAATCGGTTTGCCAGCCGAAGCGTTATAGTTCCTTATCGCTGGTTAAGCTGTTTTTTGTGGTAATAAAACTCTAGTAATTAAACTTTCGACCAAATGAATCGATACGTTGAATTTTCAAAGAACAATAGAAACACCATCAAAGAGAGGTTGAAGTCAGAAGAATTTGATCTTGCAATCATTGGAGGTGGTATTACTGGTGCTGGAATTGCGTTGGATGCTTCTTCCAGAGGTTTGAAAGTTGCATTGGTGGAGAAAGGAGACTTTGCTTCAGGTACGAGTAGTAAATCGACTAAACTCATACATGGTGGATTACGCTATTTAAAGCAATTTGATTTTTGGTTAGTTAAAGAGGTGGGTTCAGAGCGAGCCATTGTTCATAAGTTGGCCCCACATTTGGTGCTTCCTGAAAAAATGTTATTGCCACTTATAGAAGGAGGATCTTATGGTAAATGGCTAACTTCTATAGGACTCAAGGTTTATGATGTTTTGGCCCAGGTAAGTGGTGAAGATAAAAGGAAAATGTTAGAGAAAAAGGAAGCCTTAGAATTAGAACCTTTACTGCCAAAGAAAAAGGTAAAAGGAGCCGGGTACTATGCGGAGTATCGTACAGATGATGCTCGACTAACGATAGAAATATTAAAAACAAGCTTGCAATTTGACACCTTGGCACTTAATTATACCAAAGTGGAAGACTTTAGTTATACGGAAGGAAGAATATCCGGAATAAAGGTAAAAGATATACAGTCTGAAGAAGAGTTTCATATTAAGGCAAAGCATACCATTAGCGCTGCAGGGCCATGGGTAGATGAATTACGTCTAATTAACCACTCTAAAAAAGGGAAGCGTTTACATCTCACAAAAGGTGTACATTTGGTGTTTCCACATGAAAAGTTGCCCGTAAAGCAATCTGTTTATTTCGACGTACCAGATGGAAGAATGATTTTTGCTATTCCTCGAGGGAAAGTCACCTATGTTGGCACTACAGATACGAATTATACTAAAGATAAGGATAAGGTAACCACAGATCTGGCAGATGCCATGTACTTAATCTCCGCTGTAAATCATATGTTCCCAAAAATTGAATTGGAATTGGAGGATATTGTTTCCTCATGGGCCGGATTGAGACCGCTAATTCATGAGGAGGGCAAGTCTGCATCGGAATTGTCGAGAAAGGACGAGATCTTTACTTCAGACTCTGGATTGGTTAGTATGGCAGGGGGAAAGCTTACCGGGTATAGGAAAATGGCTGAAAGAGCTGTAAACCTTATTTGCAAAAAACTAGAGGAACAGGAAAAACGCCCCTTTGTGGAATGTAAAACCGATAAAATTCCATTGAGAGGGAACGAGTTTAAAAAGACAAAACATGTGTCGAAGTATATCGATACGGTTCACAAAAAGCTAAAAACGCACGGCTTCGACTACTATCATACTTGGTATCTTGTAACGACCTATGGAAAGCAAACAGAAGAAATTTTGGAGAATTTTGAAGCCTTGGATGATGAAGACATAATCGTTCGTATGGCCAAGGCCGAATTACAGTTTTCCATAAAATACGAAATGACTATCACGCCCATCGACTTTTTTGTTCGAAGAACAGGAAGACTATACTTCGATATTGATAGCATTACCCATCTTAAAGAAGTTGTTTTAAGTGAATTCAAACGAATTTTTGATTTGGACACCAATCAAATAACCTCGTATAGAAATAGTTTAGATGCTTTGATTAAGGAACATTCCGACTTTTCTATAACACGAGACCAATAAAATCTAAATCGAACTAAGTTTACGATTCTAGTACCTTCGTAATTCCAGGAATAGGAATAGGATAAGCACCGTTCGCATCTGGAACTACTTTTGGCATACTGTCCCAACTGTATGTATCTGGCATTAGACTTCGACCTTTGTTCAAAGCATCGTCAAATGTGATTTTCTGCCCGGAATAGGTGGCCATCCTTCCAAGTATAGCACTCATAGTAGTTTTTGCTGAGTATTCAGCGTCGCTTATTAAGCCTCCATTTCGTATGGATGCAAATAGCTTGTCGTGCTCTGTTTGATAAGGATTTGGATCATTCATTCCCTGATGTTCGTAAATAATCTTCCCTTCGTAATCGGTTATTATGCCTTTGTTTTGAGAGTCGGTATAAATTTTACCTTCGGTTCCCATAAAACTTTCGGATACATTGTCCAAGCATCCTTTTTGATGACGACACTGACTCGATATGACTGCACCAGACGGATAGGTAAACTCCACAAAGTGATGATCGAATATTTGACCGTATTTTTTATCGACGCGAACTTCTCTACCTCCCATTCCCTGGGCGTGAAGCGGAAACTCCCCAATAAACCAGTTTGCAACATCTATATTATGGATATGCTGTTCTACAATATGATCGCCACATAACCAATTAAAGTAATACCAGTTGCGCATCTGATACTCCATCTCTGTCTGACCCTCTTTTCTTTCTCTTACCCAGACACCAGCACTATTCCAATACACCTGTCCCGATACTATTTTACCTATTTTTCCTGCCCGGATTTGATCTAAGCAGGCGAGATAACTCTCTTGATAATGTCTTTGAAGGCCCACTACAACATTGAGTTTTTTCTCTTTGGCTAAGGCGGCAGTTTTTAGTACGCTCCTAATTCCTGGCGCATCTGTCGCCAAGGGCTTTTCCATAAAGACATGTTTATTCTTTTCTATAGCATATTTAAAATGAATAGGTCGGAACCCTGGTGTAGTGGTTAGCAATACAACATCAGCTTTGTCAATTGCTTCTTTATATGCATCAAAACCCACATGTTTATCTGCTTCTCCAACTGAAATTTTATCAGAATTGGCAAACTTTTGCTTCAGAACACTATGGCATTTGTCTAGGCGATCCTGAAACGCATCTGCCATAGCGACAAGTTTTACGTTTTCTTTTGTACTTAATGCTTGGGCCGCTGCTCCGGTTCCTCGTCCTCCACAACCAATAAGAGCTATTTTAATACTGTCGTCCCCTAGGACATGGGCTGATGAAATGGCATCCAATGGAGTTGTTATTATTGCTCCTCCTGCAAGGGCAGTATTTTTACAAAATTTACGGCGACTAAGTTTACTCGGCTTTTTTTTCATTTCTTATAATTTAAAAATCATCAATAGCTTCCAACCAATAGGTTTCAATTTCTTCTTTACTAGGGGTAACCCTGGGACTTACAATCCTAAAGCCTACCATAGGTGCATTGGTATGCCACCATCTACTTTTAGGAATTTGAGGGTCAATTCGTTTCCATTCTGCGGAAGAACCTTTTCTCGATGCAGATCTTAAATCTTCCGCTTTATCCATCCACGAACCACCTCTAACTACTCTCGGATATAAAGTAGTTGGTTTTACCCAAGGATTTTTTGAAGTGGTGGCAGATGGAGAATATCCATCTGGAGAATACATATCCATTGTCCATTCGGCTACATTGCCATGCATATCATGTAAGCCAAATGCATTTGGCTTTTTTGTACCAACTTTTTGATATTTACTGTTGCTGTTCTTTTCATACCATGCATAAGAAGCAAGCTCATCACTATTTTCGCCGAAAGAATACAATTCTTGGCTGCCCGCCCTGCAAGCATACTCCCATTCTGCTTCTGTGGGCAGTCTATAGAACCTTCCCGTTTTTGCACTTAACCATTTACAAAAAGTCAGAGCAGCATGTTGGGTAACATTTACAACAGGAAAACCATCTTTACCCATACCATGACTCATATCGACATAAGGAGGTGTGGCCGAAGCAATGGCATCAATGTCCATCGAGACTTGCGACATCTTTTCCTTAGCCTCTATGCCGTCAATTTGTCTTTCCAAATAGAGTTCGTATTGATCCCAGGTAATTTCATAAGTACTCATATAGAAGTCGTCCACAGACACCTGATGTTTTGGTGCTTCATCAGGTTGGTGGGTGTCATCTCCCATAGTAAATTCACCCCCAGGGATAGCTTCCATTTTTATCACAATATCTGATCCGGCAACTTCTTGTGTAAAAGGGGTAAATGTATCTTGATCAGCAGATTTATGGTCTTTATAACTGTCTATAAGAGCAGTGCTGATTGCTATTCCAAAAAAGCAGGTATAAAAAATTTTTGTCACTATAGTTGTACCAAGGCAAAAAGAGAATATGTTGGTCATAGTCAGATAAAGAGAAGAAAACAAATATGCTAGTAAGTTAAAGAAAAGCTTACTATTAGTCTAATTTATTTGCGAGCTTTTTAAAAGCAATTTTGGCATTTCCGTTTTCATAAAGAATTTTATAAACGGTATCAATAATGGGTGTTCGCACTTTTTTCTTAAACTTAGATTTTAGAAAATAAGCGCTTTTTGAAGCGTAATACCCCTCTGCAACCATATTCATTTCCATCATGGCACTTTTAACTCTATAGCCTTTGCCAATCATATTACCGAACATACGATTTCTGCTGAATGTGGAATACCCAGTAACTAGTAAGTCTCCTAAATAGGCAGAGTTATTGATATTGCGTTTCATTTTATGTACCCGTGAAATGTAACGTTTCATCTCCCGGATAGCATTGCTCATTAAAACGCTTTGAAAATTATCTCCATAACCTATACCATGTGCTATTCCGGCTGCCAGCGCATAAATATTTTTAAGCATTGCTGCATATTCCGTGCCGATAATATCATCTGAAATTTTAGTTTTTATATAGTGGCTTTTTAAATGTTTTGCGACCAATGCTGCTTTTTTAGCATCAGAACAAGCAATTGTGAGATAGGACAGACGTTCTAACGCAACTTCCTCTGCATGGCATGGCCCTGTGATTACCCCTATATTCTCCATGGGGACGCCGTAGTTTTCATGAAAATGTTCACCAACTATTAAACCAGTTTCGGGAACAATGCCTTTGATAGCAGAGAAAATAATTTTGTCCTTTAGCGAAATGGTCAGTTTCTTAAGCTCTTCTTCCAAAAAGGCAGAAGGAATGGCAAATATTATAAGATTTGCGAGTGCAATGGCATCATTTAACTGATTTGTCAAAGAAAGTTGCTGAACCTGAAACTCCACAGAGGTCAGGTAGTTGGGATTGTGTCTATTTCTTTGGATGTATTTTATCGCATCGGTATTACGCATATACCAAATTACATCATCAGAATTTTCCGTCAGCATCTTTACGATGGCAGTTGCCCAGCTCCCTCCGCCAATAACAGCAATTGTAATATTCTTATCCATAAATAAACTCTTCTCAAATGTACTTAAAAAAGATTTTGCCTAAGACCAAAATAACATTTGGGACCGCTAAACGGTATTGCAAATTCTACGCTTTTAAATCTCTTGTTTGTTCTTGATTTTGGTAACTTATTTTTTGGCATAATACTCTTGAAGGGTTTTAAAAGCCAGCTTTTTATTGCCTTTTTCATCAACCAGCCCCTTTCTATTGTAGCCGTCTTGGATTTTAGACAGTAGCCTTCGTGGTGACCTAAAATCGACCAGAAGCCATGGAGACATACCAGCAAGTTGTGGAATGGCATCTAACATTTTTAGAGATTCCTGGTAGAGGTATTTTTGATACTCTTCGGACCATCGAGTTAGTTTATCTGCATGAAAGCCATATTTAGCTCCACCTCCAAACTCGGATATCAATACAGGTTTGTTCTGGGAGATTTGCCATGTAATAGTCCGGGCTTTGTCTGGCAATCCATCATACCAACCAACATATTGATTAAAGCTCAGGATATCTACATATTCCGAGAAAGGATCGTCTATAGTTCTCACATTCTCTTTTCCTTCCACACTTGTCTGTTCCAGAGCAGCACTTATAAGTCTGGTAGAATCTAACTTTTTAGCATGTTCGCTTAGTCCTTTAAGAAAGCTAAGCCGAGCTTTACTTTGCGGGGTTTCATTTGCCATAGACCAAATAATAACGGAGGCTCTGTTTTTATCTCTTTGGATCACCTCGGTCAACTGATTTTTAGCGTTTTCGAATGTTTTAGGGTTTTCCCACTGAATAGTCCAGTATACAGGATTTTCTTCCCAAACCATAACTCCCATACTGTCCGCTACTCTTATCATATGCTCGTTATGCGGATAGTGTGCCAATCGGACAAAGTTGCCATTTAACTCTTTAACCCAAGATAAAAGCTGAATGGCATCCTCTCTATTTTTTGCCCTGCCACCAGATATGGGACTTTCTTCATGTAAGCAAATTCCCTTTAAAAAGATGGGTTCTCCATTGAGAAGTATAGAGGAATTCTTTGCTTTAATACTTCGGAAGCCTATTTTTTCTATGGATTCATCATCTGGTGTAGTAATGTTTACCAAGTAGCGTTTTGGATCGGAAGGACTCCAAAGTTGTAGACCAGGCGCTTTGAATTCAAAGAGAGCACTTCCCTTGTCGTTGGTAACAAACTCCTCATTTATTTGCAATTCAGGGATAGAGATGCTTACATTTTTGTTCGCTACTTCACTACCCGAAAGTTGTACACTTCCCTGGATTTTTTTTTGGTCCATATCCTTCAGAATAAAGGTGTAATCGTCAATGTACGTAGAAGGTGTTTCCACTAAATGGACATCTCTTGTGAGTCCGCCATAATTCCACCAGTCCGTATTAAGAGTAGGTACAGCTTCTGCCTTTCTTTTATTATCTACTTTGACTATCAGGAAATTGTCCTTAGGTTTCAACAACTTCGTGACTTCAAAAGCGAAAGGAGTAAAACCTCCTTCATGTTTACCCAATTTTTGACCATTAAGGTATACCTCAGCGAGATAATTAGCTGCACCAAAATGAACAAAGACCCTATTGGAGCTTTTCTTTTTTGTGTAATCAAAAGACTTTTTATACCAAATTGTTCCTTCGTAATAGAAAAGTTTAGAATCTTGTGTATTCCAATCTCCGGGTACTTTCAAATTAGTGGAATTATCAAAATCATATTCTATAAGATCTGATTTATTCGAAGGTTTGGAATTCGTAAAAAAAGCACTTCTGGAAGGTTCTTCTTCTTTATCAAAAGCCTCGTACCTATAGTTGTAATATCCATTTTCATAAGGGTCTACAATCACTTTCCATGGTCCATTTAAAGAAGCACTTGCTCTATTGATGGCGTTTATCAGAACAAAGTCTTGAGGAAAGATTTCAAAGCATAACAGAAATAGAATTAAGGGTATTATGTTTTTCATGAATTGGTTTTATTTAAGTATTCTCTGTCGGAAACCAGAGGGCTTCTCTTTTGCTATTTTTTTAAATATACGATTAAAATAAGACAGACTTTCGAACCCACTTGCATAACAAGATTCGGTAACATTTTTGCCGGATAAAATAAGGCGCTTGGCCTGGCTTACCCTGTATTGATTTAGAAAATTAATAAAGGTATTCCCAGTGGCCTTTTTAAAAAATCTGCAAAAAGTTGCTTTCTCCAGATGACATAGTTCTGCTACCTCAGAAACAGAGATTTTACGATGGTAATTATCATCAACAAACGCATAGATATTACGAAGTCTGCTTTGCTGTTTTTGATTGTATTTGTTCGCAACTGGGGTGTCGTGTAGAAGTATGTAATCTGTACTATGAGCCAAGGATTCCAATAATTGAAGAATCGTTAATAGTCGTCGGAAAGGAGAAAGTTTGTAAAGTCCTTTAAGTAGCTCTGCAACCTCTTTTTTTATTGTTTCGCCAAAGGCTATTCCATATTTAGAACGGTCGAATAAGGCTTTAATAAGGGCTAATTCTGAAAATTCAGGAAGTATTCTGGAGATAAAATTAGGGTTAATATGTAAAACCTCCTTGAGGTATTCGTCCTTCATCCCGTAATCAAAGTTTAGATGCGGAATGTTAGAACCTATTAATACCAAATCACTATGGTAAAAGGTCGAAATATGATCGCCAACATGACGTGTGCCTTCTGAACCTTCGATGTACACCAATTCGTATTCGGGATGAAAATGCCAATAAAACAAGTCGTTTAACTTTGGATCATGCATTAATCGGAAGGAATTAGACTTATCTATCCCTATTTGTTCTAACTGAATTTTCATCATAACTATAACGAAATTAACACAATAATTGATTAAATTATTGAAAAATATCAATATTATTCAAATTTGAATCAATATTAAGGTGGTGTACCTTTCTTCTAAATTCTAGTTTTACCTTATTAATTTTTAAAATTATTTCAGATGAAAAAAATAGAGACAAAATTAGAAATGGCGAATAAGGCCCATGAGGAAATTCCCGGAAATCCATCGACTGCTACCAGTAGTACAAAAAGACTTAATGATAGAAGTAATGGAGAACCGTTACGAGTACTATCGGAAGAAGATTGGAAGTTTTGGAAGCATAATGGATACATTGTTATTAAAAATGCTGTTCCAAGAAAGCAGGCCCAAGAGACTGCAGATTTTATTTGGGAATTCGACGAAAAAGATCCTAAGAATCCAGAGACATGGTATGCTCCTCCACGAGCCGATATGAAGATGAAAGAATTAACTGGCACTGGAATGGTAGAATTGTACAACCATCAACTATTATGGAATAATAGACAGATGCCTAAAGTATACGATGCGTTTGCAGATATATGGGGTACAGAGAAACTATGGGTAACCATAGATAGGGTAAATTTAAATTTCCCTCAAAGACCTGGTCATGAAAAAAAGGGTTTTATCCATTGGGACTATGACCCGGAAACAAGACCACAGAATGTACAAGGAGTGTTGGCGCTAGCCGATCAGAATGATGAAAATATGGGAGGTTTTCAGTGTATACCCTGGTTATATAGAAATTATGATACGTGGAAGCTTACTCAACCAGGAGATCGAGATCACTTCCAACCAGATATTACTGGTTTGGAAAACGAAATTGTAAAAGTGAAATTAAATGCCGGAGATTTATTGATTTTTAATAGTACCCAACCGCACGGGATACGTCCTAATCGTTCCAAGGATAAGGTAAGAATAGCACAGTATATTTCTATGATGCCTGCAGAGGAGGACAATAAGGAATTACGTGATTGGAGAGTTAATTCATGGAAAAACCGAATAGCTCCGGAAGGTTATGCCTTCCCGGGAGACCCTAGAAATTGGGAGCAAAATAAATACAAAACCGCAAGTTTAAGTGAACTTGGAAAGAAATTATTAGGTTTAGACCCTTGGTAATTGAGAATCTCGCAAATCTCTTGCGAATGAACCAATAATGGCAGATTTAATACTACTTTTGCTGCCTTAAAATTATTGGGTTTGAAGAAATACTTGAATTTATTCGATTTTTCGCAAAAGGTTAATTACAAAACAGAGGTACTTTCCGGTTTAACGGTAGCCTTGGCATTGGTGCCAGAAGCAATTGCTTTTGCATTAATTGCAGGCTTGTCTCCCTTGACAGGTCTTTATGCTGCATTTGTTATGGGCTTGGTTACTTCTGTTTTAGGGGGTAGACCTGGGATGATATCGGGAGCAACAGGAGCTGTTGCTGTAGTTATAGTTTCACTCGCAAGTGACTACGGTGTAGAGTATGTATTTGCCGCCGTGGTATTAGCCGGAATCCTTCAATTAATTGCCGGATTTTTGCGTCTGGGGAAGCTAATGCGCTTGGTACCACACCCTGTAATTTTTGGTTTTGTCAACGGCTTGGCGATTATTATTTTCCTTTCACAACTAGATCAGTTTAAGACTCCTGACGGTTCCTGGTTAACCGGAAGTACCTTAATGATATTTCTGGGCTTGGTACTGTTTACCATGTTAATTATATGGGGGTTGCCGAGATTAAGTAAGGCTGTACCGGCATCTTTGGCAGCTATTTTAGCTGTATTTGGTCTTGTTATGGCTTTAGGAATTGAAACAAAAACTATAGGAGATATAGCATCTATAGAAGGAGGTTTTCCGCCATTTCATATACCTTCGATACCATTGAGTTTGGAGACCTTAGCGATCATTTTTCCGTATGCCGCCATTGTAGCTGGTGTTGGATTAATCGAAAGCTTATTAACTCTTAACATCATTGACGAAATCACCGAAACTAGAGGAAGAGGAAATAAAGAAGCCGTAGCCCAGGGCACGGCAAATATTTTGTCAGGCCTTTTTTCTGGAATGGGAGGTTGTGCTATGATTGGACAAAGTCTAATTAATACTTCAAATGGTGCTAGGGCAAGGTTGTCCGGTATTGTAGCCTCCGTAATGTTGTTGGTGTTTATAATGTTCGGAGCCGGATTGATTGAGAGAGTGCCTATGGCTGCTTTAACTGGTTTGATGATTATGGTTGCCCTGGGAACTTTTGAGTGGGCCAGTCTTAGAACCTTTACCAGAATGCCAAAATCGGATGTATTAGTAATGGTACTGGTAACATTAGTAACTGTATTTCTGCATAATCTTGCGCTGGCAGTATTGGTTGGTGTTATCATCTCTGCTCTGGTTTTTGCATGGGATAATGCAAAAAGAATTAGGGCAAGAAAATTCATTGATGATCAGGGAATTAAGCATTATGAGATCTATGGGCCGTTGTTCTTTGGTTCGATAAGTCTGTTTAATGAGAAGTTTGATGTACTGAATGATCCAAACGAAGTTATCATCGATTTTAAGGAGAGCAGGGTGGTAGATATGTCTGCTATCGAAGCATTGAACAAAATAACCGAGCGCTATCAAAAAGTTGGAAAAAAAGTTCATTTACGTCATTTGAGCAAAGACTGCAGGGGCTTGCTGGCAAATGCAGATTCTATCATCGACGTCAATGTTATGGAAGACCCAACGTATAAGGTATTAACTGATGCTTAGTAAAATATCCTTTGCAGGTATAATACTGCTGTAGATTTCTCTACAACTAGTCTTCTATTGCAAAGCGAATGGTAATGGAAGTTTCCACTTTAATCTTTTGAAAATCTATTGGAATAGGCTGGTAGCTATCCGACTCCATTGTTGTACTAACACCCCTTACTTTAGCTTGCATGCTGTTGTAAACCGAGGTGTTTAAATCTGAAATATATAGGGCTTTTCCAACTTTCTGCTCTAAAGGTGTCAACATTATATCTGCCTGTTCTTTTGCCTTTATAACCGCTTGTTTCCTTAGACTGTTTTTCAGTTCATCCATTTTGGAGTACTCACTTTTATGTAAGGAAACATTGGCAATCCCTATCGTTTCTAATCCGAGAATTACTTCTCCTGCTTTTTGAGCATCATAAACCAACAATAGGTATTCTTTACTCTTACCAACATCCGTTTTTCTCAGAAAATAGCGATTAAAACTACTAGATAAATCCGAAAGTGAAAGCTGTTTTGAAGTATCAATACCCAAGGATTTAAGCTTTGTCTCCATAAGATTCTCCTGCTTTTCTAAAGAGACTTTTCCTTTAGTATCTTCTTCGGTGATATAGATAGACAAGTATATTCTATCTGGGACTACAAGGCTATCTGTTTTAGAAGTTGTCTCGATATAGGGTTGATCAATAAAATTTTTTGTTTGAGAATGTCCGACGAAGCCAAACAGTGCAATAACTATTGCAAGTAACCACAGACGCTTTAACCTAAGAATACTATTCTTCATTTTACACATTTTTTAGATTACTAAGACGGTACCAATAACAATGCCAAAAAATAAGCCGCACTTTATAATCTAAAGTACGGCTCTTATAACGTAATAAACGTGTTCTATAAAGTTCGCAAATATTCTGCGATGGACCTCGCATCTTCTTCGCTTAAATTCTGATTGAGCATAATGGCATTATTGTATTCCTTCAATAGTGCTTTTGCTATTGGGTCTTCTTTAATCATCCCATCAGGATTTAAAATCATGTTCATGACCCACTCAGGACTTCTTCTGTCATATACTCCTGCTAGGGCCGGTCCGATCATACGTTGGTTAGCCATATGACAAGCCGTACAAATAGCATTAAATTTTGCCTCGCCAGCAGCAGCCAATTCCGCATCAACCTCATCGGCAAAAGAAACGGAAGTAATTGGTCCGATTCCTTTATTGTTCAAGTCTACCGGGACCTCCTCCGATGTAACTTCTGGTTTTACCTCCTTCTTAGTGCGATTCATTTCAAAACCGCCTTCTTTTTTTTCTTCTTTTTTCTCACCGCATCCAACTGCAAGTGCAAATACTCCTAAAATGATAAATAATTTTTGCATGACATGTTTATTAGAGGTACTAAGATATAAAATAGCTGCTTTTAAAAGGTCTCCTTTAAAAATTTATAACCAATTTTTTCTGAATAGGACAAATTTTGAACATCGGGAAAGCCAACATGGCCACCATATTTAGGAAAGTCCAGGAATAGTTGTAGATTTTTTTCTGCTTCTTTAGAAGGATAGCATTTAGCCCCCAAAAACGAATCATTTAAGGCATTGATAATTAGGGTGGGAGTTTTAATCCTTTTTAAAAATTGCTTTGAGCTACTTTTTTTATAATAGTCCATGGCATCGATAAAACCATGAGCTCTACTCGTATAAACATCATCGAAGTCTTTTAGGTTCTTTATTTTCTCGATATCCCTTGTAGTCAGTAGCTCAGGAAAAAGTTCTTTTTTTGCTTTTAGCTTCGCTATTAAGTGTTTTTTAAAACGGATGGAATAAAGCAGGTTTTTCGGTTTTAAAAGTTGTTGAAGAGAGTCGTGTAAATCACAGGGAACCGAGACACCAATCGCTCCTTTTATTTCTTTCACCACCGTTCTTTCTCCAAGGTATTTTAGAGCCAAATTCCCTCCTAGACTAAAGCCTTTAAGATAAATAGCCCTATATTTCTTATCGGATAGAATGTACTGTACGACGGCCTCTAAGTCCTCTGTCGCTCCAGAATGATACGATCTAAAAAGGTGATTTGTTTCTCCACTGCAACCTCTGAAGTTGACCGCACAGCAATCTAGTCCTTTAGAATTAAAATGTTTCGCACTTCCAAGGATATAAGGTCTTTGGGCATTACCTTCTAACCCATGTAAAAGTATTACAACCTTATCCGATTGTTTACGAGAAAAACTCCAGTCCAGATCTAAAAAATCTCCATCAGGAAGTACAATACGTTCTCTTATTTGTTGAACTCCTTCAACTTTTCTGAATAAACCAGAATAAATAGTCGCAACATGACCATTTTTAAAAAAATACGACGGATTATAAGAAGAGATAATAGACATTCAAAGAAACTTAGGCCTTATAACGAAGTAGAAATAGATAGCGTATTTGAACACCTCATTTTTATTTTATGCCAACAGAAGGAAAGGAAAATTACTATTTCGGATAATCGTTTAACCGGGCATATTGTTCTTCTATGGCATTAGTAAATTCTGTTTTAAGCTGTGCAATTAATTGTTCAACGGGAACGATATTCTGAATACTTGTTACTCCCTGACCTGCAGACCAAATTGTTTTCCAAGCCTTTGCTTCGGTATCTAACTCCTTCCCGAAATCAATTTTTACATCCTTTTTTAAGTCTTCTTCTCCTATACCCGCTGCAGCCAGGCTGGCACTTAGAAAGTTGGCGTGAACTCCAGAAATGGCCGCGGTGTAAACGATGTCTGATGCCTTAGATTTAATAATCATCTCTTTGTAATCTTTCGGGGCCTTACTTTCTTCTGTATTGATAAATCTAGTACCCATATACGCCAAATCTGCACCCATTTGCAGGGAACTTGCAATATCTCTTCCAGTACTTATACATCCGGATAATATGACCGTTTTATCAAAAAAACCTTTAATCTCCGAGACCAGACTCATGGGGTTTATGGTCCCAGCATGGCCACCTGCACCAGCGGATACTAATATTAATCCGTCCACCCCCGCCTGAGCTGCCTTTTCGGCATGTCTTTTTTTTATGATATCGTGAAAAACCAATCCTCCGTAACTATGAATAGCGTCTACAATTTGAGAAACGGCACCCAAGGAGGTAATAATTAATGGAACCTTATGTTTTATACAGATTTTTAAATCGTCCTCTAGACGAGGATTGGTGGGGTGAACTATTAAGTTGACACCAAATGGAGCTGCTTTTTTACCTGTTTTTTCTTCGAAAGTGGTTAGCTCTTCTTTAATTTGAATTATCCAGTCCTCAAAACCACTATTGCTTCTTTGATTCAAGGCAGGGAATGTTCCTACAATACCATTTTTACAACACTCTACAACCAACTTTGGTCCGGAAATCAGGAACATAGGAGCCGCTATTACAGGAAGGGAAAGTTCTTTAATAAAGGTTTCGTCTAATGCCATGAATTGTACAAGTTTTTCTAAAAATAGGAATAATTATGGTAGAAAATCCTTCGAATAAGAAAACTGTACTATTTTTAAGTTGATAAATAAAAGATAAAAACAAGCTATGTATATAAAGGACTTTGAAATTAGGTGGAGTGACGTGGACGCCAACAGGCATTTGGCAAATTCTGCCTATGTCAATTTTATGGGGCACACTCGAATGTCTTTTTTTAAGGATATGGCAGGTTTTACTTTGAAAGATTTTAGTAAACATTTTTTGGCACCAGTAGTACTTTACGAACATATCTATTATTTCCGTGAGGTGTATTTAGGAGACCCCCTTAGGGTGTCTTTGGAACTTAGCGGTTTAAGCGCTGATGGTAGCTTCTTCGAATACTTGCATAATTTTTACGATGCAAATGGCAAAAACATTGCACATGGAGAAATGCTAGGAGCTTGGATTGATAGCCGGACTCGAAAACTAGCGGCATTACCCGATGAAATTCTGGATAAGTTTAATGGATTGCAAAAGGCTTCGACCTACAGGGTTTTAACGAAAGAAGATACCCGTCGATACAACAAGCGACCCAAAGACTTATAAGAAGAAGCATTAATTAATGATCTCTTTTCTTGAATTGATCCATTTTAAAGAAACAAAAAAAAAGGGATTACTCATATTATTCCTTTAACCATTAGATTAAAGCGTTGGCAACAATTTGTACCGAGTAAGACGTAAAATTAATTATGTTTTATTCTTTGATTCTTTGGCTTTAGCCCAACCAAGTAAACTCCTAACATCACGAGCAATGCTGCTCCAATCTTAACTCCTGTTAAGTGATCCTTCCCAGTTAAAATAGCAAAAAGAATACCGATAACCGGCTGTACATATACGAAGGCGCTAACTGTAGATGCTTTTAGTTGTGTTAATGCAAAAATGTTAAAAAGGTAGGTACAGAAAGTGGTGCCCACAATAACATACGTAATTCTCCAAATTGCATCAAAGGGTAAAGTAGACCAGGATACTTCTAAAAATTCTGGCAAGGCTACGGGCAGATTAAAAAACACCCCTAAAAGAAACAACCATTTCATAAGGGTGAAAGGATGGTACTTCTCCAATAATTTTTTGACCAGGATTAGATACAATCCATAGAAAAAGGAGTTAACTAAAAACATCGAATTCCCGAGCGGTATATTAGGGGCATCTGTTCTAATTTCATTACCATATAAAATCAGAAAAATAGCTCCTACAAGACCAATGAGGATGCCTATTATCTTGAGAGGGACCACTTTCTCCTTGATTAGAAAAGCAGACAAAACAACTACTATTATAGGGGTTGTGGTGATTAAAACAGAACTGTTTATTGGCGTAGACAGATCCAAACCCTTAAAAAAAGCCAACATGTTTATTACCATACCAAAGAGGGAACATAACACCATTCGTCCCCAGTCTTTCCTCTCTATTTTTTCCTTTGGTCCAAGAAAAGAGATCGCCCAAAACAGCACAGCTGCCCCCATGACTCGAACCAGAATAAACCCGAAAGGAGAAATATATTTTGGCATTACGCCTTTCGCTATCGTATGATTTAAACCATAAATTGTTGTGGCTCCTAGTGCTGCTAATATGGCTAATGTTCTTTTACTCAAGAATGTATCTTTTCTTTGGCTAGTTCAATAGTGTTTTTACTGTTTCCAATGAATAGTTCGGAGCCAACTTGAATTACGGGCCGTTTTAAGAAGGTATAATGTTCCAGGAGTAAGGATTTAATTGCGTCTTCTGAGAGAACTTCAGCCTTTAAGTTACGTTCCTTGTACATGCGGGCTCTTTTGTTAAGTAGCGACTCATAGTTGCCAGAGATCTCCTTTAATCCCTCTAATTGCAGGTCTGTGATAGGATTAACCTTTACATCCTGAAGTTCAAAGTTGTCTAAAGGAGCCAATTCCTTTAAGATGCGTTTGCAAGTGTCACAGGTACTCAAATAATATATTTTTTTCATAAGAATATTTAAGATTTCAAAAATAGAATAACTCCTATAAATTTCTTCTTGTAGAATGTGCTAAATTTAGGGTCTCATAAAATTATTCATCACTTAATCAGACTAATTGGAAGAAATAATCGCAATAACCGCTCAAAATAGAAAATTGTTGAGAAGACTACTCAAGAGTTTCACCTTGGAAGAACTTGTAGAAATCCCAAGCGGCTTTCGGAACAACATTTGGTGGAATGTTGTTCACCTCATTGTTACACAACAGCTACTGGTGTATAATTTAAGTAATACTAAAATGCGTGTGGAGCAGTCTCTCGTGGAAGCTTATAGAAAGGGGACGCAGCCAGACCAAATTCCTACACAGGCAGATGTGGACGAAATTATAACACTGCTAAAAACCACTTCGGAGTGGCTAAAAGAAGATTTTGAAAATGGCCTTTTTGCCAACTATACACCTTATACTACAAGTACAGGTACGACCATAAAAAGTGTTGAGGATGCTTTGTCTTTTAACCTTTTTCACGAGGGGCTACATTTGGGTGTTATACTCTCACTTCAAAAGCTTGTTTCCAAAGACTCACCGTCCTAAGGAATACCTTTTTTACTCCGTAAGATATTTTTGAACTTCTGCAATAGGGAAAAGAAGGCTAATCGGACCATCCGCATAGGAAGCGATTTCATACTGATTGTACCATAGTAAAAGGCCTTCTGATGTAAAACCGATATTTTCGGGCAGAACAAACTTGTCCTCCGGAAACATAAAACCGGTACTATTTATATTTTGTTCCTCAGGGATGTTTTCTGCTGCTCTAAATTTTTTTTCAGCAAATTGGCTAAATTCCTTTATGTTCTTAAATAAGTCTTCAGGATCTACTTCTTCTTTTGATTTGAGGTCGAAGTTCAGAAACTGAGTGGCCTGGTAGCCATGGGCCCCTCCACTAAATATATATGTCTTTAGTTCTAAGCTGAGAAACTTTTCAGTTTGTAAAGAAACCTTGCCATTAATTTCCGCCTCCCATTTTGACTGTGCATCCGGGAACTCATTAATCAATTCTAAGTAGCCTTCCTTAAAGGATTCCATTGCTTCTTCAACAGTCGTTGGGGAGGTACTATCGTCAAAAGTCAACTTTTCAATTATTTCTTCTCGTAATGCTGTGTTGATGGATGTGGCTAGTTTATCCTCTCCCAAAGCCAATGGGTATTGTATAGAAATCGCAGGACAAGAGTCACATTCTACATAAGGTTGTACATATTCTTCTAATTGAAATTGGTCTTTCTTTTGACAACTAAATATTAGAATGGCCAAAAGCGATAATAGAAAAGTTCGTTTCATACACTCTTAGAGTTGGTTCTGCAAATCTAAGCTTTCATTGGTTTCTCCAAAAGATAGCGATACATTTGTTAGATAAATTCTTTCCTATGAGTAAAAAAGAGTTACAATTTAATAGTAAGGTTATCCACGGAGGACAAGAGCCAGATAAGGCATATGGTTCTGTAATGCCCCCAATTTATCAAACATCGACTTTTGCGCAGTCTAGTCCAGGAGCACATATGGGTTACGAGTATTCTAGAAGTGCCAACCCAACGAGGACAGCATTAGAGAATTCTTTAGCCAGCATAGAAAATGGCAATTACGGATTGGCTTTTGCAAGTGGTCTATCGGCAATGGATGCTGTTCTTAAACTTTTAGAGCCAGGAGATGAGGTCATTTCTACTAATGATCTCTATGGCGGAAGTTACCGATTGTTTAAACAAGTCTTTGAAAAATACGGTATAGTATTCCATTTTGTCGGGATGCAGGGCATTCACAATATTGAGGAAAAAATTAATTCTAAAACAAAACTTCTATGGGTAGAAACTCCAACAAACCCAATGATGAATGTGATCGACTTGGAAGCGGTTAATGCTCTTGCCAAAAAGCATAAGATTTTGTTTGCTGTAGACAACACTTTTGCCACACCTTATTTGCAAAAACCATTAGATTTTGGAGCGGATATTGTAATGCACTCCGCTACGAAATATTTGGGAGGGCATAGCGATGTTGTAGTTGGAGCCCTGGTTGTAAAAGACCAAGAATTGGCCAATAAGCTTTATTTTATTCAGAATGCAAGTGGAGCGGTTTGCGGGCCTATGGATAGTTTTCTAGTGCTTCGGGGGATTAAAACGTTGCATGTCCGGATGCAAAGGCATTGCGAGAATGCTGCAAAAATAGCGTCCTATCTCAAAGGGCACTCAAAGGTGGAAAAGGTATTTTGGCCAGGTTTTACCACCCATCCCAATCATGAGGTTGCAAACAAACAAATGCTGTCGTTTGGAGGAATGATATCCTTTATTCCAAAAGGGAGTGATTATGAGGCTGCAGTAAAAATTGTAGAGAAGTTACGTGTTTTCACACTGGCAGAATCCTTAGGAGGGGTTGAAAGTCTGGCAGGACACCCAGCGAGTATGACCCACGCCAGTATACCAAAAAAAGAACGCGAAAAAAGTGGTGTAGTGGATTCTCTGATTCGACTAAGTGTTGGAATAGAAGATGTTGAAGATCTAATTGCTGATCTGGATCAGGCAATAGGTTAAAATTATCATATTTTAAAAAAAAGCACGATATAATTGTAGAAAAGATATAATTTTGCCTCAAAATTTTTAATTCAATAAAAAGACCTAAATAAAATAGCTATATGGATCCAAATATCGATGCATTTATGGAGGAGGTTAAAACCAGAAATGGACATGAACCCGAATTCATTCAGGCCGTTCAGGAAGTTGCTGATACGGTAATACCTTATATCGTAAAACACGATATATATTACGGCAAGAACATTCTTTTAAGAATGGTCGAACCCGAACGATTAATTTCATTTAGAGTGGCGTGGGTCGATGATGAGGGAGAGATTCATGTCAATAGGGGGTATAGAATTCAAATGAATTCTGCCATTGGTCCTTACAAAGGAGGTCTTCGATTTCACCCTTCTGTAAATGCCAGTATTTTGAAGTTCTTGGCGTTTGAACAGGTTTTTAAGAATAGCTTAACCACCTTGCCTATGGGAGGTGGTAAAGGGGGTTCCGATTTCGATCCCAAAGGGAAGTCGGATGATGAGGTAATGCGGTTTTGTCATGCATTTATGACCGAGTTATGCCGGCATATAGGTCCTAACACGGATGTACCAGCAGGGGATATTGGTGTAGGTTCAAGAGAAATTGGGTTCCTCTTTGGGATGTACAAAAAGATACGAAATGAGTTTACAGGTGTACTTACAGGTAAAGGGCTTTCTTGGGGAGGTTCAAAAATTCGTCCGGAAGCTACGGGTTACGGTACGGTATATTTTGCCGAAAGTATGTTAAAGACTATGAATAAGGAGATTAAAGGAAAGAAAGTGGTTCTTTCTGGTTCTGGTAATGTTGCCCAATATGCTGCCGAAAAAGTTCTTCAACTGGGAGGTAAGGTATTAACACTTTCTGACTCTGGAGGCTATATTTATGATGAAGATGGAATAGACGAAGAAAAGTTGGCATTTGTGATGGACCTAAAAAACAATAGAAGAGGACGAATATCTGAGTATGTTGAGAAATACACCTCTGCTACCTACCATGAAGGGGAACGACCATGGCAGACAAAATGCGATATTGCATTACCCTGCGCTACACAAAACGAGCTCGATGGGGAAGATGCCAAAAGTCTTGTTTCTAATGGATGTATTTGTATAGCAGAAGGAGCAAATATGCCTTCGACTCCAGAAGCGATACATCATTTTCATGAAGCAAAAGTATTATTTGCACCAGGGAAGGCTTCCAATGCGGGAGGGGTTGCTACTTCAGGATTGGAAATGTCACAAAACTCCTTGCGAATAAGTTGGACAAGAGAAGAAGTGGATGAGAGACTCCGAGGAATAATGGAAGATATTCACGACTCTTGTATTGAGTATGGAAAAGAAGAAGACGGTTATTGCAATTATGTAAAAGGAGCGAACATTGCAGGTTTCGTAAAAGTAGCCGACGCCATGTTGGCACAGGGAGTGATTTAATAGTTACACTTTATATCCTAAGAGTTGGTGCATAGTATAGAATGCACCAACTCTTTTTTTTTGCAAACACTTCTTATATATTCCTTTTATCTTTGAGCCCAACGAACAGAGATCCATGCAAATTAAGACAAAGGCACTAGTATTGTCGTCAATAAAATATGGGGATAGCAGTTTAATTGTGAAGGCTTTTACCTATTCTAGTGGACTAAAATCCTATATGCTAAGAGGAGTTCTAAGTTCCAAGAAAAAGAAACTCAAGGCATCTTATTTTCAACCCCTAACCCAATTAGAAATCTCGGCAATCCATAGAGATAAGGGGACATTGGAGAGAATCTCTGATGCTAGAATTGCCTACCATTATCAATCCGTTTATTCCGATCCGGCAAAAAGTGCTATGTTCTTCTTTTTGGCGGAGATGTTGGCCAATAGCATTTATGAAGAGGAACAAAATCGAGACTTGTACGTGTATTTAGAAACTACTTTGCAATGGCTAGACGCGCAGACAACATTTTCCAATTTTCACATTTTGTTTTTGCTTAAACTGACCAAGTATCTAGGATTTTATCCCGAAACTTCAAATATAGAATACGATTTTTTTGATTTGCGAGAAGGGGCTTTTATAAAAACGCCAAGTGGGAACCCATGTCTAACCCAGGATGTTTTGGCAGTTTTTAAAAAGTTTTTAGGCATAAATTTTGATGCCATTCATAACATAGAAATAACCAAAGCAAGAAGAGTAGCCCTGTTACAGGCAATTATTCTCTTTTTTGAAGTACATTTGGACGGTTTTAAAAAACCCAGATCTCTCGCTGTTTTAAATGAAGTTTTTAGATAGAAAACATTGGAGAAAAGTCATGCTTGCCTTCTTCCTAATTGGCAGTTTTGCTTCTGCTCAAAAGATTACCATCTTAGATGTCGAGACTTCGGAACCTATAGTAAATGCTGTTGTTCTCAATTCCAATCAATCACAGACCAGTTTATCAGATTTTGACGGAATTTGCGATTTGTCCGTTTTTAAGGAGGGCGAGCAATTAGAAATTCGGCATCTGAGTTACCAATCAAGAAGCGGAACAAAAGAATCTTTTTTAAAACGGGGGAGTGCAGTTTATCTATCCCTAAAAAGGGAACAGTTAAATGAAGTTGTAGTATCCATTTCAAAGTGGGAACAGCAAAAAAAAGATATTCCCCAAAAAGTGATGTCCATCTCTTCTCAGAATATTGTTTTTACAAATCCTCAAACTGCGGCTGATTTGTTAAATAATAGTGGTCAAATATTTGTTCAAAAAAGTCAATTGGGAGGAGGAAGCCCTATGATAAGAGGTTTTTCTACCAATAGACTATTACTTTCAGTAGATGGAGTGAGAATGAACACGGCTATTTTTCGAGGGGGTAATATTCAGAATATTATCTCTATAGACCCATTTAGTATTAAAAATACCGAGGTGATATTCGGACCGGGTTCTGTTATTTATGGAAGTGATGCTATAGGGGGGGTGATGAATTTTATCAGCAATAAGCCGCAGTTTTCTAATCAGGACAAGCTGCTTGTTTCAGGAAGCGCTGCCTATAGATTCGCTTCCGCCAATAATGAGAGTACCAGTCATTTTGATATTAGTTTAGGCCGAAAGAAATGGGCTTTTTTAACCAGTGCAACCTACAGTTCATTTGAGGATTTAAAGATGGGTAAGTTTGGTCCGGATGCTTATTTAAGAAAGCAATATGCTGCTAGGGCAAACGGGATGGATTTTTTGGAAACCAATGCAAATCCCAGAGTTCAGATACCTACTGGTTATAATCAGATCAATTTTATGCAAAAAATTGCCCACAGGCCTAATGCTAATTGGGGATACGATTTGGGAATTTTTTATAGTACGACTTCTGATTTTTCTAGATACGATAGGTTAATCAGACCGAACGAAGATGGAACGGGCTTACGCTCGGCAGAATGGTTTTACGGGCCACAGCAATGGTTTATGTCGAATTTACAAATCAATCATAATGGTAGGGGAAAATTTTATGATGGACTAAAAATAACTGCGGCTTACCAAAACTTCAAAGAAAGTAGAAACGAAAGATTGTTTGCGGATCCAAACCGATATACTACAAAAGAAAATGTAGACGCTCTATCGTTTAACATGGATTTTGAGAACAGGAAAATAGGGAACTTACGATTCTATTATGGAATGGAATACGTTTTCAATTTAGTAGGCTCTCAAGGACAACAAGAAAATATCGAATCCGGAACTATAGCGGGGTATGCATCTCGTTATCCAGATGGGTCCACATGGCAATCTTTTGCGGGTTATGTAAATGCTGAGTTAAAATCGAAACCAAATTTTACTTGGTTGGGAGGGCTTAGGTACAATCATGTTTGGATCGATGCAACTTTTGACAAAACGTATTTTGATTTTCCCTTTGACAATGCTGATTTAAACAATGGCGCGCTCACTGGGAGTCTGGGCTTTAGCTGGTTACCCAGAGCAGATTTGCAGTTTACGCTTAATGGGTCTACGGCCTTTCGAGCTCCAAATATTGATGATATAGGAAAAATATTTGATTCGGAACCAGGTTCGGTTGTGGTTCCAAATCCCAACTTAGATCCAGAATATGCTTACAATATAGAGCTTGGTATAAGAAAGAACTTTAATGATATTGTCGTTTTAAAAGGAGCCTCCTACTATACCTATTTAGCAAATGCATTGGTGAGAAGAGACTATGAATACAATGGAGTTAATCAGATTATCTACAATGGAGTGCTGAGTAATGTTCAAGCAATACAAAACGCATCAAGGGCATATATATACGGTTTTGAATTTGGTTTTGAAGCTTTTCTGAGCGATCAGTTTTCCTTGTTATCCAATATAACATTTACCAAAGGGACAGAGGTAGATTATGATGGAGTTTCTAGTCCTGCCAGACATGCAGCTCCAACGTTTGGAGATTTTCATATTCTATGGAGAAACCAAAGGTTTAAAACAGATCTCTTTGTTACCTATAATGGCAAAATTGCTTTTGAAGACCTGGCCCTTTCGGAGATTGCAAAAGATTATATCTATGCAAAGGATTCTGAGGGAAACCCTTATTCGCCATCTTGGTACACGCTTAATTGGAGGTCCCAGTTTCAGCTAAATAATTCGTTCCGGTTTAATTTTAATATCGAAAACATAACAAATCAACGATATCGACCCTATTCTTCTGGTATGAGTGGACCAGGAATTAATATTATTGGCGGAATTAATTTTAGATTTTAACCTTCCCAATGGGTCCTAGAATTAAGGGTAAAGTAAATAGATTCTTACTGCTAAAACCATCGTAAATCGTTTGAGATACCTGTTTGTTTTACAGGACAATATTTTAAGAAAATCTCATTCAAATTTCTTAATTTTGCAGCCTTAATTTATTCTAAAGTAAAAGGTTAGTATGAAATTTGCAGAATATAAGGGTCTTGACTTGGCGAAAATAGGAACAGAGGTTCTAGAGTTTTGGAAGTCCCAGCAAATTTTTGAAAAAAGTATTGCACTGCGAGAAGGGTATCCTAGTTACGTCTTCTACGAAGGACCACCATCTGCCAATGGGATGCCTGGTATACACCATGTCATGGCAAGGACGATAAAGGATATTTTCCCAAGATATAAAACCATGAAAGGTTTTCAGGTGAAACGTAAGGCAGGATGGGATACTCACGGATTACCAATAGAGTTAGGTGTAGAAAGGGAACTTGGCATTACAAAGGAAGATATCGGAGTTTCCATATCGGTGGAGGAGTACAATGAGGCGTGTAAGACTGCAGTTATGCGGTATACAAATGCATGGAACGATTTAACTGAAAAAATTGGGTATTGGGTGGATATGGAAGACCCATATGTTACCTATGAGCCTAAATATATCGAATCTGTTTGGTGGTTACTTAAACAGATTTATAACAAAGGCCTTATTTACAAAGGCTATACGATACAACCCTATTCTCCTAAGGCAGGAACGGGTTTAAGTTCTCATGAACTCAATATGCCGGGAACGTATCAAGATGTTACAGATACAACAGTAACGGCCCAATTTAAGGCAAAGAAACACTCACTTCCAGAAGTCTTGCAAGGGGTTGAAGGAGACCTGTATCTCCTTGCATGGACCACTACCCCTTGGACACTACCCAGTAATACCGCTTTGACAGTAGGAGCAAAAATTGAATATGTTTGGATAAAAACATTTAATCAATATACCTCTGAAGCCATAACTGTACTGTTAGCCAAGAACCTGGTAAGTAAACAATTTACAGGCAGGTATACTGAGGTAAGCTCTGTAGAAGAGATAGAAGCTTATAAGAAAGAGGATAAAAAAATACCGTTTCTGCGTGTTGGCAGTTGTTTAGGAGATAAGCTTATTGGTATAGAATATGAACAGCTATTGACTTATGCAACTCCGTATAAGGATGCAAAGAATGCTTTTAGAGTAATTTCTGGAGATTTTGTAACTACCGAGGATGGTACCGGAATAGTACATACTGCCCCAACTTTTGGTGCAGATGATATGCAGGTGGCCATGCAGGCAGTTCCTCCCGTACCGCCTATGCTGGTTCTTGATTCAGAACAGAATGCCGTTCCTTTGGTAGACCTTCAAGGAAAGTTTAGAGAAGGAATGGGAGAATTGTCTGGGAAGTATGTTAAAAATGAATATTACGAAGAAGGTGAAGCCCCGGAAAGATCGGTTGATGTAGAAATAGCGATAAAACTGAAAGAAGAGAATAGGGCTTTCAAAGTAGAAAAATATGTGCACTCCTATCCCAATTGTTGGCGCACGGATAAGCCGATCCTATATTACCCATTAGATTCATGGTTTATAAAGATTTCGGACGTAAAAGACAGAATGTTTGCCTTAAACCAAACCATAAATTGGAAACCAAAGGCAACTGGTGATGGTAGATTTGGGAATTGGTTGGCAAATGCAAATGATTGGAATCTGAGCAGGTCCAGATATTGGGGAATTCCACTTCCTATTTGGAGAACAGAAGATGGTAAAGAGGAAAAGATTATTGGTTCTGTAAAGGAGTTAAAGGAGGAGATGTCCCATGCTATTTCCAAAGGATTCATGAACGAGGATATTTTTGCTGATTTTGATCCAGAAGACATGAGGGATCAAAATTATGATAGAATAGACTTACACAAGAGCGTAGTAGACGATATAATACTTGTCTCCGATTCAGGGAAGGCCATGAAACGGGAGAGCGATCTTATTGATGTTTGGTTTGATAGTGGTTCCATGCCCTATGCACAATGGCATTATCCTTTTGAAAATAAAAACCTTATAGATAAAGGTGTTACATTCCCTGCGGATTTTATTGCAGAAGGAGTAGATCAGACAAGGGGTTGGTTTTATACCTTGCATGCTATCGCAACAATGGTGTTTGATTCTGTTTCTTATAAAAATGTAGTTTCTAATGGGCTAGTATTGGATAAGGAAGGGAAAAAGATGTCTAAAAGGCTTGGAAATGCCATTGATCCTTGGGAGACTTTAAGTGAGTATGGTCCGGATGCGACAAGATGGTATTTAATTTCAAATGCGAATCCCTGGGATAATCTAAAGTTCGATTTCGACGGGATAGAAGAGGTAAAAAGAAAGTTTTTCGGAACCTTGTACAATACCTACTCGTTTTTTTCCCTTTATGCGAACATAGATGCTTTCGATTATTCAGAAGAGGAAATAGCAGAAGAGAATAGACCAGAAATAGACCTTTGGATATTGTCTGAATTAAATAGTCTAATACAAGAAGTGGATGAGGCTTACAACAATTATGAACCTACGAAAGCCGCCCGTGCAATGTCTCATTTTGTTCAGGAAAACTTGAGTAATTGGTATGTCCGATTAAGTAGAAGACGGTTCTGGAAGGGAGATTATCAGGAAGATAAAATTTCTGCATACCAAACACTATATACTTGTTTGCTAACCATTGCGAAACTAGGAGCTCCAATAGCGCCCTTTTTTATGGATCGGTTGTATAGAGATCTGGTAAATACGACTCAAAAGGAAAAGATAGAAAGTGTTCACCTAGCCGATTTCCCAAAGGCTGATATCCATTATATTAATAAGGAATTGGAAAGCAAGATGCAGAAGGCGCAGGTTATTTCTTCTTTGGTTCTATCTATAAGACAAAAAGAGCGAATTAAAGTGAGACAGCCTCTGCAGAAAATAATGATTCCTGTTTTAGAAGATGCACAACGCGCCGAGATCCAGGCAGTAGCAGATTTGATTAAAACCGAGGTAAACGTTAAAGAAATTGATCTTATTGATGATGCTTCTGGAATCTTGGTTAAAAAGATAAAGCCTAATTTTAAGGTGTTGGGTCCAAAGTATGGCAAGGATATGAAAGAAATAGGAATTGCCGTTGGTAAACTAGATCAAAAGGATATTCAAAAAATTGAATCAGAAGGAGAAATAACACTTGAATTAGAAAATAAAAGTATTAAATTACAGTTACAGGAAGTAGAGATAATGTCGCAAGATATTGAAGGATGGCTGGTTGCTTCACAAGGTCCTATAACGGTTGCCTTAGATGTCACAATTGATGAAGGTCTAAAAGAGGAAGGGATAGCCCGAGAACTGGTGAACAGAATCCAAAATATTAGAAAAGATTCTGGATTTGATGTAACGGATAAAATAGATATTAGAATATTAAAAGATGGTTTAGTTGAAAAAGCGGTCAGAAACAACCTAAAATATATAAAGAATGAGACCTTAACTTCTGAATTAAATTTTGAGGAAATAATGGATGATGGTATATCCATTTCCTTTGATGAAGTTAACACAAAACTGGCCGTACAAAAACATTAAAATTATGGGACAAGATTTAAAAGTAAAATATTAAGATAAAGAATTAGCAGAATTTAAAAGCCTAATTGAAGAAAAAATAGAAAAGGCGAAGAGTCATTTGGAACTCTTAAAGAGTTCTTATATGAATGATGGAAATAATGGCACCGATGATACGTCACCGACTTTCAAAGCATTTGAAGAAGGGTCCGAAACTATGAGCAAGGAAGCCAATACCCAATTGGCAATCCGTCAGGAGAAATTTATTAGAGACCTGAAGAATGCACTCTTAAGAATTGAGAATAAAACATACGGAATTTGCAGAGTTACTGGTAAGTTGATAAATAAAGAGCGTCTTAAGTTAGTACCTCATGCGACCTTAAGTATCGAGGCTAAGAATATGCAGAAATAACACTACTAATAGACGTTTCTTTTTAAATAAAAATTCTAATTCAGGAATGCCTTAAGAATTCCTATTTTTGCCCGAACTATTTCTTCAATAATGAATTACAAGCGTTCCGTACTGATTATTTTGTTGGTATTACTGGCAGATCAAATCAGTAAAATTTACATAAAAACTCATTTTCAGCTTGGTGAGGCAACAGAGGTATTTTCCTGGTTTAAGATTCTTTTTATCGAAAACGAGGGAGCAGCTTGGGGAGCCAAACTGAGTGATGTCCTTCCTATATCGGACAAAACCGGCAAATTAGTTCTTACCGTTTTTCGATTATTTGCTATTGTTGGTATTGGGTACTGGCTTTTTGATATAATAAAAAAGAAGTCTTCCAAAACGCTTGTATTCGCAGTTTCATTGATATTTGCCGGTGCTCTTGGGAATATTATTGATTCATTGTTTTATGGAATACTTTTTAATGGAAGTTACAATCAAGTAGCGACCATGTTTTCCGGCGAACCATATAGTAGCCTATTTTATGGCAAGGTAGTAGATATGCTATATTTTCCTATGATAGATACAACCTGGCCCGACTGGATTCCTTTTGTAGGCGGAGATAATTTTAGATTTTTCGAACCAGTTTTTAATATAGCAGATACTGCAATCAGCACCGGAGTTGGTATTTTATTGGTTTTCAATAAAAAGGCCTTTGGATCTAAATAGAATTAAACCTATAGATTTGCAGCGGGGTTACACAATAGTCTAAAGGGATGTCCACGGCACTAATATCATCTATAGAGTCTTCTGCCTCAAAAAAAGAAAGGCCAATTTTCAGTGCTTTGGGGCAGTCTTTCAGAAAATTGTCATAATAGCCTTTTCCATAACCTATCCTATTTCCAATTTTGTCGAAAGCTAGTAAGGGTATAAATACGACTTCAATTTTAGATACAGGAACTTCTATGCCTTCAAGCGGTTCTGGAATACCCCATTTATTGGGGATTAATCGGGTGTTGTCTGTTAGCAAGAAATGTTCTAAAGTACAATCTCCAGACATTTTTGGAACAATAACGTTCTTATCTCGACCTTGAAGAATACTTAAGATAAAATTAGTATCAACTTCCTTGTTTTTTGAAATAGACAGAAATATATGGTAGTAGCTATAATGCCAAATAGCCAAATCCAGAAGACTATTGGATATTTGAAAACTCCTATCGGTAATCTCCTTTGACGTAAGCTGTTTTCTTAAATGTTTATAGTTTAACCGAAGCTCTTTTTTTAGCATATGTTACGATTAAACTTGTCTGAAGTGTGGGGAACTATTATCTTAAAACTAGTCTTTTGCTGCAACCGCAAAATATATTTTAAAAAATAGCATCAGACCAAGGTATAAACC
>CAZWPZ010000097.1:0-5325 GCA_964636005.1 uncultured Eudoraea sp.
TCTCAAGGGCATTCCAAATACTAAAAAATTCGTCCACCCCACCCGAGTTCATCACTGTGGTATTAATCATTAAAATCTTAGCTGTTTTGGATCTTGGGTTAAAAAACATGTATGTGGCAATCCCGGGGTCACCTCCAGTATGCCCAATATAGCCTTTTGCACTAAACCCCATAAATATTCCTGTGTTGTATTCATCGTCATAGGGGTCTTCATCGTCCCGTTCTAAAAAATTCTCTGCTGTTAATTGTTCCTTGAACAATTCACTATAAGAGGCAGGTGTTAACAAGGTCCCGTTTCCAGAATGTCCTTTTAGCAGTTCCCTTAAATATTTCGCCATATCTGAAACACTTGTAATAAGTCCGCCGTCTGGATAGGTGATTAGCGAATAATAGGGTAATTCTGACTGAGGTCTTGCGTATAAGGTGGTATGCATGGATAAATCGACATCATCAAATGACCAACCAGAGGAGGTCATACCTAGTGGTTTCAGAATATTTTCAGTAGTAAATTCTTTAAAGGACGTATCCGTTGCTGCTTCCAAAACTGCAGCTGCAAGGGAGGCTCCTATATTACTGTATTCAAATATTTCGCCTGGTTTGTTATTTAAAAATCCCTGCTCTTCATACCATGCACCCTTTTCTGAAAGCAGCTTTTCCAGAAAAGCAATCAAAGGCATATTTGCGGTTGCGGGATTGAGTGTTTCTGAAATTTTCGGGATGGAATCCGAAATGTTCATATTCTCTTTAAGTATATAGGCTTTGCCATTATAATATTCCGTGTCTACTATGGTCGAAGTATGCGTAGCTAAATGTCTTAGTGTAATTTCCTCATTTGGGTAAAAAGGATTGTATACACGAAAGGGTAAATACTTATTTATGGGATCATCAAGATGAAGCTTGCCCATCTCTTGCGCTTTCATAATCGCTACTCCGATAAATGTTTTAGAAACGGAACCAATATTTTGAATGGTGTTTTCGGTGTAGTTTTCTTTTGAGATAATGTTTGCATACCCTATCCCTCTTTGATATACTACCTCTTCGTCGGTAACAACAGCAACAGAAAACCCGTTTATATAGCCCTGTTTATGAATTTTAATTAATTCTCTGGTCAAGGAATCCTGATAATTTTCAGTGATCAAATTCTCCTTGTTTTTAACCGCTTGTTTGCATGAGGTTAGAGCGATTAGTGCTATGAATAGTAAAGCAGTCTTTTTCATTATTTTGTCTAAATTTCTAGTAACAGTTCTGAATAGGAAAAGCAGATGATTCAGGCACGAAATATTCGTTATGAAACAACTTTTGGTACGAACCTCCATTCCTAAATGTAGTATTTATTTGCTTATTTTCCCATCTGGTACTATACCGTGTTGTTTTCCTAAGTTGTTGTACCTAATTTTCCGCGAGTGCAGGTTGGTTCATGCTTATACAATGTATTCCCCCGCCACCCAAGTTAACAGCGAGTGCATCGATCATTATTACTTTTCGGTTGGGAAATACAGTCTGCAATATATGGGAAGCCTTTTCGTCTTTAGATTTTAGTTCCTCCGGCATTCCTTCTCTCCAAGTACGCTGACCAATAATTACTTTGTTGGTAATGATGAAATTGAGGTAACTTAAAGCTGGCATAACTTGGACAGGTTCCCCATCTGGAAAAGCAATTCCATTGTCATAATCAAGCGTTTTAATGAATTCATATACGTAGTCACCAGGATTTAAAATTTGGTAAGGTATGCTTGCAATTGGCATTCTTACAATAGTAAATGGTCTACCATCCTGATCGGTCGCTTTGGATAATATTTCATTATTCTCCTCCATTCGTTTATGGTTTTCCAGAGCAATTGGGTCATCCAATTCGGTACTATCTATTTGTGCTAATAGAATAGTGGAATCATTAACAAAGCGAACAAATTCATCCACATGACCATTAGTGGTAACAACGGTATATGCCTTAGTGCCATCTTTCGTAGAAACGGGGCCTCGAAAGGTATGATCGTCTTCTACCAAGCCTTGTTTAAGCCAGATGACTTTCTTTATACCTAGCAACCGTTTGTATTCGGACTCCATTTGTAATTTGCTCATATGAGGGTTTCTGCCTTTTTCGACTACCTCTGAAGTTATCAAAGTTCCTTTTCCATTGACTTCTCTATTTCCGCCTTCACTAATCATCGAACTCGAAATCACGGGTAATTCAAAATGATTAGCAACCCGAACATCAAACATTTCTTCTGTTTTGGCGTCTACATCTAAGGTGTCTGCATATCCCCATGAATTAAAGTTGAAGTCGGCAATGGCCATTGAATTTTGATTGGTTTCTACGAATACGGGTCCCATATCTCTTGCCCAGATTTCAACAGAGGGTATTTCAAAGAGTTTTAGTCTTTTCTGCTCACCAAACCGACGTTTTAGAGTTTCCCTTGCTCTATTCAGAAGTTCTTTGTTCTGGCAGCTTACAACGATGTCTATGTCCTCAATTAAAGCTTCAATGATACCCAATGTAACGTCTTCAACCGATTCACTTTCCTTATGATTAGTAGCCGGCCATATTAACCATATTGCTTCCTGGGATTCGAATTCGGCAGGTTGCCTTGTAACCACCAAATCTGTATTTTTTTTCTGCGATGTACAGCAGCTAATTAACAGGACAACAACAAAACAAGAAACGAATGCTTTCATAGAGTATATTTAATGCTCTTAGGCGGTTGCTTTTTAATGTAGGTTGCTTCTGAAACCTACCTTACTTTATTTTTTCTCTCCAACTACTATATTCTTGAGTAAGTTCCTTTACCTTTTTGGGATGCGCAAAAGTCTTATTCGTTAGTTCTCCTGGATCATCTTTGATATTTACCAAAAACAAGGAATCACTTTCGGTAATTGGCGCTTTATTGGATGGGTCTACTGGGTTTTTGAGTAATTTCCAATCCCCTTTTCTTACCATCCATGTTTTCTCATTAAGATGCCACCAAAATGCAGTATGTGGTGTAGATCCATTTTCTAAGATTACATCTTCTAAACTTTTTCCTTCAAACGCATCTTTCTGATAGTCTATGGAACACAAATCAAGAATCGTCGGAAACCAGTCCACATTCACTCCCATTTGGTTCCTAATTTCATTCTGTGGTATTTTTTTAGGCCAACTAATGATCGCAGGCACTCGGATGCCACCTTCAAAAAATGAAAACTTAGCACCGCGGTAGGGACCGGAATTCCCTCCTCCTCCAAAAGTTCTTTCCTCTAATGAATGCCCATGATCGGATTGAAGAATAACTATAGTGTTTTCTCGTAATCCCAATGCCTCCAATTTTTCCAAAAGTATTCCGATCCGTTCGTCAACTGTCGAAACACTGGCAGCGTATTTATCTCTAGGACTTTCTAAATTCTTGTAATAATCTCTCCATTTACTGGTTCCCTGGAGTGGATAATGTGGCAAATTGAGAGCGTAGTAGAGAAAAAACGGAACATCTCTTTTCTCTTGAATAAAGTCAACTGCTTTTTGGCTTATTATATCCTGAAAGTATTCGCCATCCATCCATACTTCTTTATTGTTTTCCCATAAATCGTGACGGTTTGGCCCATTCCAATAGAAAAAGTGAGAATAATTGTCGATGCAACCACCCATATGTCCAAAGGAATAGTCGAACCCTTGTCCGTTAGGCATTGTTTCTTCCGTATATCCTAAATGCCATTTACCGATATGTGCTGTGGCATATCCATTATCCTTTAGTTTCTCTGCAATGGTAATCGCATTGGAAGGTAGTCCGACAACTCCTTTTTTCGAAGGGGCATTTCCTGGTAGGCCTGCAGCCAAAGGTGTTTTACCTGTTAGCAAGGCAGCTCTGGAAGGAGAACAAATGGCTGCAGCAGCGTAAAATTGGGTGAATCGTACCCCTGTTGCTGCCAACTTATCCATATTTGGCGTATATAAGTCTTTTGCTCCATAACAGTTTGCGTCAATAGTTCCCTGATCATCTGTGTAGATAATAATTACATTGGGCCTGCTATTAGAATTTTGGGAATGAAGTTTACAAGTATAAGCTGTAAAGACAAATAGGAATGCAAAAATAAGGGTGCTAATTCTGTGGTTTCTTCTCATTGTTATTCTTTTCCTGTATTTTCAGGATTAGTGGTTACTGATATGTACCGCTTTCGGCAGTACCTGGCACGGAATCATGGAAACATTTCAAATCCTTAGACACTTGAAATCAAAACTCCAACCGTTAAATTACATGTCCTTATAAAAATACACAAAGCATTCGATTTAAGACCCTGTTCCATACTTTACCTAGGCTTTGGTAAGCATTTGGGCTTACTTTTTTTGTAACTGCTCCTTTTTATTTTCAGCTCCTGATTAAAGTACTCTTCAGAATCCCAATTACTTTATTTACTAAAAAACACAATACCAATAGAACAGTACCGAATAGTATTGGTAGTATTCCTCCAAATGTAAATAGCATCCCAATAACAAACCCTAATAGATGCTGTGGCATATAAACAGGTTTAAAAAAGGCAATAAGTACAGGTAAAAGAATAAAGTATTGAAGAATATGGGCAAAATTAAATTCCCAAAGTAAGGATGCTGAGATTCCAAAAAGCAGTGCTGCCAGGAACCCTTTCCAAGTTGTTTTATCAAAACTTTTTAGCTTTTCTCCGTCTGTCTGTGATATCTTATTCCGACGGTTGCCTATTAAAGCGATGGATAGCCAGGTTAGCAAGGGAATACTTAGCAATCCCCATAAATTAGAAATACCAGGCAAATCTTCTCTGGCTAGAAGGTGATGCGTTATTATCCCTCCATTATAGTGCTCCAGCAGGATAAATACGGAAGTTAAAATAAACGTTCCTATAATAATTAATGGTTTTTTGTCGAATATGGATTCCATTCTAATAATGTTTAGTTGGGCAATATAAACAAGACGAGAATTAAGGCTTAATGTTACAGCTGCTTTTCAGGGTTTTTCATAGGCTTATTGTTCCGGGCTATGACTAGTATTGTATTGGATGCTCTGGATTTCATGATTACTTAGATCAGGGATTCTGCGTTAAATATTTTAGGACAATGTTTGGCCACTACTACCTATGCCCCACTTGGGCATTAGTAATTTGGTCCATTTACGTCTTATTGATTCTCAAAGTAGTTCCCTTTGTAGATTACACCACTTATGCCAATTTCTTTGATTTTTATTGGATCAATCTTTAAGGGATTTTCCTCTAAAAGAGTAAAAGATGCTTCTTTGCCTACTTTGATGGAGCCTAAAGTATTTTCCATTTCAAATGTTCGAGCAGCGGTTATTGTAATTCCTTTTAAGGCATTGAAAACAGAAATACGCTG
>CAZWPZ010000098.1:0-2836 GCA_964636005.1 uncultured Eudoraea sp.
GGATTATTCTGGCTCCCATGTAAGTCCTGGAACCTATACCATTAGAATACGTCTTGAAGGAATAGTAAAAGAACAGCAGGTACAGATTCTGGCAAATCCAAATATACAGGCTTCTCCTGAAGCATATCAAAAACAACAGTCTGTTCTGGAGAACATAGAAAAAACAATAAGTTCAATTCACGAATCGGTGTCCCAGTTGCACTCTGCCAAAACGCAATTAAAAACCTATAAAAAATTATTAGAAAATCATGAAAACAGCAGCGCTTTAATTCAAAAGGGCGACTCTTTACTAAGTCGAATTGAAAATTGGGAGGAGAATTTAATTCAACCGAAGCAAAAGACCTTTCAAGATGTCATTAATTTCAATAACCAACTTAATGCAGAACTTATGCATTTAAAAGGTTTTGTAGATAGTGCGGATCCAGTAGTAACTATGGGTGCACAAGATAGATTAAAGGAGCTGTTGGCACAATGGCAAGTATTTGAAAACGAAAAAGAAAGTATAATCGGCGAAAGCATGGAAGAATACAACGCCCTATATAAGAGCCTAAATCTGCCCGCACTTATTTTGGATACTAACCGCTAGGTAAACTATAGTAGTCTATTTCCAGTTATGTCCGCTGAGTTTTAAAGCTGCTATAACAATATCTTTGCGACTTATTTGACCCACAACAAGGTCGTCTTTCATGACAGGTAATCTCCTTCTGTTATGACGATCAAAAATGCCCGCGGCGTCAAATATGCTCATGTCATGAGGAATGGTTTCCACTTCTTTCGTCATAAACCGCTCCACGCTTTTATCTAAAATCGGTTGGTTAAAATAACGGCTTTCCGATATTTGTTTCATACAATCTGCCTCCGAAATAATACCCACAAGAAAACCATTATCATCCATAACTGGCCCCCCTGAAATATGGTGTTTAGCAAATAACTCCATGACTTCTAATATGGACTGATCTTCCCTAAAAGTCACCAATTTTCTACTCATATAGTCTTCTACCAGAATTGGTGCATTATACTCTTTCTTGGACACTTCTTTTGCCCTCCGACCCATAAAACTCTTGATTCCCATAATTGCCTATTTAAAAAGGTTCCTCTTAAATATACACAAATATTGAGTACTTTTTAAAAATACTCGCTGAAATCACATTTGAGAATAGATTTTTATACTTTTAATTCTCAATAATTTTCAATGAAAAAATATCCTTCTATCCTATCTTTTCTGTTCATCCTATTGGCGATAACAATACGTTTTGAAGAAGGTATGCCAACTTATAGAGCTGATCTAAATGCCTCAGAAGGTGAATTTTCTACAGACAGGGCATTTAAGCATGTTGAAGAAATTGCAAAGGAACCACATGGAATAGGTTTCCCTGGACATCAAAAAGTAAAGAAGTATCTGGTAAATGAATTGGAAAAATTAGGTCTTAAGCCAGAAATTCAGTTTGATTATAATGTAGGAGACGAAGGTAATGTGAGCAAGCCAGAGAATATACTTGCCAGAATTGAAGGATCGGATTCTAGTGGTAAAGCCCTATTGCTTTTATCTCATTATGATAGCCATCCACATTCTTCTTTCGGTGCAAGTGACGCTGCAAGTGGTATTGCAACTATTTTGGAAGGACTGAGAGCATTTTTAAAAAAAGGCATTAAACCCAAAAATGATATTATCATTCTCTTTACAGACGGAGAGGAATTAGGTTTAAATGGAGCCGAACTTTTTGTAAACCATCATCCATGGGCAAAGGAAGTTGGGCTAGTATTAAACTTCGAAGCCAGAGGTAGCGGCGGTCCCTCTATCATGCTTACAGAAACCAATCGTGCAAATGGGAACCTAATAAGAGAATTTAAAAAAGCAAGTCCTAAGTTTCCTGTAGCCAATTCTTTGGCTTATAGTGTGTATAAAATTCTGCCCAATGACATGGATACCACTGTGTTTAGAGAAGACATGGATATTGACGGGTTTAATTTTGCTTTCATTGATGACCATTTCGACTATCATACTCACGAAGATACTGCCACAAGACTTGACACGAATACACTTGCGCATCAAGGAAGTTATCTCATGGCCTTGTTAGTCTATTTTAGTCAATCCGATTTAAGTAATTTAAAAAGCTTAAATGATTATGTTTATTTTGATCTCCCTTATTACAAATTTATCACCTATCCATTTGATTATATTTGGCCCCTATTTTACCTTACTTTGGTTTTTTTCCTCTGTGTTTTACTTCTCGGTTTTAAACGTAAAACGCTCCAGTTAAAAGAAGTCTTAATAGGTTTTATTCCCCCAATACTAATTCTCCTGATAAATGGTGCTATTGGGTTCTATTCTTGGAAATTTCTAAAATGGTTATATCCACAATACCAAGATATGCTGCACGGTTTTACCTATAATGGGCATACCTATATTACCGTATTTGTGTTTTTATCTATAGCCATTTGTTTTGGCGTATACCACAGGTTTAATAAGTTAAGTCGGGCCAATCTCATGGTAGCACCTATTGTTTTATGGCTCTTTATAAACGGTTTGCTTTCTCAATATCTGGCCGGCGCCAGCTATTTTATTATACCCTTAATAGCTCTAGTAGGCAGTTTTCTACTCTGCATTGACAAGAAAAAAACCAGTATTTTCTTGTTGCTGTTTTTAACTGTTCCAGGGATTTGGATTTTTGCCCCGCTTATTCAACTATTCCCCATTGCACTAGGACTAAAACTTATGATTGCGGCAACCGTTCTTACGTCCCTGGCTCTGTTTTTACTTTTACCTGTATTCCATACTTTTAAAAGAATAAAGAGCATAGCATCCTTCTTTCTATTATTGAGTATTGCGTTTTTT
>CAZWPZ010000099.1:0-2002 GCA_964636005.1 uncultured Eudoraea sp.
CCGAAAGAACAGATGCTATTGCCCTGGTAGTAAGTGAAGAAACAGGCTCTGTATCTTACATCAAAAATGGGGAATTTGTACTTTTCAAAGACTATTCTGAACTATCACAGCTCATTAAAGATGACTTGATTTAAAAATGCGGTGTAGAAATTGTGAAAAACAGCTGAATCCTGACAGCAATTATTGCAGTAATTGTGGTGCCAAAGTAATTAGGAACAGGATTACTATAAAGAACCTTTCACAAGATATTTCCGACCGTTATATAAAAGTGGATAACGCCTTTCTCAGAACAGCAATCCACTTATTCACCAAACCAGAATTGGTTATTGACGGGTATATTCAAGGGGTTCGAAAAAAGTATTTGAGCCCAATACGATATTTGGGAATAGCATTAACTCTTTCTGGACTTATATTCTATATAGCGCATAAAATCTATGCTTCCGAAATAGATATGGATGTATTTCACACCGGTACAGACCCAAAACTATACCAAAAAATTATGCCTGTTGTAGGAGAAATTCAATCCCTGCTATTTATATTATACGTTCCCATTTTTACTATAACAGGCTGGTTATCTTTTAATAAACGAAAGTACGTTCTCTCCGAATTTTTTGTTATTATCCTTTATACCTTCTCCCAATGGGCGATTATTACATTTCCCATTGGTATGATAATTCTGCTTACAGATCCTGCGGACTACATTTTTATGAATACGCTTAAGTTCCCAATAATGCTTGTTTATATAGCCTACACAATTCAAAGATTAAATCGCTTCTCTATAGGCTCGTTCCTTGCTAGGACTTCATTGTTCTTCACCCTCTCTTTTGTCGGATTTCTTGGGTTAATTTTTGTCCTTTATTTGTTCCTTTTTCTAACAGGGACTATCACAATGGAAGATATTATACAATAATAAAAGGATACAGGAAGTCTAAGCTACCTCCTCTGCCATAAACTGTGCTTCGTATAATTTGTTGTAATAACCTCCCTTTTTAAGCAATTCTTTGTGGGTTCCACTTTCCATAATTCTTCCGGCTTCCATTACCAAGATCTTATCTGCCTTCTTCACCGTTGCCAATCGATGTGCAATAATTATAGAGGTTCGCCCTTTCGTTATTTTATCGGTAGCTTGCTGAATTAGTTGCTCCGAATAGGTGTCTACAGACGAAGTGGCCTCATCGAGTACAAGTATGCTTGGGTTACTTACATAAGCCCTGAGAAAAGCAATCAATTGCCGTTGTCCACTCGATAGCATGGTTCCTCTTTCCTTTACATTATACTGATATCCCTGGGGTAGACTACTAATAAATTCGTGAACCCCTATTTGCTTTGCTGCTGCTTCTATGTCTTTAGGACTAATGCTCGGATCTCCTAAAGATATATTGTTGGCAATAGTATCGGCGAACAGAAAAACATCTTGCAGCACAACTGCTATATGTCTACGAAGAGAGGAGAGCTTGTATTCCGAAATATTTACCCCGTCCATTTCGATCTGTCCGGAGTTGATCTCATAAAAGCGGTTAAGCAGATTGATTATTGTAGACTTTCCTGCACCAGTTGCACCAACTATAGCGATGGTTTCCCCCGCGTTCACATCAAAAGATATCCCGTGCAACACCTCTTCTCCTTCCAGGTAACCAAAACGGACATCCTTAAATCTAATAGTTCCTTTTACATGCTCTTTAACAAGGCTTCCTTTATCTTCAATATGGCTTTCCGTATCAAGAATTTTAAAAACCCTATTGGCCGCAACCATCCCCATCTGCAGCGTATTGAATTTATCTGCGATTTGTCTCAAGGGTCTGAACAACATTTCTATATAAAGAATAAAGGCAAAGATGGTTCCTGCAACGTCAGTCTCAACACTCATTATGTTCTGTAATCCTCCGTACCAAACCACCAAGCCAATAGCAATAGAAGTAACAATCTCCGCAACCGGGAAGAAAAAAGAGTTATACCAAACTGTTTTTAACCAAGCGTTCTGATGTTTCTCATTGATTATCCG
>CAZWPZ010000100.1:0-1703 GCA_964636005.1 uncultured Eudoraea sp.
TCAATAAGCATGAGATCTCCTTTTTTAAACTCTAGATTTAAAGCACCTGCGGCATTGGAAATTAATAACTTCTTTATACCGATTCTATGCATTACGCGAATAGGATAAGTTACATCCACAAAAGAATACCCTTCATAGCAATGAAACCTCCCTTGCATTACTACCACCTTTTTGTTCTCTAAGGTTCCAAAAATTAATTTCCCCGAGTGAAATTCTACTGTTGCTAATGGGAAGAAAGGAATATGGTGGTAATGGGCGGTAATAGGATCTTCGATATGATCAACTAGTTTCTTTAAACCAGTTCCAAGAACGATACCAATTTCTGGAGAGTCAAAGCCTTTTTTTACAAGATAGTCGTACGATTCTTCTAATTGTTTCTTGGTCATGTGTTGTTCTTTAAGTAAGGTTCAAAAAGGGGAATACCCAATAGGTCTTCGTATACGTCAATATCATTTCGTTTGGGTAATAAGAATATACGTTTCTCTCCTATGGACTGTATCGTCTCTTGTAAAACGGAACTCGAACCCCATTTCTTATTTTCAAATAGAGCTTTATCTAATTTTTTCATACCCAAAAGGTAATAACCTCCATCCTGGGCAGGACCTATTACATAATCGTGTGTATGGAGTTTTTCGAAAGCTAGGGTTATTGTTTCTGAATCCAGGTCGTATATGTCGCTTCCAATGATTATAATATTCGAAAAGCCGTTTTCAAATCCATTTTTAAAGGCATGATACATCCTAGCTCCGAGATCTGTACCCTGTTGTAGTTTCTTATTATAGATTTTGTTGTCCCACAAGCTGTCTTTTTTTGAATCTTCTGAGAAATATACTTCCTTGGTGCACGGAATGGAACGCACAATGCTTTCGGTGTGATTTAATAGATGTATATATACTTCAAGTGCCTTGTGGTCTCCAATACTTGCTGCCAGTCTTGTTTTACATTTACCCAATTCCGGGTTACGGGTAAAAATTAACAGCAGATCTGTTTTATAGCTATTCAATATACAATGCTTTAGTTTAAAATACTTTATCCGCTTTGGTCAAAAGGTGACTCCATTCCTTACCAAAGGCATGAACATTTTTTGTTTTATTCTCTAGACTGTCGTAAACAGGAAACCCCATATTGGACCACTTGAAAATCCCGCCATACAAATTAAATACGCGTTTGTAACCATTTCTGATCAAAACCTCTCCTATATCTTCGGACCTAACTCCAACAGAACAATAGACTATTGTGATCTTCTCCCTATTAGGGTGTTTTTGAATAAAAGAAAGTGAGTCGAAGTTCTTATAGCCCACCCAAATGGCATTTTTAATATGACTTACTTCATATTCTTCTCTCAATCTCGTATCTAAGATTTGAAAATCATCTAACGTACGCAATACTTCGACACGGATATAATCTACCGTGTTCTTATTATAGCGTCTTAGAGTGTCTTCGATATTCTTTTGTCCAAAACCTAGCGACATCATAAGCCCTGTGAGAACTATGGTAAAAAAGTATTGCATAAGGTTTCTTTTTTTGCACATAAAGATACGTATAAGGGGTATAAGAGCTTAAAGTAAACTTGTCTCACTTCATCTAAGCATGTACTTTTACAAGACACCCAGAGACATTTATAATGAATTATAAAGTTATTTTTGGTTTAAGTCTGTTATTTTTTCTAAGGGTGTGTGAGTATAAACTGGAGCACCCCATGG
>CAZWPZ010000101.1:0-17652 GCA_964636005.1 uncultured Eudoraea sp.
TTCAGAGATATTAGATGAAGTATTTCTTGTTCCTTTTGATTTAATAAATCTAAAGGAGTATTACTGTTTTCTAATCGGTTGATTCTTTTTAGATGGCTTATACTTCGTTCCTCATTTTTGATTGTTTTTAATATCTCAAAAACATAAGAATCTTCTTCTATGTTTATCAAGTGCTGTTTGTAAATTCTTTCAAAGTCATTGTAATAATCTGCATAAAAGCGAAAATATTCTTTCTCCTTAGTATATGAAAGAAAAGAAATGACGGTTTTCTTGGATAGATTATTTGTTTTATGACTCATTATTATATTGAGACATTCTACTTGCGCTAGAAAATTTCCATTGTTTAGTTTCTGCCCTAAATCTTTATACTCTTTCAATAGTCTTTGGGCTCGATTGAGGTTTTGATATTTGCCTCTTGCCATATTAAGTTTTACTTCGGTCAATTGTGGATGATAGTGAAAATGGGTAGGAACTTTGGGGTTAAAATTAACACCATTAGATAGTCTCATAGCTGTTTCGACCTCTCCTTGTCTAAGGCTTAATTCAACCTGTATGGCTTTTACAAGTTCATGGTATAAAGTTTCTCTAAAATTTTGGACATATTCTGTCATTTCTTGTACTGTGTTGTTCAATTCAGATTTACGTCCTTGTGAAAGATGACAAAATGCATCCAAACAAAAGCATTGAATGATCCAAAGGGGTCTTGCTGAATATCTTCTTTTCAGCCCGTATTTAATATGTTTTAAACTTTCTACCAACTTATTTTGCATATAGCATTGAAAAGCCATCAAATAACTAGCCATTACTGAGACAGCATTTATGGATTCCATCCTAGCCATTTCCTTTGACATATTCAACTCATAACTGCATTTGTCTAGTCTGTCTTGATAGGCAAATAATATAGATGTAATGATTTGATTGTACATTAAATTTAAGGGATCCTTTACATCGATATCCTTTTTGTGATATCGCAAGATTTCATGTGCTTTTTGGTCTTGCCCTAAAACGTTCAATGACAGAACCTTGTATGCCATAGCAAAATTGTATAAATAAGAATTCATGGTTGGAAACTGGTCCATTGCTTTAGTAGCACAAGAGACAGCCAATTCGTATATGCCTGCGTGGTACGCTGCGGAGGATTTGATAGCGAAAAATTCTGCTTTGAGAAGCGGTGAATTTTCAAGTAGTGGGTTTTTTAAGAATATTAATTTATTGGCCAATTCAAGATATTTAAACATTTGCTCATATTCTGAACTATGTTCGTGTAGCATGGCCTGCGTAAGTAATAGCCCTGCATTAGTTTCGATTACAGAAGGAGATATTAATTTTAACCAGCGATTGAGCATATCAAAACGATGCTTATCCATGTAGGAGTGTCTATACTTCTCAATAATATCTATCGTTTTTAAGACATTATTAGTTTTTGTACTCAATTGTATTGCCTCGTCTAAAAAGCCTAAGTTTTCAAAATATTCTGATGCTCTTTGTGTTAATTTTACAATCTTTTTCTTAGTCCATTTTTGTTCAACTTCTTTTTTTAGAAAGTCTTGTACCAAATGATGGAAACGATACCAGTTTTTTTCCTCATCCAGTGCAATTATAAATAGGGAGCGAACTAGAAAGTCTTCTAGAAGGTTTATTAGAGGCTCAAGTTTATTTATTCTATTTGGGTATTCTTTTTTAAGTATTATAAGTAACAAGGGGATATTGAAGCGGTCGAAAAGGGAAGCAAGCATGCAACTTTCCAATAAATCGGGATGCTCATTTTCAAATAATTCTTTTAATAATTTGTTAGTGATTCGAGAACTCTTTTTTTTGCCTATTTCAATAGAGGCTTTGTTAAGATTTTCTTTATTCAGATTTTTTACAAGAATTCGAATAGGGATTATCCATCCCTCGGTAAACTCCAGTATAGACTTTAGAGTTTTCTGATCTAAATTTTTAGTGAAAAGTTCTTTAGAAAGTTGCTCAATCTCCAGGGTAGTAAACTTTAGATCTACCATCCTGATTTCGCTTATTTTATCATAGGCTTCAAGCTTTTCCATACGCAAAGGGGGATCACGCCTTGAAATTATGACAAACTTATGTTGTTGCGGGAAGTTTGAGACAATTTGGGTCATAATATCATTTACATTACTATCACGAATCAGATGGTAGTCGTCTAAGACAATAATTAGCTCTTTTTTTATACTCTCAAGGGAATTAATAATTACTTGGGCAATTGATTTATTTGAAGGGAGCTGAGGTGCCAGTGTTAAATCTACGAGGTCTAAAAACTGCTTTTCTCGAGAGTTTATAGCCGCCATTAAATAGTTTAAGAATACTCTTATATCGTTGCAATCGCTGTTTAGAGAAATCCAACAATAATTGGCTTTAAAAGAATCTAGCCACTGGCTTACCAAGACGCTTTTACCATATCCGGCTGCTCCAATAATTAGATGGAACCTTTTATATTGGTTTTGCGCCATCTTCCTCATAAGACGTTCTCGTACTATAAGTCCATCTGTAACAACTGGTTTGAAGAGTCTGGTTTTAAGTATCTCCATGCTTATGTTAAATTTTTGAGGAACGAATTTTACAACTATTCTGGAAGGGAACTAATCCTCTTTTTAAATTACACTTATTCTAAAACATAAAAACCCACCCAAAGGCTTATTCTAGCCAATAGCGGTGAGTTAGGTTGTAGTATAAGGTACTAAATTTATCTTAGTGAAGAAAAAAGTAATGCCTCAATTAATTCAAAGTTTCGTCTATAAAATTATCCACATCCTCTTTAAATTTTTTCATAGATGGTAAATGGGTATACATCATATGGCCCGCCTCGTAGTATTTCATGATGATATTTTTCTTTAGTTCAGGACTTAAACCCATATGATTTATAGAATGTTCTACTCCATAGAATACCGTAGCCAAATCGTAATAGCCATTAAGAATTAAGATTTTAAGGTTGGGATTTCTTTTCATTGCTGTGGTCATATCCGGCAAGGTGCTTACCGCAACCTGTGCGTTCCATGCCATATTGCCTGTATGGTTCCAATCCCATTTAAAATCTTTTCTAGTTCCGGCTGTTGTAGTATAGGTAAGGTGTTTACTAGCCTTTAAATCGTTGTATAAGTAATCTTTAAAAGCAGAAATATAGGGCGAAGAGATAGCGTCGCTTTGTGGGTCGGTAAAGGCAAACTGCGACAGCATATCTTCATTCACTCCTGTAAACCTGGAATCGAGTCTTCCCACCGTTTCCCCTTTGTCTCGAAGTAATTCCTGAAAATATTCGGAATTGGTAACCCTCAAATCGGCTTTTATCCAATATTCTTTACTGAGTCCTGTTATATCGGCTATTTTTTGGGCTATTGTTTCTTTCTCGTTCTTAGTCAATTGATCTCCCTTAAGCAAGGCGGGAGCGTATTCGTCTTCTGTAAATATACGTACACCCTCTAAAAAGGATTCCAGAGAATCGCCCTTGTCTTTTACTTTGTTATGGTACCAGGCAGTAGCCGCATAAGTAGGGAAATGAACCAAATAGGCCATATCATCTCCTGGACCAAATAATAAATGTTGCACTTCGAAAACTGCAGAAACCATTATGACTCCATTCATAGCTATTCCTTTATCCTGAAGGTATTTTACCAAACCGGCATTTCTAAACGTTCCATAACTTTCTCCAAGAAGGTATTTTGGAGCATTAAATTTTCCTGATCGAATTAAGAATTGTTCAATGAAAAGTCCAATACTTCGGATATCCTGATCGACACCCCAAAAATCTTTCCATTTCGCTTCGCCAATAGGTTTGCTAAAGCCTACTCCTATAGGATCTATCATCACCAGATCAGCCTTATCTAAAATGGAAAACTCGTTATTTACTACCTTATATGGTGCAGGTTTGGTATAATCTGGATCGTTAACCTCTACTCTTTTTGGGCCTAGTACTCCGAAATGTAACCAAAAGGAAGCGGAGAGTGGACCTCCATTAAATGCAAAAACAATGGGTCTTTTCTTATTTCCTGACGTTTTCTTATAGTGGGTAAAACCAAAGAGAGCAATAGGCTTGTCGTTTTCATCTCGTAGCTGTATGGTGCCCGTTTCTGTTGCCAGATTTATCGTTTTACCGTCTATAGTAACCGACTGGGTTGAGGTAAATATTTCTCCTGCGGGCAGGGTGTCATTGGTAGTATCTTCCTGTGCTATCAGGGCTAGTGAGAAAAAGAGAAAAAGAATTGTGCAGTGCTTTTTCATTGAGAAATTATTTTTTTAAAAGGTTAGTAAATTTTTACAATATTGAGAAAACTATCTAATAGATACAGTCTTTTGGCATATTTTTTATGTAGTACGATTTGTAATTCCTGGCCTTAGGATCCATACATCCGCATAAATTAAGCAGTTCTATATCCTTAAAATCTATCGGATGACTTTCGGCTTGCAGGGCAATGTACCCTTCTTTTAGAATTTCTCCTTCCCTCTTTATCCAGGATTCTTTGTCTCTACTTATATTAAAAGCATCCCAGTCTTCTCCTGCTTGGTCTTTGCTAATAAAACCGCCTCCAATTTGGGGATGCTGAAATTCCAATACAGTATCCTGTTCTATTATAAATATCATTTGCTCTCCACCAACTACTATGGCCTCTGCCTGCACCCATTGGTCACCGTGATAAGTTTTAGATGCAGAGGAGATGCAATGTCGGTAGTCTACTTCTCCTGATAACTCAACGGCAGTTCCTGGAGTACATACATTTCCTGTAGTGCGTTCCTCCTTTCCAAGGCCACCTAATAACTGCATTTCAATAGATATAGGAAATCCTTGCCCTATTTCATTGCTTTTGGCAGACTGCGAGTGTAACATGACACCACTATTGCGAATGTTCCAGCTAGCACCGCCTTTTAATTGCTCCCCTACAAACCTGTACTTATATCGGAGTTTGTAATGTGAAAAGGGCTGGTGAAAGTACATATGGCCAAATGCATCCTGGAAGGATTCGTACTGGTCATATTGTATTCTAATCATACTGTCTTCTACAACAAAGGTGTCCTTATAATTGTCGTTTAACTCGTAGCCTGCAATCTTGATATCCCAACCGGATAAGTCTTTCTTATTAAATAAGGAAATCCATTCTTCCTCTTCATGATTAGTTTTGCTCCCTTTGGTGTTGCAGCCCAATGTAAAACTCAGGATGATAATCGAAATAATTCCTAGGGCTATGCAATTTCTAAGGAAGACCTTGCTTTTTTGATCGGTTTGCAGAGAATTCAATAAGATGGGTTTTGAAATGCTTGGTTAATGAAAACTCTAAGATAGTAAATTTCATAAGCGTGTCTGTATTAGTTCAGTTAAACCCCGATCGCAATAGCCAATTATTTTTGACTGTAGATGGGACTAGTTTTTTAGTATCTTAGGACTACTAACTTTGATTTAAGCGAAACCTGCTTTTGTATCCTTTGGCGTATAGTTGATTGCAAAAAGGAATGGTTTCTTATTAAAAACTACAACTATGGTAATTCAAATGGTTAAATTTAAATCGGGCCTCACAGAGGATGAGGTTATCCAAAATGCCAAGGAAAGGAAACCGCAGTTTTTGGCTATTTCTGGGCTTATTCAGAAGTATTATGTAAAACAAGCAGAGGAGGGGCACTATGCAGGGATTTATATTTGGGATAGTATGGCCTCTATAAAAGTATTTAAGGAATCCGAACTGGCTGCGGGTATTGCAAAGGCTTATGGTGTGGTTGGGTCCGTTGAGGTCGAAATCTATGAGGGTCTTTTTCCCCTTAGAGAGCTATAGTTTTATCCACTTTACAACGATACAATCTAAGTAATGCGTTTACTTGTTCCAATTTTTAATCTGTCCTAAGCGTGCTAAAAAGCTCTACAATTATACTTATTCTAATTACGGTCTTCGTTCATGCCGAATACAAATCGCCTAGTTACAAAGAGTACCATTTCAAAATAAACCAAGCAGAAAACCTAATAGCAAAGAAAGATTTCCAACAGGCATTGCAGCTTTATGAAGAGGTGTTCCGAAGCTATTCCTTTGTGTTTCTTCGAGATATTGAGGTAGCGTGTCAGCTGGCATTTTATCTTCAACTAGATGATCTGGCATTCCAACTGATTGAAAGAGGAATACGCCATGGGTGGGAGCTTAAGGATGTCAAAAAAAATAAGTTTATTTCTCCCTTGTTAAAGAAGCCAGAATGGAAAATTATTAAAGAAAAGTATCCCGAATTAAGACAGGGATATATGGATAAGCAAGATCTGGTTTTAAGAGAAAGAGCACAGGAGATGTTTAAAAAAGATCAAAAAATGGCGATGGGAGCATTATTTAAGATTGGAAACAAGGCTCAGGAGAAATACGGTGACGAAAAGTTTGCTCCTCATAGCGAACAACAAATGGCAGAACTTTTGGATATTTTGGAAGTTTATGGCTATCCCGGGGAGCAGCTTATTGGGAACGACTATTGGATTTCTACTGTCCTGTCGCATCATAATTCCATATCCTCAGACTATGTACAAACAGATACGCTCTATGAAACAATACGACCATTATTGAAAACTGCAGTATCCAAGGGAGAAATGTCACCTTACGAGTTTGCCTTAATAGAGGATTGGAAAATTGCGGTACAATCCAATCGCAAATCTCCCGGATATGGCTATTTAATCCCACCAACAGCTAATACACTTTCAAAAACTAATGAGTTTCGCGAAGCCATCGGTTTACGATCGGTAGAATTACGCAATAAACTCGTGGATATAGAAGAATCCACTGGGATGAACTTTTTACTACCAGATTGGGTTTCTGGAAAAATAACGATTGAATAAGGGCATCGACTTATTAGATTTCAATAGGGTATCCAAGAGTTTAAACCTTTTTAAAAGCTTTTATTTCTTGAAAAGAGCCTTTAGACCTTTCGCAACAAATAGAGCTAGAGTACCCACAACCAATCCGATTAGGAATTCTACTAGTAGGGAAGGTAGGTTTGGAAGAATATGATGCAGGAAGGGGAGGTTATGTGCAAAAATACCGCCCGATACCAAAAGCAGTGCAATTGTGCCTATGACAGATAGTGACCTAATAACCATAGGGAGAGCATTAACAAAAAAACGACCTATTTTATCCGATATGCTGTTTTCTTGACTATTTAAGTTGATTAGGTGGGCACCAAACTCATCCATTCTAACAATTAATGCAACAAGGCCGTAGACACCTACGGTAGCTATTAATGCTATTATGGAGACCACCAAAATTTGATTGAGTAGGGGTTCCTCTAAGACAGTTCCTAGGGCGATGATGATAATCTCAATAGACAAAATAAAATCGGTAACTATGGCCGACTTGATTTTCTTATTTTCTAGTTCTAAAATATCTGATTCTCTAGGTGACCTCTCATCAGAAGAAATTCGTTTAGGTTTATGTGGAAAAAAAAATTCGAATATTTTTTCTGCTCCTTCATAAGCCAGATAGACACCTCCTATTATTAGAATTACGGTTACTGCCCAGGGTAAGAAGGCACTAAGTAAAAAGGCTATTGGTAATATGATAATTTTATTCAGTAGGGATCCTTTGGTGATGGCCCAAAGCACGGGAAGCTCTCGTTTGGATACAAAACCTGAAGCTTTTTCCGCGTTTACGGCAAGGTCATCTCCCAGAATTCCAGCGGTTTTTTTGGTCGCAATTTTGCTCATGGAAGCAACATCGTCCATTAAGGTTGCAACATCATCTAAAACTGCAAAAAATCCAGAGGCCATAAAGTCTTTTTGTGCTCCAAATATAAACCAGGCATATTGAATAGCGAAATAGTCCAGAAGTGGATACCTACAATCCCATCTTGGCGCTAATTAATGTCCCTTAGCACCACCGTCTGAACTTGAAGAATCTGATACTCCAATGAGAATGTTGTTCTCCGTATCTACCAAAATTCCCATTAATACTCCCAGATTCCGGACAGGGACCATTCTATGTCCCATTTGTTCCAAGTTTGTTTTGGTATCTGGAGAAAGAAGGTCTTGTTCGTATAAAATCCTGTCGGGCAACCATTGATGATGAATTTTCATAGCTTCTATAGCCTTGTGGAGAGGCATTTTATATGCCAGAACATTCAGTGTGGTCTGAAAAACAGTGTTAATAATGGTTTTGCCTCCAGGACTGCCAATTACAAGGTATGGCTTTCCATTTTGTGCGACGATTGTAGGGGTCATACTGGATAGCATTCTTTTTTCCGGTTGAATTATATTTGGCTTACTACCAATTATCCCACTTGTTGTCGTTTTATTTGGAATTGGATTAAAATCGCCCATTTCATTGTTAAAAATAAACCCAAGTTTAGGGGACCCCATTCCAGAGCCGTAAGAATGTTCCAGTGTATAGGTTAAGGATACTGCATTTCTGTCCTTGTCGACCACGGAAAAATGCGTAGTACTTTCTCCGTCATAGAGCTGTCCGAAGGCTGTTGAGTCACTTACTGAGGCGTAAGACCTATCAATGTTTTTAAATCGAGATTTGGCAAATTCCTTAGAAGTTAGTCTGTCTATTGGGGTGTCTGGATTAAAATCAGAATCTCCCAAATACTCTGCCCTGTCCGCATAAGCCCGTCGCATTACTTCTGCGAGCAGATGGGTGTAAGCTGTAGAATTAAAAGGAATGGAGTCTAAAATAGCCAATTCCATCAGATTCATCATTTCGAGAAGAGTAACGCCACCAGAACTGGGCGGTGGCATGGAATAGATGGTATAGTCCTTGTATGTTCCTTTTATGGGCTTCCTCTCAATTGCCTCATATTTCTGTAAATCTTTTTTTGTAATAATACCTCCGTTCGCCTTCATGTAAGCCACAATCTCCTTGGCAACTTTTCCTTTGTAAAAGCCATCCTTTCCTTTATCTCTTATGGCTTTAAGGGTATTCGCCAATTCGGGTTGTTTCCATACTTCTCCAAAATCTACTATTTCTCCTTTTTCATTTTTAAAATAATCCTTTAAAAATGGGATGTCAGAATTTTTTTCTAAAGACAAAGCGGTCTGATGTAGAGCATAGGTCAGTTCAAAACCTGTCTGCGCCAAATCAATAGCTGGCTGTACTAATTCGTTCCACGGAAGACTCCCATATTTCTGATGCGCCAGGAAAAGACCGGCTACCGTTCCAGGAACACCAACTGATTTTAGACCTATATGATTTATTGTTGATTCTCTACCCCGTAAATCAATGCCTTTGGGAAGATTCCCTGAAGCATCCAGAAACATATCCGGACTTGCTTTAAGAGGTGCTTTCTCCCGAAAATCGATGGTGGTAGCTGTTCCAGAAGAATTCAGATAAACAATAAATCCGCCACCTCCAATATTTCCAGCAGCTGGCAAGGTAACTGCTAAAGCAAAAGCTGTTGCGACCGAGGCGTCTATGGCATTTCCCCCTTTTTTCAAAATGTTTCTGCCCACTTCGGAAGCGATCTTACTACTCGATACTACCATCCCATGTTTAGCATAGGTCTGGGCATTCGCCGTAAATGAGTATAGCCCTAAGAGAAAACTCAGAACTATAATTATTTGGTTTTTCTTCATAAAGAGATTTATGGGTTTGTTTGTAATTAAAGTAGACAAAAAAAATTCATTAGATATTCGAATGTCGTTTAAAGAATTATTTGCAGTCTTTCCTTGGATGAATTCATAGGCTTGTTAATCTATTTTTATTTCATTTGGTTTATATCTTCTTTTTCCTCTAAGAACTTTTCTTGATCTTCACGTTCAAATAAAACATTTCTCAATTCATTTTTACTGAAGAGCTCCAGTTGATCCCCATAATGCGGGCTCTCAGGATTAGAAGAATTTCCATAAGAGAGTAGTCCTTTTGCTTTTATTTTATCTGCCATCTCCACTACCAAAACAAAAGTATCACCAAAATTTCCTTTATACGTATGTTCTTTTTCATTGTCTGGAACCGACATTAGGATTCTAAATACACCTAGGGATTGAAGTCCTCCGGAAGCAGGATAAACTAGATCTCCCATTTTTAATTTGTAATAATCCCCATAAGGCACTGCCAAGGCGGGATATTTTTTTAAATGATTTTCTGCAGCCAGTTTAAGTACTTCAATGATTTCATTCGGATCATTAAATGAGTCTGGCGTTTGTATAGGATCATCTATGGTCCATTGTTCCTCAAAACCGGTTCTTAGCAAACCTCGGGAAGAAACTCCTTTCTCGGCCGCCCAGGTATTAATAAACTCCATAAAAAATATGGCCCCTAAACTCTCGTTATTGTAGGAAGCATCCCAAGTTGTTAGTGTACTTATTGCTTCCAAGACAAGTGAATCTGATGATTGTTCCTTTAGACTTTGTAAATCGTCTTGAATTCTAAGAGCAAATTCTGCCTGACTGTTGTGTTTAAGGATCACTAGTTCTTCAAAGCTGATACTATCATTTTCATGAAGCAGTCTTGCTGATCGTTGCGGCCGCAAAGGCATTCCTTCCATATCCGGAGTTATATGAGAAGCAAAGTCTTTTGAGTTCAATACACGAGGAATGGTGTTTACATAGGGAGGTTCGTTGGCATTTTGAAGCCATCCACCTGGTGGGTTAACAACCGTTGGCAACGCATCACTAGGGTAGTATTCTGTCCAAATATTTGCACTAGAATCTCCTGATACAACATCTTGCCACTTGGCCCAATCCCCATTTTTTTTTGGAATAAGTCCACCGAAATGATGCATTATGTTACCTTCTCTATCGGCGTATAAGGTATTTAAAAAAGGCATTTGACGTAAGGATAACGCCTTGTTGAATTCATCCAGATTTTTAGCCTTTCCCATTAAGTAGTACTGTTCAAAATAGGGGGTGTAGTTATCCATCTGGGCAAAACGCATAGCAATTAGTGTTTCCTCTGATTCTTTTACGACTACCCCGTGTTTTGTTTTCTTTCTAATCCGTTCTTGGGTTTCTAGGGTTCCATCCTCTTTTTTAAGCTTTAGGTTGTACGAAAACTTCTCAATAGGCAGGTATTCACCGTCTAAATAATAAGAACTATCTTTTTTCTTTACTCTAAAAAAATCCGTATTGTCCATTGGGTTTACGGTATGGGTCCAGGATATATTTTCATTAAATCCAATCGTAATAGCAGGCAATCCAACAAGTGTGGCTCCATAAATATTTTGTTCATTGGTTGTGAATTGTTGTTCATGCCAAATAAATAAATCTTCCCACCACAAATGGGGGTTTGCAACCAACATGGCATTCCCTGTAGCAGTCTTCTTTGGGGATAAGACCCAAGCATTGGAACCAGCTTTTCGTTCATTGTACGATATCATCAGCTTGATTAGGAATTCATAATTAATTACTCTGAAATGGTGTGCAATAAGATCCTTGGCAGTGATCGGAAGGACTTGAAGGTACTTTTCATCAAGTTGAGAGCTGTGTTTTTTAGCATAGCTGTTTACGCCGGCTGCAAATGACCTAAGCATCTGTTGGTATTGAGGTTTCAATTGGTCAAAAGAGGATTGTAATTGATCAATAATACCTAACTCATGCATGTCTAAATTCGTCTCTAACCTTTCTCCCCATAATGCTGCGCTAACCCCCCTTGATTCCCCATAAAGCTTTAAAATCAAATTACCATGGTTTTTCATTTGTGCCCAGCCCGCCATGTAGTAGAGAGAAGAATCGGAGGTAGCGTATATATGCGGGATGCCGTAGTTGTCCCAAAGAATTTCGTTCTTGACGATAGTGGAACTCTTCGGTTTAGAACAGGCAATAAGAATTAATACGAAAAAAAATAGGGTAAGCTTTGATTTCATAGCAGGTGCGTTTCCTTAGGATAAATTACAGTACAGAAAGATAGCACTATTTGAGGATTCCTTGATGAGGTTTCTAAATTTTGGACGTCACTTAAAAAGCGGACGTCTATCTTTAAATTTCTTAGATCCTATGAAGGAAGAACAAGAATAGCTACTCTATGACCGTTTTAGGGGTATCGTAGTACTTCTTTTTAAGCCAAAAGGAAACTCTTACCAAGAGAATAAGTGCGGGCACCTCTACCAATGGACCAATCACTCCTGCAAAGGCTTGCCCGGAATTGAGACCGAAAACGGCTATTGCAACAGCAATAGCCAATTCAAAATTATTACCTGCTGCCGTAAAGGCTACAGACGCTGTTTTGTCGTATTCTGCTCCCACAGCTTTGGTGAAGAAAAAACCAACAACAAACATGAGGGTGAAATAGATTAATAGTGGAATTGCAATAGTTAGCACATCCATAGGAATTTCTACAATTAATTCTCCTTTTAAAGAGAACATAACAACAATAGTAAACAAAAGCGCGATCAGTGTCAGCGGTGAAATGGCAGGAATGAATTTTTCCGTATACCAGGTTTCCCCTTTTGATTTTACAAGAATTACACGACTTAAAATTCCCATTACAAAAGGAATACCCAAATAGATAGCTACACTTTCCGCTATGGTGGCTATTGAAATATCGACTATAGCTCCTTCAAATCCAAAATAAGGAGGTAAAACAGTAATGAAAATCCATGCGTAAAAACTATAGGCAAAGACTTGAAAGATACTGTTTAATGCGACTAGCCCGGCTCCGTATTCACTACTGCCATCCGCGAGGTCGTTCCACACCAGAACCATTGCAATGCATCTGGCGAGACCAATTAAAATCAAACCGACCATATATTCCGGGTAGTCTCTTAAGAAGGTTATGGCTAATAGGAACATTAGTATCGGACCAATTATCCAATTTAGTATTAATGAAATGGAAAGGATTTTCGTATTCTTAAAGACTTTCGGCAGGAGGGCGTACTTCACTTTTGCCAATGGAGGGTACATCATTAAGATTAGTCCAATAGCTATTGGGATATTCGTAGATCCTTTGCTAAAAGAGTCAATAACATTGGGAAAGCTGGGAAAGAAATATCCAATTCCCACACCTATTGCCATAGCCGCAAAAATCCAAAGGGTAAGGTTTCTGTCGAGAAAGTTTAATTTTTTAGAAGGCATTATTAAGACTTGATTTGAGCGAAGACATAATATAGTTCAGTAGCGATTTGTACACTTCGTTCCCAGTATTTTTCTGCTTGTTGTGGCGTGTTATCAAAAGCTTTTGGGTCTTCGTATGTGAGGGCAATTCGTCTCTCTGCACCTGCAATAAAAGGACATCCACCGTCTGCCTCGGAACAGGTCATAATGGCTGCAAAACCTGATTTTGGATTAAAAGGATCATCGTATTTTTTGGAGAACCCAATAACCGGATGTTCGTTCTCGGCATACTTGATGGCATATACCGGGTTTTCCCCATCACCTAGGATGTTTACATTAAAGCCTGTGTTTTTTAGTGTTTCTGCTGCCATAGGGAATAGTGCTGTAGCTTCGGTACCTCCTGAGTAACAAAAAACACTTTTTATGCTAAAATAGCTAGCCAAGGTTTGTGCCCAAACCTGGGATAAGTGGCTTCTACGTGAATTATGGGTACAGATGAAATTAAGCCTAATTTCCTGTTGGTTGTTTACCTTTTCTTGAATAAAGGCCGCCAGTTCATCCAGTAAATCCTTACGATCTGTGGCAATGGTTTCGGGTTGTAGTTTTTGTACAACCTTTTCTACCTGAGAAAATAGAGTGGTTTTTGTTGGTGTCATGTACATAATGATTTCAATTAGCAACAGTTGCCATCAGGCGCGCAGCAGGGTTCTTTATTTAAGTCAGACAGTCTTACTTTAGGTTTTTCTGTAGGTATCCCACATTGCTCTTTCGCCAAACAATCGGTCTTTTTTGTAGTTAATAAGAAGTGTTTTCCATCAAACTCAAGACCGTATTTCCCAATAGTTGTTCCTTGGTATTCCACTTCAATGGGAAGGTCCTCTGCAATGTGAAGCACTTTTTGTGAGAGCTCAATGATGGCGCTTAATTTTTCGGGATGAAGGCGATGATCGTAGTCGTCTGCTTCCCATAATTGGAAATTAACTACTTCCTCGTTTCTTATGGTACCCCCACAATCAATAAAGTTTTTGGTCACTTTTCCAACTTCGGTTACGTGAAAGTGATTAGGTACTAAAGAGCCATCCGGGAGTTGAAACGCGATGGTTTTTAATTGACTTAGTTGTGTCTTAATATCGGAGAGTTTCATAGTTTTTACTTTATAGTTTATTCTATCTGTTATATGTAATTAATCGTAATAAAACGATTAATAAATCTAAATTTTTTAGCAACAATCCTCTTTTGTAGGCAGGTCCTGATCCAAAAACTGGGAGATTAACCCCTTCATCTCTGTCCATTTCTGTTTGTCTATGCAATAGCATACACTAGTACCTTCTACATTGCCCTTTATGAGCCCTAGGTGTTTTAGTTCTTTTAAATGTTGGGAAATAGTGGGTTGGGCCAATCCAATTTCATCTACAAGGTCTCCGCAAATACAGCTGTCTTTTCTAAACAGATACTGGAGAATGGCAACCCTTGCCGGATGTCCGAAGACTTTTGCAAAAAGAGCAATCTCATTTTGCCTATCCGTAAATATTTCGGTTTTGGTGATACCCATAGTTCATTTGTTCATTGCAATATTACGATTAATATTTCAATTGGCAAATAATTTTAACTAAAACAAATGCATGAAGTGTGCTCTGAGACACGAAACTATTATATTATTGGGTACTTCACAGAATGGCAATAGAGCTTAAAAATTGTTTTGTGTAACTAAATTATACCCCATTCTACGGCTTTTTTAACCATGCCTACAGAATTCTTGACATCCATTTTTACAAAAAGATTCCTTTTGTGTGTGGCAACTGTGTTAGTACTGACAAATAATTGATCGGCAATTTCCTGTGTGGTATATTCCTGTGCGATTAGCTTAACTACTTCAATCTCTCTTTTGGTAATAATCGGGATGGTACCTTCTTTTGCTTTTTGGGTTTGCGTAAGACTTTCAATCATTTTTTCCGTAAGATGCGAGCTAATTACTTTTTTCCCCATATACGCATCTTTGATTCCCTTTACCAGATATTCCTTGGAAGCGTTTTTTAATAAATAACCTGTTGCACCTGCCTTAAATAAGGAAGTTATGATACTCCCTTCGTCATTAGTGGTTAGCATAATGATTTTCGTATTGGGAAAGGACTTTTTTACGTGCATAGTTGTTTCTAAACCATCCATCACGGGCATTTGCAGATCTAATAGAATTACGTCTACAGCTTGCTTTTTTAAAAACTCCAAAACTTCGAGGCCATTGGAAGCATTTCCAACTACCGAAATGGATTTATCTTTGGTCAGAATGGCTTTTAACCCATCTAACATTATTTGATGATCATCTGCCAAAAGTACTTTTATCTTCTCCATGATTTGCGTCATTTGCTTACTACACCTTTATATTTTTTAACGGAATGTTCACGGTTACCAGAGTACCCATGCCGGTTCTACTGTTGAGGTCCAATGTCCCACCAATGAATTCCGTTCTGAATGCCATGCTTTTTAGTCCCATCCCTTTGTTGGGTTTTAAGGCATTTACATCAAAGCCTATTCCATCATCTTCAATGGTAAGATCAAACCAATTGGCGCTGTAATTCAGCTGGACGGATACTTGATTGGCCTTTGCATACTTTACGACATTGTTAAGTGCTTCTTGTACAATCCTAAATAACATAACATTGGTATTGTCGTCAAAAATGGTTTCTTTCCCATGCATTTGGAAATCCGCGTTAAATCCATGAATGGCGTCCATTTTTTCTACCAAGTCTTCCAAGGCCTTAGGGAGTCCTAGTTTTTTTAAAGATTGAGGCATCATTTCATGCGCAATCTTTCGGACTTCGCTACAGGCCTCATCTATCATTTCACTGGCAGTGCCATATATTTTTTGAGAACCTTTGTCGTCAAAATTAATCTGTAAGCTTCCAATTTTTACCTTAAGACTAGAAAGCAGATTGCCTAAGCCATCGTGCAAGTCTCTGGCAATTCTATTTCTTTCTTTTTCCTGGCCTTCGAGCATAGAGCGCATGGAAATTATCTGCTGTTCCCTATGTGCTTCATTGAGTTCTAACTGACTTGCTTTAACCCGATTTTGGTAATATAGAAAACCGACAATAGAAAAGAGAAAAAGCCCCCCCAGAGATAAACCTAAAACTTCCATCTTATCCTGATTTCTCTGATTTCGGACTTCTTCTTCCAATAATTTAATTTTTAGCTGGTCTTTTTCAAATTTCACTTTAAAATCTGCTATCGCTTCCAGACTGCGCTCGCTTAGTTTATACTCTTCTTCAATTTGTTTTTGTGTAAGCAATAGATCATAGGCAGCCTTGTAATCTTTGTTTAAAATATGAAGCTGTCGTTTGCCATCCATTATATAAAACTGAAGTCCTATTCTATCTTCAACTCCTCTGGTACTTTCCGCAGTTTCAATAAGGTCATAGGTAGATTTAAATCCATAGTTCTTAATCTGATTAACCAAGGAGGTAGTGTCTATTTTCTTTTCAGCAGCCTCATATATGCAAGATGCCAGACTTAACATTGATTCTACGACTCCGATATTTTCCGCTGTTCTTCGATGGTCATATCCTTTTAGGTAGTTTGCTACTGCTAGCTCCAGATTCCCGTCAATCCTATAGCACTCTCCCATGCCTTGGTATAGTCTTGCAATGGAGACATGATCTATGGGCTTTTCCGCAAGTCTGTATTCCAATGCCTTTTGATATTTCAATAAGGAACCCTTCGTATTTCCAGCAGTATATTCGGCAATAGCCCAATTATTCAGAATAGCGGCTTGTCGTTCTGCATTATCAATTTCTGTATAAATAGTATAGGCCTGTTCATAGGCTTCCATACCCTCCTTTAAGGAGCCGTAGCTAGTTAATATAGAGCCCCTAGTGTCGTATACATATCCAAGTCCATATAAGTCATTTATTGCTGTAAATTGCACCATGGCACTATCCAGATAGGCCGCTTTTTTATCCATTTCATCCAGGCTAAGACACCAAGCCAATCTGTGATATGCCTTACCAAGAAGTTGTTTGTTGTTGATTTGTTTTGCCAGATTTAGTGCTTTACGAGCGTACAATACGGATTCTTCACCGGCGTAAATGAGATATGCTATTTGCAGGTAGGTTTCTACCCGTTCGGAATCCTGTGGCAACTTTTCGACACTCACTCGTAAACTGTCCAGTTCATTCGTTTGAGCGGAAATGATATGGAAACTTAGTACGATTAGTAAGAGGTGCAGCCGTTTTGCCAGCATACCAAAAATTTTAGTATTAAATGGACGTTTGTCGCTTAACATTCTGCAAATCTTTTGCTTCACTGAGCATAGATTCCGTCCTAATCAAAGTTATTGATTTCTATTTTTCTTACAACACTTAAATCAATGATTATCAGTATCACACAATTGTGTGATATGGGCTACTACAGAAGAATGATTTTTTAAAATCACAGAAAAGGGTGTAGTATCCCGCCAGACGCAATTTTATCTTTGGCAAGCATCAACACTCTATGGATTGTAACATCACATACGCGGCAATAAATAAAAAGGTAGTTTCCAACACCGAATCTCAGACGCTCTTAGATGTCTCTGTATCTAATGGGATCCCTCACTTACATGAATGTGGAGGTGGGGGCCTATGTACAACTTGCAGGGTTAGGGTATTAAACGGAATACAAAATTTAACACCAAAAACAGATTTTGAGAAAGCCAATAGTCATGC
>CAZWPZ010000102.1:0-5950 GCA_964636005.1 uncultured Eudoraea sp.
TTCACCTGCTCTTTTGGCATTGCATATCCATCTGCCAAATTCAATAGTTCAGTAACGTTTGAAACTCTTTCAACAGCTGTACCCATTGCATAGTTATTATTCTCAATAATGAAAATAACCGGCAGCTTCCAGTTCATAGCCATGTTCAAGGCTTCGTGAAAAGCTCCTTGTCGGACAGCTCCATCACCCATATAACATAATGTCACGGCATCTCTTTTAAAGTATTTGTCCGCAAAAGCTAGTCCGGCACCCAGAGGTATTTGCCCACCTACAATACCGTGGCCTCCATAAAATCTATGTTCTTTTGAAAAAATGTGCATGGAACCTCCCATTCCTTTCGAAGTACCTGTTACCTTCCCATACAATTCTGCCATTACCCTTTTGGGATCTTCGCCCATCCCTATAGGTTGTACGTGGTTCCGATACGCAGTTATCATTCTGTCTTTGGACAAATCCATTGCGTGTAATGCTCCAGCTAAAACAGCTTCCTGCCCATTGTACAAATGCAAAAAACCTCTAACCTTTTGTTGAATATAAACGGCTGCTAGCTTGTCCTCAAACTTCCTCCAAAACAGCATGTCCTTATACCATTTTAGATATACCTCTTTTGTTATTTTTTTCATTAAATATGATTCTTTAAAGTATCCTTTTTATGGAATTTTAAAGCCACTATAGCGCAACCTTTATTTCCTAGGGAAAACAAAAATACACATTAAATTAATAGTGTAAAAAAAATGACAAAAAAGGTATCACTAGAGTTAGAATATACCAGAAGTTCCTTAACGCAAATAAAAATTAGCCCTTTAAATAGGAGGCTTCAAAACCTAATGGAAGAATGTCAACTAAAGATGTAATTTTATAAACAGGGCCGGTGACCCCCATCATAACTAACGAAATGGGAGCTTCCTGATTTCGTTCGTACTCCATTAATGACTGCCGGCAACTACCACAAGGTGCGACAGGTTTTTCTAAAACATATTCTGTAGAGGACGCCTTTATTGCAATGGTCTTTATTCTAACCCCAGGATAAAGTGCCCCTGCCTGGAACACGGCTACTCTTTCTGCACATAATCCTGAGGGATAGGAAGCATTTTCCTGGTTATTCCCTAAGATCACTTCTCCGTTTGCCAGTGCTACGGCAGCACCCACTTTAAATCCAGAATAAGGGGCATATGCTTTTTCCATGCTGCTCTCCGCATAATGCAAAAGTTTTTGCTCGTCTTTTGCTATATGTTCAATGGAATCAAATACTTCTAAATCAAATGAAATCTGAACTTTTTTCATAAAAACCTTTTAAATTACCTAAATATAATGACAATTAAATCAAATAGTTTATGGCTTCTTTAGAGGTATAAAAAAACCCATCTAAAAGATGGGTCATATATCTAAGTGGAAAAATAACTAGTCGTTGTAATATTCCTCTCCGAGATTAAAGGTAAGCGAAAATCGCAAGGTATTCTCTAAAGGATTTTTAACCTGAGAGGTTGCAAAAAGGTACGATAAATCTACTTGAGCAGACTTAAACTTAAAACCAGCCCCTAAACTAAAGAATTGTCTGGCTCCTTTATTTGGACTTTCATGAAAGTATCCTGTTCTAAAGAAAAAGGCGTTCTGAAATGCGTACTCTGCACTTAAGGCCCATGTAATTTCTTGTAATTCTTCGCTTAAACCACCTGGTGCGTCCCCAAAGGATTTAAAAACACCTTCAAACCAGCCAATCTGTTGGTAAATATCATTGTCTTCCGAATCAATCACACCATCACCATTAAAGTCTTGGGGGGTAGGTACCAGTAATTTGTTGAACTCTAACCCAAGGGCAAGAACATTATCCATATCAAAAATAAAGTCGAAACCACCACCAAGGCTCAAGTTCGAGGGCAGAAAGTTTTGTTGACCACCTTCTTCATACTGAATCTTTCCTCCTAAGTTAGAAATATTAAATCCTCCTCTCCATCTACCGTCAAAACTATTATAGGCTATTTCTCTCGAACGGAAATAACCAGCGATATCAACCGCAAAAGAACTGGCAGATCTGGAATCTACACTCCCATCATCCGGTAATCGCAAATTAGAGTTTATAAATCTTCCTCCAACGGCCATGGAAAACTGATCACTTAATTTAAGCGAATACGAACCGTCTATAGCCAATTCATTTGGTTTAACGATAGTTCCGGGGTCTCCGGCGAACTGTCTTAACTCAATTTCACCCAAAGTGAAATACCGAAGTCCGAAAGCAAATGCACTTCTATCATTTATTTTATTGTAATAACTACCATTCAATAGAGAAATATCTGTGATGATACTCTCTAAATAGGGTGTATATCCAATACCAATTCCCATTTTTCGTTCTGCAAAAGCAAATTTCGCGGGGTTCCACTGCTGTCCAAAGGCATCTACAGACGTGGCTACACCCATATCTCCAAGACCACCTGCTCTAGCGTCTGCAGCAATTCTTAAAAAAGGTACTGCAGTTGTAATAACCCTATCCTGACTATCTTGGGCTGAAATTTTACATAAACCTGCTAGTAGGATTATTACGGTTAACTTTCTCATTTTTTTCATAAAAATAGAATTAGTGCAAAAATGTGTATTATTCTGTAATAATTACTATAAAAATCGTTGAATACTTGATTAGTAACGATGATTTAAAAAATATCTTGCCTAAAGACCAATATAATTTGCAATTTAAAATACACAGATTTAAATATATCCATACTACTGATGTAATAGTGGTTCTAATTCTACCTATATATTAAGGTAAATAAACCGAAGAAGTATTTCTTATCAAAAATCCTTGTTGCACATACTATATACATAAATATACCGTTATGTTCATGAATATTTGGAGGTTGAATTCCCGACAATATAAGATGTTACAAATTTTATGCAGCCAATAAAATATAATATCTAATACGTCGTTTATTTAGCCGATAGAAACACATTTTTATTTAAAATATCGCTTCAGACTAGCATGGTGTTGGTCTGATTTGAAACCTAAGTCCTAAATACAGATGAAAAAACAGTTGATCAAAGTTGTACTTTCTTGTGCCGTGGTAGCGGGAAGTTTTACACTTACGAGTTGTAACAAGTCTTCCTCCTCCTCCTCAAAGAACGTTTCAAGAGCAACCGGTTGGAAAATTAATGCCAAAGAAGGTGGATTCCAATATAATTCCGATTTTAAAGAACAAGAAACCGCACCGGGTCTTGTGTTTATTGAAGGAGGAACCTTTACCAAAGGAAAGGTGCAAGATGATGTAATGCACGATTGGAACAATACTCCTACAGCACAGCATGTGCAGTCGTTCTACATGGATGAAACTGAGGTAACGAATGTCATGTATCTGGAATACTTAGATTATTTGAAGGCTGTTTATCCTCCGGAAAATCCTAAATACGCGAACATTTATAAAGGTGCCTTGCCAGATACACTGGTTTGGAGAAATCGTTTAGGTTTTAATGAAACCATGACGAATAACTATCTGAGACACCCTGCCTATGCAGAATACCCAGTAGTAGGTGTAAATTGGATTCAGGCAGTTCAATTTGCCGAATGGAGAACAGACAGGGTAAATGAAGCGATGTTAGAAAGAGAAGGATATTTAGCACAAGATGCTAAGTATAAAGCCTTAAATGGGGAACTAGAAGGAACTTTTAGTACAGAAGCCTATCTTAACAGACCAGAATCTGTCTACGATGGACAAATTGATTCCTTACAAGGAAAACAGAAAAAAGATTCTATCTCCTCTTTTGCCAAAAGAAGTAGTGGTATTATTATGCCAGAATATCGTTTACCAACAGAGACAGAGTGGGAATATGCCGCAGCTGCACTTCAAGGAAGCAGAGAATACAACAACTACCGAGGTAGAAAGAAATATCCATGGGAAGGAGATTATACCCGTAATGGACAACGAGTTGGTCGTGGAGACCAATTGGCCAACTTTAAACAAGGTAAGGGTGACTACGGCGGAATTGCAGGATGGTCCGATGATGGTGCGGATATTACCGCTGAGGTTAAGTCGTACAAGCCAAATGATTTAGGACTATATGACATGGCTGGTAATGTGGCCGAGTGGGTAGCGGATGTCTACCGTCCGATTGTAGATGATGAAATTAGTGATTTCAATTATTACAGAGGTAATATCTATATGAAAAACGCTATTGGTGAAGATGGCAAAGTTACCGTACTACGGGATAGTGTAATTTTTGACACCTTACCGAATGGAAAGGTAGTGGCTGTAAATTTACCAGGAGAGTTAAAGATGGTTCCGATAGACGAACAAGAAACGTACCTGCGTACCAACTTTTCCGACAGTGATAATAGAGGATATAGAGATGGAGATCCAGGATCTTCCAGATTCTTTGATCGCTTTGCCGATCCAGATGATGATGCTACGGCTGCCAGAAAAATGTACAATTCTCCAAAGCACAAGGTAGAAAGAGATTCTGATGGGAATGTCATAAGAGAATACGACAAGAATAACAACAGAACAAGTCTTATTAATGACGAAGTTAGAGTCTATAAAGGTGGTTCTTGGAGAGATAGAGCCTACTGGCTAGATCCTGCACAAAGAAGGTTCTTACCACAGTATATGGCTACAGACTATATTGGTTTCAGATGTGCTATGTCTAGAGTCGGATCCAAGTCTAAAACAAAAAATAAAACAGTTAGAGGAAAAAAAGTCAAATAACTGAAATATAATACATCAAATAAGAAGCCTCAATGAATGCCATTGGGGCTTTTTTATATCTTTGATTTATGAAAATCGAAGCCCTCCACCAACTCTTTTTAAAGCACCGCATAATAGCAACAGACACTAGAAACATCCAATCAGGAAGCATCTTTTTTGCCTTAAAAGGTGCTAACTTTGATGGAAACGAATATGCCTCAGAGGCATTGCGTAAAGGTGCAGCTTTTGCCATTATTGACAATTCCGAAAATTATATCGGTGAGCAAACAATAGTTGTAGACGACGTTTTAACCACACTTCAAAAACTAGCTACCTTTCACCGTTTAAATTGCAGTGCTAAAATTATTGCGCTTACGGGTAGCAACGGCAAAACCACTACCAAGACGCTTCTTAACGAAGTCCTTTCCAAATCTTATAAAACCATTGCAACTAGAGGAAATTTAAACAACCACATCGGGGTAGCATTAAGTCTTTTAGAATTAAAAGACAATACGGAGATTGGCATTATTGAAATGGGGGCAAATCATCAAAAAGAAATAGAATTTCTATGCTCTATTGCCCTACCCGACTTTGGATATATCACTAATTTTGGCAAAGCTCATTTAGAGGGTTTTGGAGGTGTTGAGGGTGTTATTAAAGGCAAAAGCGAAATGTACCAACACCTCATAGAAAATAATGGTTTCCTTTTTTACAATATGGATGATCCAATTCAAGAAAAAAAATTACAAGGATACTCCAAGAAATATGGCTACGGTACAAAGGAAAATGCAGATTGCCAAATAACACTATTAAAAGCCAATCCATTTGTCGTATTGTCTAAGGACAAAACAACGATTACAACACAGTTAATTGGCAGCTATAACTTTCCCAATTGCTGTGCCGCAATTCTGGCAGGTACCTTTTTCAAGGTACCCATTAAAGATATTAAAGAAGCCATTGAACACTATGTGCCAAAAGACAATAGATCGCAATTATTAGAGAAAAATGGTCACAAAATCATTTTAGATGCTTACAATGCTAATCCGAGTAGCATGGAGGTAGCATTGAACTATTTTAGCCAGTTACAAAGTCCAAATAAAATGGTTATTCTGGGTGATATGTTTGAATTAGGAGAGGACGCAAAGATAGAGCATCAAAAAATTGCAGAATTAGCAGTATCCCTAAATTTTGACAAGGTTGTTCTGGTAGGTGAAAATTTTAGCAATACTACCATAGAAGCCTCTAAATACACCACCTTGGATGCGTTAAAAATGGAGCTTGAA
>CAZWPZ010000103.1:0-3065 GCA_964636005.1 uncultured Eudoraea sp.
CTGGCGAGTGTTGCCGACAGTTTGTTCTTAAACCCAGTGGGTGGAATGGAGTTCAGAGGTCTTTCTGCAGAAGTACTCTACTTTAAAAGTCTTCAGGAAAAAAGCGGTGTAAAAATGGAGGTAATCCGTCATGGTAAATATAAAAGTGCAGTTGAGCCCTTTTTAGCGGATGAGATGAGTGAGGCGAATCGGAGTCAGCTAACAGAACTACTGGATTCTTTTTGGTCGGAAATTCTTGTGGAGATTGGCGATTCTAGAAATATCTCTGTTGAAAATTTAAATGCTATTGCAGATTCTCTTGGGGCAAGAAGTCCAAAATATGCCGAACAATCTGGTTTGGTAGATGGACTTTTGTTCTATGATGAGTACGAGAGTAAGTTAAAGTCTATGACAGGAATAGACCAAAATTCAGAATTAAAAACGATCGATCTATTAAAATATACCAAATACTCCAATGTAAAAAGACTTAAAACGGCTAGAGATAAAATTGCAGTGATTTTTGCCCAAGGGCAGATTATGTACGGAGAAGGAAATAAAGAGGTCATTGGTCAGGGATTAATAGTAAAAGCAATTCGCAAAGCAAAAGAAGATAAGTCGGTTAAAGCTATAGTCCTTCGCGTTAATTCTCCTGGGGGGAATGCAGTTGTAGCGGATATTATCTGGAGAGAATTAGTTTTGGCCAAAGCGGAAAAACCGTTAGTGGTTTCTATGGGAGATCTTGCGGCATCCGGCGGGTACTACATTGCCGCAGCAGCGGATAAAATTTACGCCGAACCGACAACTATTACCGGATCTATTGGAGTTTTTGGCACCATTCCTAACATAAGTGAATTATCAAAAAAAATAGGGATTAATGCGGAACAGGTAGGTACCAATAAAAGGGCAACAGCTTATTCCCTTTTTGAACCCTTAAGTCCTGATTTTAGGGTGGAGCTAACGGAAAGTGTTGAAGAGGTATACGACGTTTTTTTACAAAGAGTTGCTGCGGGGCGTAATTTGAGTGTTGCGGAAGTAGACAGTATCGGCCAAGGCAGGGTGTGGAGTGGATCAGTTGCATCAAAAATTGGACTGGTTGATGCTCTTGGCGGATTAGATGATGCGGTAGAAGAGGCGTCCAGGCTTGCAGAGTTAAAGGAGTATTCTATAAAGAAGTATCCCAGGTATAAATCAGGCTTAGAACGTTTTATGGAAGATTTAGAGGGAACAAGCATATTTGCTAAGGAGTATTGGGTAAAAGAAGAACTAGGTTCGGAGCTTTATTATATTTACAAGGAATTAAAACAAACGATAGAGCAAAAGGGTATTCAGGCAAGGTTGCCTTTTAGTTTGACCATAAAATAGTGAAATGACCTCGGAAGACAGGAAAAAGGCATACCGCATTTATATCTACCTTGGGGCATTATTTATTACTTCCTTGGTTGTTTCCAATTTGATTTTTCAAAAGTTCTTTTATTGGAAACCCTTTGGAGATGTCACGGTTTTTGGTGCTTCCTTGTTCGAAATTTCGGTAGGGATATTACCGTACCCCATAACCTTTCTTATTACCGACCTTATATCTGAAATTTTTGGAAGAAAGAAAGCAAATCAGGTCGTCACTGCTGGTATCTTTGCCTCATTTTTTTCTATGGGTATAGTACTGGTAGCAGATTATGCTCCGGCAATTGCATCTTCCCCGGTTAATGACGAGGTTTTTAGTAAGGTCTTTGCCTTATCTCCTTTAGCCGTATTGGCATCTATGTTGGCGTACCTATGTGCTCAATACGTGGATATTGCCATATACCACTTCTGGAAAAGAGTTACTAAAGGAAAATATCTATGGCTCAGAAATAATTTTTCTACTTTTTTATCCCAAATCATTGATACGGCTACAGTAGTAGGCTTGTTGTGTGTTTTTGGCGTTATTCCCTGGAGTTTGTTTCAGGGCCTGGTAATTAGCGGGGTATTATTTAAAATTTTTATCGCCTTTATAGACACTCCTTTTCTCTACCTTTTTGTGTATATATTTAGAAAAAGATTCCATTTGGCTATTGGGGAAGAAATAGATTTGGATGCTGACCAATAATCGCCCTTAGCTTATTTCTAAGGTAATATAGAGACCTTCATTTCCACGAATATTAAAGACGACATTGTCTTCAAAAATAAAATACTGCCCTTTTATACCCTTTAATACCCCGGAATAGGAAACCTGTTTTTTTAAATTCAAGCTTTTTACTTTCTCAGGGTAGTGTAGGACAGGAAAATCTAAATGAGTTTCTTTTTGTGTGTCTAAATAATAGGGTTGGACTTCCTCAGGAATAAATGGCCTTAATTTATTTCGCCATTGCGCCAATTCTACATCTTCTATTTGATTGGTAAGCATTTTGCGCCAGTTGGTTTTATCTGCTACATGAGATTTTAAGGCAACTTCGGTAATCCCTGCCAAATAGCGATTAGGTACTTCCACAATCTCTATTGCTTCATGCGCTCCCTGATCGATCCACCGGGTAGGTACCTGTGATTTTCGGGTTACCCCAACTTTCACGTTGCTCGAATTTGCCAGATAAACGATATGGGGTTGAAGTTGCACTTTTCTCTCGTATTCTAAATCTCTATCTTCCTTGCCCAAATGCGCCGTACTAAGCTCTGGACGCATAATCCAATCTCCAGCGGAAGGAGTTTCATAAAAGCAACTTTGACAAAAACCCTGTCGGAATATGGGTTTGTCCAAATGGCAATTGAGACACTCGAAATGTAAGAAGTTCAATTGAACTCGTTTATTCAGGATCTGATTTACGTTTAGGAAGTCGTTTTCGAACACCATATAGTACTGAATAGGTTGGCCCAATTCCGAATACATTTTTTGTAACACTCCTTCGTATCGCATCTGCTAGACTTTTACGTAAAAAACATTTGAAAGTCCTATCTTTAAGAACTAGTTTTAATCCACCAAATATACCCAAAATGCCAATACCTTTATTTAATTCTATAGCTTCATGGCTATTAAAAAAGCGCTATCATCAGATAGAACTTTTCTTAAAGTATCCTGGGGAAGTACAAGAGGAGGTGTTGTTTCAATTGTTAGAGAT
>CAZWPZ010000104.1:0-39317 GCA_964636005.1 uncultured Eudoraea sp.
TTACTGCTTTGTTTAAAAACGAAGAATTCGAAGTCGTGTGCAATCTTGCCGCCCAGGCTGGTGTACGCTACAGCTTAGAAAATCCTGAAGCTTATGTAGATAGTAATATTGTTGGTTTCTTAAATATTCTTGAAAATTGTAGAAATTTTCAAATAAAGCATTTGGTTTACGCCAGTAGTTCAAGTGTTTATGGCTTAAATAAAAAGGTGCCCTTCGAAACCACCGATAATGTGGACCATCCTATTAGCCTTTACGCAGCTTCCAAAAAAAGTAACGAACTAATGGCGCATACCTATAGCCATTTGTACGGATTTGCTACAACTGGGTTGCGTTTCTTTACCGTATACGGTCCATGGGGAAGACCAGATATGGCCATGTTTCTCTTTACGGATGCAATAAAAAATGGTAAAGCCATAAAGGTCTTTAATCACGGGCAATTGGAACGGGATTTTACATATATCGACGATATCACGGAAGGTGTAGTTCGTATTATTGAACTTCCTTTGGAGGAAAGAAAAGATCCTAACAGTTTGTATAAAATATACAATATCGGAAATAACAATTCCGTTAAATTGATGGACTTTATTCAGGCAATAGAAAAAACATTAGGCATTGAGGCCAAAAAAGAAATGCTACCAATGCAACCCGGGGATGTTAAAAGAACCTGGGCAAACGTGGATGCCTTAATCTCCGACTATGACTATAAACCGAATACTCCTATACATGAAGGTGTAGAAAGTTTTGTGAATTGGTACAACGCTTACTATAAAAAATAGAGCAGTCGACAAATTAGTTGTAGGCCTAAATGAAGCTCCCCTGATAAAGTAATCGATAACCATTTAGCAGGCAAAGAACATGATCTTATGGAAGGGAGTGGTCTAAGAAAACAAAAATCATTTCAGTTGAAACTAAAGAGGGAATAGGAGCAAAATACGAACCGTAAAATACAAGAGATTTTCATGACAATAGCACGAAATACTTCTGGGAAATGTGGAGATCTGCCCTTAAAAGTAAAAAAGTAACCTTTAATCTAGTATTTATATAGATTTTATTGGATTTTGTCATTTAAATACAACATTTTTGTCGAAAATTTGGTTTATGGAGCAAGCACAACAAAACTTACTTTTGGCTATCAAGGCTTCTTTGATTGCAGGAAAAGCTATAATGAAGGTATATGATTCGCCTTCGTATACTTCTGAATTAAAAGACGATAAATCACCATTAACAGAGGCTGATAAAGCTTCTAGCATTGCTATTAGTGAACTTCTTCTTTCCACGAAAATTCCTGTAATTAATGAAGAAATTAAGAACAAGTCTTATGATGAAAGAAAATTTTGGAAAGACTGCTGGATCGTTGATCCCTTAGACGGGACCAAGGAGTTTATTAAACGAAACGGAGAATTTACTGTAAATATCGCGTATTACAGTAAAGATCTCTTTTTAGGAGTGATTTATGTCCCGGTGACGAGAGAGTTGTATTATACGAATAGCACAGCTAGTGATTCTTTTAAAACTATTGCCAATGACAATCATGAGATAGATGTAGACCAGCTTTTTAATGAAGAGGATAGAATTTCTCCAAGCGAGGCTACCTCCGATAAAATAAGAGTTGTTGGGAGCAGATCTCACATGAACCAAGACACGGAAGTGTTTATTGATGGTTTAAAAAGTCAGTTTGCTGAAATTGAAATTGTTTCCAAAGGGAGTTCCTTAAAATTTTGCTTGGTCGCAGAGGGGAAGGCCGATGTTTACCCCAGATTTGCCCCTACTATGGAATGGGACACGGCAGCGGGGCAGGCTATTTGTGAAGCTGCAGGTCTTATGGTCATCTCCAAAGAAACAAACAATTCCTTAAAATATAACAAAGAGAATTTATTAAATCCGTACTTTGTTGTAAGACAATAGGTTAATGCGAAATATTTCACATAAAAGGCATTTAGCAAAAACGATTACTTGGAGAGTTGTAGGGACGATAGATACCATTGTTTTGTCCTGGTTGATTTCTGGGAATCCATTGACCGGGTTGAAGATTGGATTCTCTGAAGTAATTACAAAAATGGTTTTGTATTACTTCCATGAACGAATTTGGTTTAATATTGGAATTCCAAATAGTCAGAAACGACATATTATAAAAACAATTACCTGGAGAATCATTGGCACTCTAGATACGGTTTTACTTTCTTGGTTAATATCTGGAAATGCTTTAACAGGTCTTAAAATTGGACTCGCTGAAGTAGTGACTAAAATGGTTTTATACTATTTACATGAGAGGGCATGGTATAGATTAAATTTCGGTTTACCTAAAAGAAAAAAGGCAAAAGAATGGAAAAAAATATAATAAAACACGCCTATAAAATCAACAGGACGAAAAGAAGGAACACCTATGGTCACAATTCGTTTCTAATTTTCTTTACAGGTCTGTCCGGTTCTGGTAAATCGACTATAGCCAATTTACTAGAACAACTACTTTTTAATAGTGGAATTGCCACCTATGTTCTGGATGGTGATAATGTAAGACGCGGTATAAATAAAGGATTAAGTTTTAGTCCGGAAGACCGTTCGGAAAATAATAGAAGAATTGGCGAGATTTCAAAATTGTTTATCGATGCAGGAATTGTAGTTTTGGCAGCGTTTGTAGCTCCCTACCAAAAGGACAGAACCTTTATTAAGAAAACGGTAGGCGCAAACAATTATGTAGAAGTCTTTGTAGACACCAGCCTGGAAGTTTGCGAAGCAAGAGATGTAAAAGGCTTATATAAAAAGGCCAGGAAAGGAAGTATTAAAAACATGACGGGAATATCGGCTCCCTATGAGGTACCAGAAAAACCAGATATTATTGTATCAGATAAAAATTCGGCAGAGGACGCAGCAGTATTAATATATGAAAAGATTAAAAACAAATTAACTCTAAAAAAATGAGTAAGTATTTTTTAAATTATTTAGATGAATTAGAATCTGAAGCTATTTATGTTTTGAGAGAAGTATGGGCTCAATTTCAAAATCCTGTTATTCTTTTTTCAGGAGGAAAAGATTCTATTGTAGTGACACATTTAGCCAAAAAAGCCTTCTACCCTAGTAAGATACCCTTTGCATTGATGCATGTAGATACTGGGCATAATTTCCCAGAAACCATTAAATTTCGGGACGACCTGGTAAAAGAACTGGACGCAAGGTTACTCGTTGGGTTGGTTCAAGAATCCATTGATAAAGGAAGAGTAGCTGAAGAACAGGGAAAGCATGCAACCAGAAATGCCCTGCAAATAACTACGCTTTTAGACACCATAGAAGAAAACAAAATTGACTGTGCCATTGGCGGAGGAAGAAGAGATGAGGAAAAAGCAAGAGCCAAGGAGCGTTTTTTCTCCCATCGTGATGATTTTGGACAATGGGATCCAAAAAACCAAAGACCAGAACTATGGAATATTTTCAATGGGAATCACTTTGAAGGAGAACATTTCAGGGTTTTCCCCATAAGTAATTGGACCGAAATGGATGTTTGGAACTATATAAAAAGAGAACAGATAGAAATACCCTCGCTCTATATTGCCCATGAACGAGAAGTTGTCTGGAGAAATGACTCCTGGATTCCCAACTCAGAATTTCTGACCTTGCAGGAAAATGAAAAAATAGAAGTTCGGAAAATTAGATTTAGAACCTTGGGAGATATTACTATCACAGGCGGAATTGAATCTGAAGCAGATTCCCTGGAAAAAATTGTTCAGGAAGTATCCTCTATGAGGCAGACCGAAAGAGGAAACAGAACCGATGACAAGCGTTCTGAAAATGCAATGGAAGACAGAAAAAAACAGGGGTATTTTTAAACACTATAAGAATATGGAAATAAATAACAATCAATTATTACGATTTACTACAGCTGGTAGTGTAGATGATGGAAAAAGTACCTTAATTGGTCGTCTATTATATGATTCTAAGTCCATTTTTGAAGATCAATTAGAAGCCATTGAAAATACAAGCAAACAAAGAGGGCATGATGGAGTAGATTTAGCTTTATTTACGGATGGACTACGAGATGAAAGGGAACAGGGAATTACGATTGATGTCGCCTACCGATATTTCACCACACCAAAGCGCAAATTTATTATTGCAGACACCCCTGGTCATATCCAATATACCAGAAACATGGTTACTGGTGCTTCTACCGCGAATGCTGCCATTATTCTAATCGACGCCAGACACGGGGTTATTGAGCAAACCAAAAGACATGCATTTATTGCGTCTCTTTTAAACATACCCCATGTTATTGTCTGCATTAATAAGATGGATCTTGTAGATTTTTCAGAAGAAGTATACAACGACATTATAAAGCAGTTCGAGGCATTTTCCTCAAAATTCATAGTGATGGATATCCGTTTTATACCCATAAGTGCCTTGTTGGGTGATAATGTTGTAAACAGATCCGAAAACATGCCTTGGTATCAAGGTGGAGCTCTTTTGCATACCTTAGAGACGATTCATATTAGTAGCGATATTAATAAGGTGGATGCGCGCTTTCCTGTTCAAACCGTCTTAAGACCACAACGCGATGGATTCATAGACTACAGAGGATATGCTGGCAGAATCGCCGGAGGTGTATTAAGAAAGGGGGATGAAGTTACGGTAATGCCTTCTGGCTTTACCTCTGTTATCCAATCTATACAGGGTCCTTCAGGTGAAATTGATGAAGCATTTGCACCTATGTCTGTTGCCCTTACCCTGACGGATGATATTGATATCGCACGTGGAGACATGATTGTAAGAAGCACTAATGTTCCGGAAGCATCACAGGACATTGAAGTTTGGTTGTGCTGGTTGCATAATAACCCCGCCAAACCAAGAGCGAAATATACCATCAGACATACCTCTAACGAACAAAAAGCAATGATTAAAGAGGTGGTTTACAAGATCAACATTAATACGCTTGGTAGAGATACCGAAAACAAAGATCTCTGTATGAATGACATCTCAAAAGTAAAGATCAGAACTACAAAACCATTAATGATTGATCCTTACAGAGAAAATAGAACTACAGGGAGCATTATCTTAGTCGATGACACCACGAATGAGACAGTTGCGGCGGGAATGATTACTTAATTGGTTTGGGCGTTAGATAAGATAATATTGTGCCTTAATATTCGTTAAAAGTATTTTAATGGGATATTAATCGATGATTTGAAGTATTAATCGAATAATAACAAAATTCATTTCACTTAAAGCAATTAGTGCCTTTCTTTGAACTATGAGAAAATTGCGACTTTTATTTATTGGTATTGTTGGTTTGCTGATTTTTTCGGTCTTGCTTGCGTCCAGCATAAGGAATATTTACGGTTCCAAGGATGGTGGAAAAGCTAGGTTAGGTTTTATGGCCAAACCACTTAAATTTATGGCAGAAATTCCATCCTACATCAAGCAAGTCGTTGCTGCTCCAGAATTTTATGTCCTTAATTCCAATGCTGTCGATGGACTCGATCATAAGACAGATCTTAGTGACTCAAAATATCCTAAACTTTTAGTGACCTATAAGGAAGAACCTTTCAACCAAAAGTTCGATCTTATCGATTTAAACGACGGATCCCTTATTAAACAATGGGCTCCGGACAACGAGGAACTTTATGAAAAGGCTTATAACAATCTTAACCCCAGAAGACCCGCTAGAGGCAGTGACCTTTATTTGATGCATCCCCTTTTGCTAAAAGATAGCAGTCTATTATTTACCTCACAACTTACCAGCCTTATGGCTAGAATTGATAGCAAAAGTGACGTTGTTTGGTTAAAGAATGACAAAACCTACCATCATACGATGGAATTAGATGCAGATGGCAATGCCTTTGTATGCTCAAGACCCTTTATTTCTGATACATTTGACTATCTTCCTCAAAATCCGGAAGACTATCAAAAGACTCTGTTGGATGATCATATTACTAAGATTGATCCGAATACTGGCAAAGAACTATTTGACAAGTCTGTTTTAACTATTTTAATAGAAAATGGGTATAAGGACTTAATTGTTTCTAAGGGACAAACCAATAGCGACCCTATTCACCTCAATGATATTCAGCCAGCGCTTAGTACTACAGAGTATTGGGAAAAAGGCGACCTCTTAGTTTCTTGTAGAAACCTAAGTGCAATATTTCTATACAGGCCCAGAACGAACAAAATACTATGGCTTAAGTCGGGGCCTTGGTATAATCAACACGATGCTGATTTCATTGATGAAGATAAAATTTTAGTATTCGGAAATGATGTTCTACGAGAAGAAAGTATCATTGATCCGAGGCTAACATCAGAAAATTTATATTTTCCCAAAGAGAGAAAGACTAACAACGCCTATATCTATCATTTGAAAAATGACAGTATCTCCACGCCGTATACGGGATTATTCACTAGTGAAAATATTCATACCTATACTTCAGGAAGATGCGATATTTTAAATAATGGTGATATCTTTATAGAGGAGACTAATCAGGGAAGAGTTATCATCGGGGATTCCATAAATATGAAAATGGAATACGTAAAAAGACTTAATGAAGAGTATATCTCCAGCATGTTTTGGAGTAGAATAATAAACTAAAAATAATAATTATGTTTTTATATTTAGGCCCAGGCCTCGGTGGAGGTATTATTGCGATAATTTCAGGAATATTTTTAACGATTTTCGCCTTTCTTGTAGCCGTTTTTTGGCTTCCGCTAAAGCGATTCTTTGGTTTTATCAAAGGCAAATCAAACAAGGGTTAAATTGCCGTTTCTTGTACTAATAGTTCTCACAGTTATCTCTTGTATACTGTTTGAGAAATCAAAGGTAAAAAGTTCCCTTGACGAACTTTTACAAGCATATAAAGAGCAGTTCCGAGTCATGTCAGATAAAAACCTGACAGATGAGGAAAGGCAAAAGGAACTTATGCAATTAATTCCCATACAATTAAAAGGACTTGGGAAATTAATATTGGGAATAGTACTGTTTGTTTCTCCCTTTTTTAGCCTATTTATTTTACAAAACCTCAGCCCTACTCTCAATCCTAACATATTGGTTACCTGGTGGGGACTCTTGTTACCTGTGGTAACGGTAGTTTTCTATATAATGATAAAGAAAAGGTATGGCAAGCTATAGCAAAACGGACAAGTTTTTGCATCGTTTTTATCTATCCAATTATGGTATATCCAAAGCCACATTGGAAATGGAAGAAATCATCAACGGTTCTAAAATAAAAGACCTGCACGTAGATCAATCTGTTTTTGTAACAGGACTTGCTAGGTCGGGTACCACGGCTGTTATGAGGAAAATATATAGTTCAGGACTTTATGCTTCCCTACAGTATGCCAATATGCCCTTTCTGCTTTGTCCCAATCTTTGGAATAAGGTTTCTAAAATTGAGTCTCATGAAAGAGCTCATAAAGATGGGATTGTAATAGATGGTAATTCCCCTGAGGAGTTTGATGAATTTTTCTGGAAGGCTTTTTTAAATGACTCTTATATTGTTGCTGATGGGCTTAAACCACATAGTCCTGACGACGAAATAATTAAGAAGTACCAGACGTATATAGCTCTTATTTGTCTTGCCAAAAAAAAGAATCGATATATCTCAAAAAACAACAACAATATTCTTCGAATATCTACACTAGAAAAACTTGAAAACAGCAAAATAATCCTTTTATTTAGGCACCCTCTGTCACACGCATCTTCCCTAATGAAATTAGATAAAAATTTCTCCAAGGACCATTCAGAGGACCCATTTAATTTGGAATATTTCAATTTTTTAGGACACCACGAGTTTGGCTTAAATCACAAGCCATTTCTTTTGACCAATAGATTCGAAATAGATAGAACTAAATACGCCCGTAATAGCATAAATTATTGGTTGAGTATTTGGCTAAACTACTACAGCTACGTTCTTGAAAACAAAGACGAAAGTCATTTGATGGTATGCTTCGAAGATCTTATCGAAAGTCCCAATGACAACTATAAACGAATAGCATCCTTTTTGGGATATAATTTTTCGGAAGAACCAAGTAAACCCTTTAAACCAACAGAATATAAAAAAGCAGAGTGCGACACAGAATTAATGGATCAGTGTATGGAAGTTTACAATGCGCTAAAATCCTCCAATTAAGAAGAATTTATCTGAGGTAAACGCAATTTTCCTGCTCTGTACGAAGCCAACTATACAGTATAAAAATGAACCCAAAAGCCCTAAAGATTCCTAACCATAAAAATATTCTCGTAACAGGAGGAGCTGGTTTCATCGGATCTAATCTTTGCGAAATCTTATTAAAACACGGTAATTATGTTCGGTGTTTAGACAACTTTGCAACAGGAAAAAAGAGTAATATTGAGCCCTTTCTATCGAATGAAAATTTTGAACTTCTTGAAGGAGACATCAGAGATCTAGAAACATGTACCACAGCTACACAATCCATAGATTATATTTTACATCAAGCTGCTTTAGGTTCTGTTCCCAGATCCATTAAAGATCCTATCACCAGTAACGAGGTCAATGTTGGTGGATTCTTAAATATGCTTGTAGCAGCAAAAGAAGCAAAAGTAAAACGGTTTATCTATGCCGCCAGTTCTTCAACCTATGGAGATTCAAAAGAAATGCCAAAAATAGAAGAGCGTATTGGCAACCCCCTTTCTCCCTACGCGATAACGAAATATGTTAACGAATTATATGCGGATGTGTTCAGTAAGACCTATGGTCTTGACACTGTTGGTCTTCGATATTTCAATGTTTTTGGAAGGAAGCAAGATCCCAATGGTGCCTACGCTGCCGTCATACCAAAGTTTGTTATGCAACTTATGCGTCACGAATCGCCTGTAATCAATGGAGATGGAAGTTATTCTAGAGATTTCACTTATATTGATAACGTACTGGAAATGAATATTCGGGCAATGATGACCGAAAACGAAGATGCTTTAAATACGGTATATAATGTGGCTTACGGGGAACGAACGGATTTAAACCAACTCGTGGAACTATTAAAGAATTATTTATCTGAGTTTGACGCCGACATTATAAAAATTAAGGCAATTCATGGTCCAAATAGATTAGGAGACGTACCGCACTCCCTCGCATCTATTGATAAAGGGAAAAGACTTTTAGGATATAATCCCCAATTTAATATTAATACAGGATTAAAAAATGCCGTGGCTTGGTATTGGGAAAATTTGCCTCGATAAAATCGGTATTCATTAGAATAAACAGTTAGTATGAAAGACAAGAAAATTGCAGTAATAGGGTTAGGCTATGTGGGTTTACCTTTGGCCAGATTGTTTGCAACCAAATATGCTGTCGTAGGTTTTGACATTAATGCGGATAGAATTTTAGAACTATCTAATGGTATTGATTCTACACAGGAAGTGGATAATGAGACTCTGCAAAAGGTCCTAAAAAAAGAAAATAGTTCGGAAATAGGATTAAAGTGTACGGATAAGTTAGAAGAATTAGCAGAATGCAATTTCTTTATTATAACAGTTCCTACTCCTGTCGACAATACCAATAGACCAATTTTAACCCCTCTGTTTAAGGCTAGTGAAACCGTTGGTAGCGTCTTGAAAAAAGGAGATATTGTGGTCTACGAATCTACGGTATATCCTGGGGTTACAGAGGAAGAATGTATTCCAGTGCTGGAGAAAGTAAGTGGTTTATCTTATAATAAAGACTTCTTTGCGGGCTACTCCCCTGAACGAATAAATCCAGGTGATAAGGAGCATACCGTTGAGAAAATTTTAAAAGTCACCTCTGGCTCTACAAAAGAAATTGCCATTGTTATAAACGACCTCTATGCATCTGTAATCACTGCAGGAACACATCTGGCACCCTCCATAAAAGTCGCAGAAGCTGCAAAGGTAATAGAGAATTCCCAAAGAGATATCAATATTGCTTTTGTCAACGAACTTGCCAAGATCTTTAATTTAATGGATATTGATACACAGCAAGTTTTGGAGGCTGCAGGAACCAAATGGAATTTCTTACCCTTTAAACCTGGTCTGGTTGGCGGGCACTGTATTGGGGTTGACCCCTACTATTTGGCTCAAAAAGCACAGCAATTTGGTTACCATCCCGAAATAATACTCGCGGGAAGACGTCTTAATGACAGTATGGGAAAATATGTCGCATCGGAAGTCGTCAAACTTATGGTTCAACAAGAATTTAAAATTAAAGGAGCTAAAATCCTGGTATTGGGAATAACCTTTAAGGAAAACTGTCCGGACGTTAGAAATACCAAAGCTGTAGATGTTATCGAAGACCTTAAATCCTACGGAACCGAAGTTACCGTCTATGATCCTTGGGCTTCCCCGGAAGAAGTGATGCACGAGTTTGGTCTGGAAATATGTTCTACCCTTTCGGATAAAAAATTTCATGCTGCTGTATTGGCAGTAGGACACCACGAATTTTTAAAGCTCGATCTTCGGTCCAGATTAGTCGAAAATGGAATTTTATACGATGTTAAAGGAATATTAGGCGAAAAGGTAGACGGCAGATTATAAGATTACCTCTCCTAACCAAAAACGAATAAAATCTCGATATATCTATATCGAGATTTTTTTTTTTTGACTAAACAAAAAGCTTTGGGTTCAATGAAAAAAATTGGTTAAAAAGTTAAAAAAAAGTGTAGTTCATCGATTAAATATAAAACCGAAATCCAAAGACATCTCTTCCTCCGTATGAAGTTTTTGTATAATCATGTATTTCATCGAAAATACAATAGTTTTTAACGATGATTTGAGTTTTTTTGAATAGTTTTATAAAACCCAAATCTAGAAATACGAATACTTAACCTATCTTATACATGAATTTAAACGCCTTAACCCCAAAAAGCGTGCTATATTTTCTTTGTAGTTTTCTGACGATTTGTTCTTGTTCCAAAGACACAGATTTATTAGCCGATTATACATCGGTGGATAAAGAACTGTTGATAGGAACTTTTGTAAGAAATGACAAGTATCAGATATCCATTAACAACAATGAGGAAGAAGAGGTCATTGAAGTTATTGTCAATGAAGAAAGTGAAAACACGCCTAGCATTGAACCTGATGAGAATAATGGTACAACTGTTAATGATAGTTACGAATTAACTTCCGATGTTAGTATTGTTTTAGATGTCCTGGCAAACGATACTTTCAATAATATGGACAGGGTAACCATTATCGAAACTACCCAGCCAGACAATGGTGAAGTGGTTATTAATGAAGATAACACCTTATCCTTCCGACCTTCAACAATTGAAGCTAATGAGAACGACTTTTCCTATACAGCAGAATATACTAATGAGAACGGGATCGTTTCTCAGGAAGTGGGGTTTGTCAGTGTTTCTGTAAAAGAAAATCCAAACAAAATTATAACGGACATGGGTGAGCTAAAAGCCTTCCCTGGGGCCGAAGGATTTGGTAAAAATGCAACTGGAGGAAGAGGAGGAACTGTGGTTGAAGTGACCAATTTAAATGATAGTGGTTCTGGAAGTCTTAGAGCAGCATTATTAATGACGGTTCCTCGAACCATCGTATTTAAGGTAGGTGGTACGATTAAGTGCAATGACTACTTAAAGATACCAAGATCTTCAGGTAATGTAACTATTGCAGGGCAAACTGCTCCTGGTGATGGTATAGCAATTGAAGGAGCCGAGCTGCGCATAGAAGCGTCTAATGTAATTGTTAGGCATATCCGAATAAGACCTGGCCCGAATACCTCTGGAACCAATGAAGACGGACTTCGTATATTAGGCTTTGGAGGAAACAGGACGGAAAATGTAATAATTGATCACGTCAGTATCACTTGGGGTAAAGACGAAATTGTAGAAATCGGAGGAATTGGAAGCGGTAGCAATGTGCGCAACGTAACCATACAAAATAGTATTATCGGAGAGAATATTTCTGCACAACATAAATTTGGACTTCTTTTATGGAATAACGCAAATAACATTTCGGTTTATCAAAATCTATTTGTAAATAACGTAGAAAGAAACCTCAGAAGTTCTACTTGTACCTCTAGTTTTGAAATGATTAATAATGTGGTATATGGTTATCGAGCTGCTACCGTGCCCACCTATGAAAATGCTTTCGATATTATAGGAAATGTTTATAAAACGAACCCTAATCTGAGTGCCGAGAGTTACACAATAAAGCTTTCTGCTTCACAAAACAATTGCCCGGATGGAAAAATATCCCTAACCAAGGCCTACATCCACAACAATACTCTAAATGGATCTTTTGCTACTGTTTCTTCTGAATTAAATCCCTTTCTTAGAAGTAGCCGCAATTTTAATTCGGGGATTATACCATTAGGCGCAAATAAGGTGGAAGACAATGTTCTCAATAATGTTGGAGCTAATTTACAAAAAATTGATGCAGTAGATAGTAGATTAATTGATTGGGCTGAGAATAGAACTGGTAGACTTATAAATTCTATTTCTGAATTTGGGGGCTATCCGAACCTTAGTGGTGGCGAGGCTTATGAAGACAATGACAGGGATGGAATTGACGATCGATGGGAAGAAGCAAATGGATTAAATCCATCTAGTCGATCGGATGGAAATCAAGATCCTAATGGAGATGGATATACCAATTTAGATGAGTTTCTGCATTACCTAACCCTGCAGTAAACAAAACTATACAATTACCGAAGTAAAGAAAGAGGCTTATTTAGCCTCTTTTTTTGTTCTGGGCTCGAGTGTCTTACTAGAGCCATAGTTGTTGTCAATTCCCCCTATTTGCGTGTGAATTTTAAAGAGTATTTCTCAAAAAACCAATCCGATCGAGTCTCAGCCTAGATAGTATTTTTTAAGATGGAAGTGGTATACACCTACTTTCTCTATCACTTTACATATTATATTTATGGTTATGATTAAATATGATGATCTTTGCGCCGTATGTAAGGTGTTTTGTTTAAGAGCCTATTTTGGAAGTATCAGGCGTTACTTCTGTATTTTAATCGGCACCCAACAAGAGAATTCTAAATAGCATTTATACCGATTATATGAACAAGCCAAAAATTGCTTTTGTTCTACCGGCCTTAAATATGGGCGGTGCACAAAGAGTTGTAACTACCCTTGCAAACGCTCTTTCCTCAAAATACAACATTGTCATAATCACCTTCACTAAGACCAAAAGATATTACGATTTAGATAAATCGGTCACGGTGGTACATTGTGTAGATCATATTGAACCAAGTAGTAATGCCTTTGATGGACTTAAAAATAATTACCACCTTTTGAAAAGAATTCATAGCCTGACCATTCAATACGAAGTGAAGCTATTAATTAGTTTTTTAACCTCAGCTAATATTCTTACTACTCTAGTTGCCAAATACAACAGGATTCCGGTAATTATAAGCGAAAGGAACAATCCCTTTTCGGAAAAAATTCCCAGGATATGGCAGCAGTTGCGATCCTTTACATATCCTAAATCGAATTATGTTGTGGTGCAAACGGAAACAATAAAAAGTTACTACACATCCAAGATTAAGAAAGACAGATTGCGCATACTTCCAAATCCAATTTCGGCCGACTTAACAGAAAAAAGAAGTACTACAATTCCAAAAGAAAATATCGTATTAAATGCAGGTAGGTTGGCAAACCAGAAAGCTCAGGACATTCTTATAAAAGCTTTTTCAAAAACCAATAATAAAGAGTGGAAATTGGTAATTGCGGGAGAAGGACCAAATAGAGAAAAATATGAACAACTCATTGAAGAATTGGACCTCAAGGATAAGGTTGTTCTCTTGGGAAGACAAAAGGACATTCACTTACTATACAACAAATCCAAAATTTTTGCTTTCAGTTCTATTTATGAAGGCTTCCCTAACGCATTAATTGAGGCCATGCATTTTGGCTTGGCTTGCGTGTCTACCGATTGTCCTACCGGGCCCTCAGAAATGATTGAAAACGATAAAAATGGGTTTATTGTTCCTATGAATGATGTTAAAGAAATGGCAGACAAACTCAATGTCCTGATGAACAACCGGGAAAAACGTGTTGCCTTTGGCGAGAAGGCTGTACAAAGCGTAAAAAAATATGAAGTAGAAGCTGTTGTAAAACAATGGGACGAACTACTTGAAAATTGTCTAAAGTAACTACAGCTTATCTTTTTTCGATTTCTATCCAAGGTACCCTCCTGGCGATTTAGTCTTCTTTATGCTTATACCCTATGACCTATCAGCAGTTTTTTTGTTGATTTTACCTTTAATAATTTAAAAGTTATCATATTACGTTTAATTTAGCGTTCAAACAATTAGGCTATTCAATTACCTGTTTTAAAACAAGTGCAAGTCGATCAGAATGGCTTTATAAATAATGAAATGACATTCGGATAGAAGTGTCCTATTCTACATAAAGTTTGATTAATTCTTCGGTAGATAATGAAAATTATAAAGTACGCCATTTTATTTTTACTCCTTTGTAATATTCCTAGTTATATGCTAAAGTATTTCGGAGGGACACTAGGATCCTTGGCCAGCTATGCCTCTTCCTTGTTACTCTTGGGATATTTTGTTTTTATCAGGGCCAAAAGCAAGCCATTAATACCCTTTATAGTCCTGGGTTTACTTTATTTCCTTATTAGCTCTCTGAATTATACGCATATTGATCATAACAATCATTTTATAAAAGAATTTATTCGCTTTATGATTGTAGCAGTGTGTGGGGCCGAAGTTGCCAAAAGAACGACAACAAAGGATATTTACTATATCGTTTTGATTGGTGCAGTAAGTGTTTTGATTAATGCCATCATTTTTCCCACGGCAAATGCAAATTTTAGTGCTGACTACGGTCGATTTAGTGGATTTTATTTAAATCCAAATTTCGCTGGGCAAATTTGTTTGGTTGGCTATGCCATTTCGTTCTCTATATACAACCGTACCTGGAAGTATGCAGGACAGTTTATTTTTACATTGGCAGGAATACTGACCTTTTCAAGAACTTTTATTGTAGTGTGGCTTATAATAAGTCTTTTCGCTATGATTCAGAGCAGAAGGAATATCAAGGTCCCGGCAATAGGGGTTTTTGTACTTATATTGTTATTTACCTTTTCGGAAAGCCTGACCTTGAACAAAGAGCGATTTACTGCTTTCCAAAGTATTTTTGGCACAGAACAAGTTCAGACTAAAGTAATTAAGAAAGGTACACGAGATGAAACTTGGGCTTTGTACTATGACATGATATTAGACAAACCCTTTTTAGGCAATGGGTACCGTAAATTGTCGGATAAATATAATGGCTTGCCTGGCGCACATAACTCGTTTTTAATGGTACTAGGAGAAGCCGGTATTCTTCCTTTACTCCTGATGCTGGGAATTTATGGTTATTTATTAACCAAGAGCTTTTCCTTTTTTAAAACGCGCCCTGAAATCTTTTATATTTCCATGGTGCTAGTCTTAGCCCTAATGACTAGCCATCAGTACTTCACGGTCTTCTACTTTATTTTTGTATCCATGTTTGTGTATTTTAGATTAAAGGACATGTCGGAGAATGAGAGAGTTCAAGAATTTGTGACTAGCAATAAACCGTCTACTTTACTTAATTAAGCAAAATTAATCTTCATGCCTTTTACCATTCATAAAACCTTATACCACAAAACTGTACTTGGCAATTTTGTTCGCGATAGATTTAACTGGCTGAAATATCATCTGGTCCCAAAAAAAATAATTCTTCAAAACCGATTTAGAAAAAAGCACAATCGCAAGCTAAACTTAGACAACCCTATCGGTCTCAATGAAAAAATTGTATGGTTAAAACTGAATCACCATAGCCCTCTACATACCATATGTGCCGACAAATACGCTGTAAGAGATTATATAGAAGAAAAAGTGGGCAAGGAATACTTGGTGCCCTTATACTACAGTACGCTTAATCCAAAAGATATAATTCCCGAAAACTTGCCAGACACACCGGTTATTATCAAAGCGAACCATGATAGTGGAGGAGGTATCTTTGTAAGAAATAAGTCTGAGGTAGACTGGAATGATGTGCAAGAGGATTTGAGAAATCGTTTGAAAAAAAATTATTACTGGAAATCAAAAGAGACCCAATACAAGGATATCAAGCCCCGAATTATAGTAGAAAAGCTATTGCAAGATAAAAATGGAAACATCCCTTTTGACTATAAATTACATTGCTTCAATGGAGAAGTTCGCATGATTCAGGTAGATATGGGAAGGGGGACAGATCATCACTACCGAAACTGGTATTCTAAGGATTGGGTGAGAGAACCTTATCAATGGGATATGCCAAATAAGGATGGAGGTTTTACCAGGTCTAGCGAAGATGACATTGAGAAACCAAAAACACTTGAGAAAATGATTCAGCTTTCCAAGGTCTTGGCTAAACCATTCTGCTATGTCCGTGCAGACTGGTATGACGTAGACGGACAATTATTTTTTGGAGAACTCACCTTTCATCATGGTGGCGGGGATGAACCATTTACCCCCAAAATTTGGGATGAAAAACTAGGTAAGGAACTAAAACTAGACATCGACCATAAATGATAGGTCTGCATTAATTTTTACGACAGAAAATACATCTGCCATTCCTATTTATTGAATTCGCAATGATACGTAAGCTCAATATTCCGCGCTCGGAGGAAATACCAGAAAAAGTCAGAATTAACTTTATAGGTCTACCTTAGACCCATTTGATGCAATTAACATTGAATAGATACAAACAGCTACTTCTCGTTTAAATATTTTTGGGTTACTGCTTTAGACAGGTCCGCATGTGCCTCACAGCGCATCATGTTCAATAAGATGGCCACTCCCCTACTATTTAAACCATTAAACCTTAATCTGCCCAATATAGCTCTGACATAACGATTCTTTATAAACGACATTGGAGACCAATTATAGATGTAGTTAGGATACTTTAGTTCTATAAAACGGTTCCATTCCTTCATGAGGTTTTCTTGATTCTGAATTGTATTACTATAAGAATCAAAATGTTCTTGTACAGTTTCTTTCTCCTCCCCACGGAGCAAACGTAATTCAAAAGTGTCTTTAGATTGTCTTACCGGATGTATCTTCGTTTTGATTTTCTTATCCTTAAGTTCAACTTCTAAAACTAAACCAGTATACCAATCGACGTATTTGCTGTTGGTAGTAAAGAGGAAATTACCCAGACTATAATATATCGGAACGTTTTTATGAACTTCAAAGCCACTAATACAATGCGTATGATGTGCTACAACTAAATCTGCTCCAAATTCCGCATAATAGCGGTACTGCTTTTGCATCCGTGGGCTAGGTAAATTATAATACTCGTGGCCTCCATGTATAATTACAAAAACAAAATCGGCTTTAGTCTTTGAATCCTGAATTTGTTTCGCGTTGTCAATAAGATCCATTGGGTTAGCCCCTGCAGCATTCTTTTTAGCACTTGCCCATTCATTTTCAGCAAAATTAATAATTGCTATTCGCCCCCCCTCTGAATCATAGTAATATGTTTTTGACGCCTCTTCTAGAGTAGCACCCGCCCCGACAGTATCAATTTTATACTCATTACAAAAAGCAAGTGTGTCTAGAACTCCCTGCTCATCATAGTCTAACACATGGTTATTCGCCAGAGTCACAAGATCTATGTCGAGTTTCTGCAGTGCCCTTTTCGTGCCATCATAATCAGACTTTATATGTGGCCCTGTTTTTATTATTGTAGAGGTCGAACTTGTTACAGGAGCCTCAAGGTTAACAAGGTTGAAGTCGGATTTCCCGAACAAATCTATAAGATCGGTATCTATCTTATAGTCGCTGGTTATAACAAAGTCTCCTGCTATATTGATCTTCATAGTCTTTTATTAAAATTCCAAATTGTTATTTTTTTGTAGCCTTCGAGATACCTTGCTTCCCGATAGCTATAAGTTCCATAAAGCCCGTAAATCGAAGCATTTTAGAAGATACAATATACAGGGCGAAAAAGAATATAAAATTTAATAGTATCCGTACCAAGTCCCCTTCGAAATAGGTGCTAAAAATAGTGGTATCTAACAGATAAGTTACCACAGATATCACACAGCATAAACCAAATATGGGCAAGACATCTACTATTTGTTTCTGCACAGGATAGTCTATTTGCTTACCACAATAATAGACATTGACAAATGCGTGAATTAGCATACTTATTGATTGCGCATAGATGGCTCCCCATATGCCGAAAGGGATAATTAACAACAAAAACATGATGGAACTAAGTTTCTTTATCAATTCCATTTTTAGGTGCAAATCACTTCTCCCTTTTGCCAGTATAATATTCAAATTATACATACTTACTGGATAAACAATGGCACTCAACGCCAATATTTGGAAAAAAGGAACGGAAGGCAGCCATTTTTCTGTTAATACTAATCGAAAAAGGGGTTCGGCAATTATAACTAAGAAAAGCATCATAGGTGCAACGATAAAGAAAACAGCAGAGGTTATTTTCTTAAACATTGCCCTTAAGCGTTGGTTGTCTTCCTGAATAGAGGAAAATACTGGATAAGTTACCTTTCCAAGGGCATCCGTAAGGTTTTGCACAGGAAACATTCTCAGGGTATTCGCCTGGTTGTAAAAACCTAATTGCGTTGCCGAAAACAGTTTTCCAATTATCAAGGTGTAGGAATGATGGTAAGCCGTTGTAACCAAACCAGACAAGGTAACTTTATAACCAAAATTAAAATGGTACTTTAATTTTTCTTTATCAATAATAAAATCAGGACGCCAGTCGGTACGAAACCAGTGTTGAACCATAAACACCGTGGTTGTTGTTAAATACATCATTACTAAACTCCAAACACCATATCCTGAATAGGCCAAAAGCACGCCAACAATACCTCCGCATATCGTTGCCGGAATTTGCATGTACATCTGTAACTTAAAATTTAACTCTTTTGTTAAACGGGTAGTCTGAACATTTGCCAAGGCTTGAATTATAAAGGACAAGGTATAAACCCTTAGTAAGGCCGTTAACTGCGGTAGTTCAAAAAAGCTTGAAATATAGGGAGCACAAACAAATAGTATGCTATACAACACAAAACTTGCAATCAGATTCAGAAAAAACACGGTTGAATAATCCCTTTGATCAGCATCAATTGTTCTGATCAAGGAAGAAGTCATTCCTCCGTCTACTAGATTTCTTCCTATGGCTACAAAAATACCTACAATGGCAATCAATCCGTAGACTTCAGGTAGCAAGAGCCGAGCTAATATTATCTGTACAATAAAGGATAATCCCTTAACACTAAACTGCTGAGAAAACGTCCATAAAATACCCGTTAGCGCTTTGGATTTAAGACTCATTTTTTATTGCTAGAAAGTTAAGAATATTGGCAAACTTCGTATGAAATAAAACTTCTAATAAACTCTTCGGTTTGATTATTTTGGGTGTAAAAATAGACTTAATCATTTTATTGTATCCGTATCAGAATTATTTATTTCTTGAGGCTCGTAAAATAAGTTTATATCTTTCAAGTTTATTAGATGGAGAAATGGACCTAATTGGGTATGGATTGTCAAATTCATATAGGCGTAGTTTCTTTATTTGAAGTGCATTAGTGTCAAAACCAAAGTAATGCTTTAAAATGATTAATAATAACATTGCATAATTTCAATAATCCGTATAATTATTTTAATGTAACGGCTTCTATGCATTCAATATTATTTGGTAACATCAATTTACTGTAATAACAATCACTATTTAAATTAAAAGGCGTTTTTAAATAAACACAGAAATTAACAATAACTGACCCAACTAAATGACTAAAACGAAGATTGATTTTCTAATTAATAAAATGAGTGGAGGAGGCGCCGAAAGAGTAGTAAGCTTGCTCGCAAATTATTTACAAAATCAAAATTATCAAATTCGAATAATAACCTTTCAAGGATCTGACAAATATCCATTAGATAAAAATATAGAAAGGATTAAGCTTCATAGACATCCGTTTTTTCAGTCGGTAATTGTAAACGGCTTTTTTGGCTTACTGAAGTTTTACAGAAAAAAAAGCAATAGACCTGATATTATCAGCTCGCACATTCATTTGTTAGGGCTAATGACAATACCTATTTCAAGAATTTATAAAATTCCAATAATTGTTTCGGAGCACAACAATCATTTGGCAAAGCCCAACCCGTTCAAAAATTTGCTATGGAATAATTTCTATAAATATGCCGATGCAGTTACTATTCTTACGGATTTCGACGCCGATTTTTTTAAAGCCAGGAATCCAAAAACCTATCTAATGCCCAATCCGTGTTCCTTCGATGTCATTTCTCAGGACGAACCAAAAAAGCGCAAAAAAGAAATACTGGCGGTAGGAGACCTGAATAGGATATTTCACAAAGGCTTTGATAATCTAATCGATATAGCAGAAGAAGCGCTTGCCGACAATTCCGAGTGGTGCTTGAAGATTATCGGTGGCGGAGAAAAAGGATTAGAAGAATTAAGAAACATGGTGGAGAATAGAAAACTGGAAAAAAAGATTATTTTTACCGGCTTTCAAACAGATATTAAAGAAAGACTAGCAAATGCGGAAATTTTCATTTTAAGTTCCAGGTACGAAGGTTTACCAATGGTTTTACTTGAAGCCATGTCTCAAGGCACAGCATGTATTGCCTATGACTGTATTTCCGGTCCTTCTGACATAATTACGCACCTTCATAACGGCATATTGGTGAAAAACCAAGACAAAGAAGAAATGGTTAAGTGGTTGAAAAAACTAATAGAGGATACAGATCTTAGAAGAAAATTTAACTCCAATGCTCCATTGGCGTTAGAGAAGTTTTCTATAAACTCTGTTGGCGAGAAATGGAACGTTCTTGTTCAAAATACACTTAGTGCTAGTAAATAAAATATACAACATAGTAAGTTCAATGGCATCTGCCGAGATTAGAATAGTGTAATGAACAAAAAAAAGTGGCTCTTTGTAGTTCCGGCTGATACCCTCCATGGATCAGAACTAATCGCTAAAACATTTGTAGAATTCTTAGTAAAGAAGAATCAGGAATGTCATGTCATTATTCTGACAAGAAAATACTCTTGTCAATGGGAGCATCTGAAACCAGAAGTAACCATTACCTATTTGCCATTTAATAATTATTTTAAAGGTGTTTTATGGTTACTTCCACATCTTAGGAGAAACAATAAGATACAATTTGACTATACCTTTACATCCCAATCTGTAATAAATGGCACTATCGGATTTGCCAAAAATTTGGGTTTACTTGGTAACCCATATGTTATTCTAAGGGAGTCTAACTCTATATTTAAATTACTAAGCGGCTACAAATTAAAAATCTACTCCTTTTTCTATAAGCTTGGCTATAAATATGCAAACCTGGTTGTTTGTCAGACTTCGTATATGAAAGATCAATTGATTATAGCCCAACCAAATCTCACCAAAAAATTAAATCTTAGGGTCATTTCAAATCCGTTTAAAATAGATACGAGTAAATCCCCTGAGGACCCGCTCCCAGAAGACCTTCAAGATACTTCCTTTCTTGTTGCTGCGGGCAGGTTAGCCCCTGCAAAGGGTTTTGACATTCTAATTAACACCTACCGGGATATACAGAAAAAAATAGGGGATCTTAAACTGGTAATACTTGGAGAAGGGCCCGACAGAGAATCCCTTCAAAACCAAATAAATGAATTGGGACTAGAACAAAAAATTCAGCTTCCTGGTTACGTCCAAAATGTATATCCCTATTTTCATAAAGCCAGTGCTTGTGTTATTTCTTCTAGAATAGAAGGGTTTCCAAACGTATTACTGCAGATGATGTCTGTTAATGAGAAAGTGGTCTGTACACTTAGTGCTGGGGATATAGAATCCATTGATGGGATTTACACCTGTAATCCGGAAGACGGAGAAGGACTAGGCCAGGCAATTATTTCTTGTCTAGAAAATCCTGCACAGGGAAAAAGGGAACTATTTAATTCTTACCTGGACAAACGCAGTTGGGAATCTTTCTATACTTCTATTCTTGAAAATGTATCCCAGAAGACCTAGTAAGTCCGAGATTATTATGGCCAACATTTGAAAATTATTTACAATTATTTTCTTTTTACAATTATTGCATGGTGCATACGTTAAGGTATTAGCCAAAATTAATATCGTTAAATTTGTAGCGTTAGCCTGAGGTATTATGACTAAAAAAAGAATCCTCTTAGTAGCATCAGCAGCAAGGTCATTAATCCACTTTAGAGGTGATCTTATAGAAAGCCTGGTGGCTTCGAATTTTGAAGTCTTTGCAGCTGCACCTAATATGGAGATAGCAGTAGAACAAGGGATTAAAGATTTGGGAGCCAATCCTCTCACATTCCCTTTATCCAGAACAGGCTTAAACCCTATTCTGGATATAAAATCTATACTTGCACTTAGAAAACTTCTTTTACAGTATGAAATAGACGTGGTTTTTCCATATACCATAAAACCCACTATCTATAGCTCTGTAGCGGGTAGAATGTGTAATATTCCAGTAGTTTCTCTAATTACTGGTCTTGGATTTACCTTTAGCGGCAATTCGAAGAAGGCACTACTATTACATAAATTGACGAAACAAATGTATCGCTTTGCGTTGCGTAAAAATAAGGTGGTTATTTTTCAAAATAGAGACGACCTCCAACTTTTCCTCAATAATAACCTGCTTACAAAATCTCAGGAAACTGCTATTGTTAGTGGTTCTGGTGTGAATCTAAATAAATATCCTTATAGAGAAAACACGAATAACACCGATGCTATTCGTTTTATAATGGTTGCTAGGTTAATAGAAGAAAAAGGAATTTCGTTATATCTCAAAGCGGCCACACATCTCAAAGAAAAATTCCCTGAGGCAGAATTTCATGTAATCGGTAGTCCCGATAAATCTCCTTCGGCAATAAAACTTGAAGATGTAGATAAATTGGTAAAACAAAATGTCATCGTTTACCACGGAAACCAAAAAAATGTTCCATTATTCTTGAGTAACGCAGATATTTTTGTTCTTCCATCTTTTTACAGAGAAGGTATTCCCAGATCTATTTTGGAAGCTTTATCCATAGGTATGCCAATAATTACCACAGATACACCCGGATGCAGGGAAACTGTTCTGGAAAACGCCAATGGAATATTAGTTAGCCCTAAAAATCTTGATTCATTGGAAGCCGCAATGCTGTACTTTCTAGAAAAACCGGAAAGAATCAAAGAGTTTGGGAAACAGAGTAGAAAGTATGCTGAAAAGCGATTTGATGTGAATATTATTAACGCAGACTTGCTCCATATCTTAAATAAGAGCTTGGAGGAGTCCCCTAAAAATTTTGATCTGATACTTTGAAGGGCCGACCATTAAGCAAACCATACTAAGCACCAACTAACCAGGCAAGACCCTATATTGCCGAATAATTAACCAAAATGTATTCCAAATTTTTTAAAAGAATAATAGATTTATTTCTGAGTTTAGGTTTATTTATAGTATTGTCGCCTATATTCCTTTTTGTTATGTGTGCCTTGTTCTTTGTAAATAAAGGCAAACCGTTTTTCTTCCAGAAGCGACCCGGTAAAAACGAAAAAATATTCTCTATCATCAAGTTTAAGACCATGAACGACAAAAAGGATAGTAATGGCAATCTCCTTCCCTTTCATGAAAGAGTAACAAAAGTTGGTTCCTTCGTTCGAAAATACTCTTTGGATGAAATACCACAACTACTAAACGTGATTATTGGAGATATGAGTCTTATCGGACCAAGACCCCTACTCGTTCAATATTTGCCTCTTTACAATAGTACTCAGAAAAGAAGGCACGATGTACGTCCCGGAATTAGTGGTTGGGCACAGGTAAACGGTAGGAATGCTATTTCATGGGAGCAAAAATTTGAATTTGACGTATATTATGTAGACCATTTAAGTTTTCTATTGGATCTTAAAATTTTATGGCTTACCGCAAAAAAAGTGCTGGTACGCGAAGGGGTCAATGCATCAGAAACTCTCAACATGGAAGAGTTTAGTGGAAGTTAAAAGAGAAAATCTGCCCTTTAAACCAATACCTACTATTACTTGGCTTTTTTTTCATACTTTAATCCGTTTTAAAGAAAGACCTCTAATTCAGATTTTTATCTTATTTTAACTGCGAGAGCATGAATATTTTAATTACTTCCATAGGACGACGTGTTTCGCTTTTAAAGGCTTTTCAAAAGGAATTAAAATTGCTATTTCCTTCTGGAAAAGTTTTCGGTGCTGATGCACGCCCTAATTTATCGGCTGCATGTTTGGTTGCCGATGGATATTTTAGGGTTCCTTTCGTAGAAGAAGAAGACTATATCTCCATACTTATAGAAAAATGCTTGGGGGAAGATATTAAAATGATTATTCCTACCATCGATACGGAACTCTTGCTTCTGGCAAAGAATAAAAAGTTATTTCTCGAAGTCGGCATTAAAGTGATTATTTCTTCGCTCGACTTTGTTTCGATTTGTAGAAATAAACGCGAGGTCCATAAATTTTTTAAGAATAATAATATTCCTGTTGCCAAAGAATACGATAAAGGAGGGTATACGTTGCCCTTGTTTATCAAACCAATTGATGGTAGTAGAAGTATAGACAACTATATCATTAAAAAAGAAGATGATCTAAAAGATATTTATTTTCAAAATGATAAATTGATGTTTCTAGAATACCTAGATCATGATGTTTATGATGAATTTACATGCGACCTATATTACGACAAGAATAATAAATTAAGATGTGTTGTCCCCAGAAAACGTATTTCTGTTAGAGATGGTGAAGTTAATAAAGGGCTAACCGTTTATAATGAGTTAATTCCTTTCTTAAAGGAACGTTTAGGCGTAATCGATGGAGCCATCGGTTGCCAGACCCTCCAGTTGTTTAGGCATAAAGCCAATAAAAATGTTTTTGGAATAGAAATCAACCCGAGGTTCGGAGGAGGGTATCCTCTATCCTACCTGGCCGGAGCAAATTTTCCTAAATGGACATTGCAAGAACATCTGCTAGACATGGAAATGGAAGATCAATTTGAATGCTGGGAAAAAGACTTATTGATGATTCGATATGATGATGAAGTATTAGTGCATGGCTATCAAAGTAAATGAAAATTCGGTCCTTATTTTTGATTTGGACGACACCCTCTATAACGAAATTGAGTTTTTAAAATCTGCCTATAAGACCATAGCAGCTACCTTAGAACCGGATAATTGGCAGTTCCTTTATGCTGAAATGTTCTCCCTTTATCGAAACAAAGAAAACGTTTTTCAACACCTGACGGAACGATATGCCATTACGTCCCAAGAATTAATTGATCTTTATCGACGACATGAGCCAAATATAAAACCATTTGAAGGTGTTATACGTCTATTCGAAACCTTAAAAGCTCAGGGTGTCAGAACAGGTATTATTACAGATGGTAGAAGCACTACACAACGGAACAAAATTAGAGCATTAGGTGTTGAGGATTATATCGGAAAAGTAGTAGTATCGGAAGAGTTTGGTTCTGAAAAACCACATCCACGTAACTATAAGGAAATGGAAAACTTTTTTGGTAAAGGGCAATATTATTACTTTGCGGATAATTTCAAAAAAGATTTCATAACTCCAAATAAAATGGGGTGGATAACCGTTGGGTTATTAGACAATGGTTTAAATATTCATTCTAATTGCCATCTCTATACAGATAAAGACTATAAACCAAATATTCTTATTGATTCTATTAAAGAGATACTTGAAAAATGAAGCAGTAATTATGTAAGTAGTTTGTTTATACCCAGATCAGCTATTACTAATGATAACTTTAATCGAAAATAAGCAGGAATGGTGTTCTGTTATTGAATCTATAAAAGATGCTGATTTCTATCATACCTATGACTATCATCATCTTGCTAAAAGTAGTTTAGAAAAGCCCTACCTCATTAAATATGAGGAAGCAGGTCATATAATAGCACTGCCACTTCTTATCAGAAATATCGAAGGAACACCTTATAAAGATGCTACTTCCGTCTATGGCTATCCGGGACCTATCACCAATGGACTTTGCTCAACATTCGACAATAAAGAATTCGAGGCGCAATTAAAAAAACTCTTTCATATTAATAGAATAGTGTCCGTGTTTTCCAGGCTAAACCCCTTTGTGCCCTATCAGGAATTGGTCTTGAATAACCTTGGCACCATTAAGGTTCAAGGAAAAATTGTAAATATTGATCTGACAAGTGATTTAGAATATCAATTTAGTCATTACCAGAAAAGACTAAAAACGTATATCAATAAATTTAGAAGAGAATGTACTGTTCACTATGCAGAAACGGAAGAACAGGTGGATGTATTTATGGAGATGTACTATGAAAATATGTGTAGAGTAAAAGCTGCTAAAAATTATTTTTTTTCAAAAGATTATTTTCATTCACTACTAAAAAGCAGATCGTTCGAGTCGGATATTTTATTGGCATCCCATAAGGAAACAAAAGAAGTTATGGGAGGAGCTATGTTCATTAAAAAAAATAGAATAATTCAGTACCATCTCGCCGGCACAAGGAATAAGTTTCAGTCTTTAAATCCGCTAAAACTTCTTTTAGATGAAATGAGAATTATCGGAAGTAGGGAGGGTTATAATCACTTTAATTTAGGGGGTGGTGTTGGCAATACCGAAGATAGTCTGTTCCAATTTAAATCTAGTTTCTCCCATGAATTTAAGCCATTCAAATTATGGCGGTATATTGTTAATCAGGAAGTTTACGACGAACTGGTTCAATTAAAACAAGTAGGTAGATGCCAAAACATGGTAAAAAACTGTGGAGACTTTTTCCCATGCTATCGATGTGATAAATAAATTCGACGGAACAAAATGAAAGACAACCCTTTTATTTCCTCAAATTTTGTCAGCAAATGGAGAAAACACTTTATTCCGAATACGCCAGTTACTGCGTTCAAGGAATTAAAATCTCTATCCTTTTATAAAAATAAAACACTTCCAATCTACATAAATCTTGGACGAAATCATACCAAGGGACTTTCCTATAAACTGTCCGAATCTCCCGACCAATCCTTGAATCAAAAAGTCTTTTTGATCTACGATGTTCCTTCCTTCGAATCTTGTGAAAAATACATTCCCCAAAAGAATATAAAAGTAATTAAGGCAAAACAATATCCAGGATATCTTATTGATTTAGAGAAATTTAAAGACATTAACGCTTATCTACAAGATACCTTTAGCAAGAGTAGTAGATATAAACTAAAAAAATATTGGAAACGACTGGAGTTGTGTTTCCCAATAGAGTACACCATGCATATTGGACAAATAGACAAAGAGCATTATGATTATCTTTTCGACTGTTTTTATGCACTACTCATAAAACGATTTGAAAATAAGCAAATCTACAATAACAATCTAGACCCCGAAGAATGGGAGTTTTACAGAGATATGGCCTATCCTATGATCCTGGCGAAACAGGCGAGCCTGTTTGTAATCTATAATGAAAATGTGCCTATTGGGATTACTTTAAATTTTGTCAATGGCACAACCCTTATCGACGCAATAACCGTTTTCGATACGGATTATTCTAAGTTTCATTTAGGCTCTGTAACCATCCTGAAGCAAATAGAGTGGTGTCTCAATAATAATTTCAAAAAATTTGATTTTTCAAAAGGCCATTTCGACTATAAAGATAGATGGAGCAATCAGGTGTACCACTTTAACTATCATATTATTTATGATTCCTCTTCCCTACTTTATTCGACATTGGCAAAATCTATTTACTTGTTTTACAAATTAAAGCAGTATCTAAGAACATTAGGTATAAACACCCTCCTCCATCAATACCGGTACCAATTTACCAAAAATACGAAGGATGAAGATTCCAGGTCTTACTCTTTTACGCCCATAGCAAAAGACGAGATTCCCGATGGTTTTGTCCAATTAAAAAATCCATTTACAGAGACAAACCTACCAAAATCCGCATTGTTCGATTTTTTATATTTAAATCAGACAAAATCTAAGGATTTAGAAGTCTTTAGCCCGAGTAACAGAAAAGAATACTTATTAAAGGCTGGTAACAAGAAAGCCTTAGTTGCAATTACTTCAGATGAATAAGCGATCGGACATCACTTTATTAACAGAAATCTACCCTGCAGAAAGTAAGGCGTCCGAATTATTGTTTGAACTAAAGCATCAAAAAAGTAACGCGGTATTCTGGAAAACACCATCGACAATGCCTTCTTCTAGTCCAGAAAAAAATACATGCTGTTTTGTAAAAAACATTCCGACCTACGCAGATCTAAAATTTCATAACGCAGAGAACCATAAAATAAAACATTTTCCTTCCGTAAAAGGATTCGCTATGCACTTACAAAATGTTAGCACCGCGGAGCAGTACATGAAAGAACATCTGGGCAAAAAAGTAAAAGGGAATATTTTCAGATCGCTGAGAAGGTTGGAATACGCCTTTCCGATAAGATATAAAAGGTATTTCGGAAATATCAAAGAAAACACCTACCAGGAACTAATGATGTCCCTGAAGGAGATGATCATTCAGAGGTTCAAAGAACGTGAGGAACGCAGTGATACTTTGAAATCATGGGAAAGCATCTACGAGAGTGGTTTGCGTTTAATTCGTGAAAAAAAAGCTTCTCTTTATATAATTTACAAGGGCGAAAAACCTATTTCCATTTCTTTGAGCTATCATTTTGGCAGTTTGTTCTTTTATTATATTACTTCATACGACATTGCTTACTATAAATTCAGCTTGGGAAATACCATGATTGTTAAGCAATTAGAATGGTGCTTAGAAAACAAAATCGAGTTTATAGAAATGGGGTGGGGAGATCTGGACTACAAACGTAGATGGTGTAATATGCATTATACTTTCGAAAATCAACTGCTCTACCCAAGGAAGTTTCACTTTCAAAAATACCTCGCCCTGGCTAGCGCCGCTAAAGAAAGTCTTATAGCCTTTTTGATCAACCATAGAGTAAACGAACACCTTAAAAAAGTAAAACAATTTACTAAGCGAAATTCTGTAAAAACGTCTCCAGCTCTTTTTGAAACAACGTTGGCAAATAAAAAGTCTTCCAAAATGAACGGAAGCTTAATATCTTTAGAAACACATAGTTTTTTAAAACCCTATGTTTATTCCTTTTTATATAGTGCCAAAGAAAGAATATCCGATATAACCGTTTACAAAGCCAATGCTGAAACGGACGTTTATTATATCCTTGGAACTAATAGGTCGCTTAAAATTTTTAGAAAAATGCAGCGTTAACTTAATAGTATGCAAAACAGTTTACTTTACAATATCTAGCTCTTTAAGGGTATGCTTTTTAATTCCATAGAATTTCTTTTATTTCTTCCAACTGTATTTTTTTTGTATTGGTTTGTTTCCAAAGAAAAAGCTGGTGCACAAAATCTATTGTTGATTGTTGCAAGCTACATTTTCTACGGTTGGTGGGACTGGCGCTTTCTCCTTCTTATAATGGCAAGTACCCTGGTAGATTTCTATGTGGGACAACAAATACACAAAGCGGATAAACAGCGTGGTAAAAAAAAGTGGCTTTGGGTAAGCATACTCTTTAACGTAACGCTCTTAGGTATTTTTAAATACTTCAACTTTTTTGTAGATAGTTTTGTCGATTTACTCAGCAGTACGGGATATGAGTTTAAAAGTATCTGGACCTTGCAAATTATTCTTCCTGTTGGTATTTCCTTCTATACCTTTCAAACCATGTCTTACTCCTTAGACATATATTACAACAGATTAAAACCGACAAAGAATCTTATTGCCTTTACCGCATTCGTGGCTTTTTTTCCACAACTGGTTGCAGGGCCCATAGAACGGGCGTCGAACTTACTTCAACAAATTAAGAAAAAAAGAACCTTTAATTATATACAGGCCAGCGATGGCTTAAAGTTAATGCTATGGGGGTTTTTTAAAAAGTTGGTTATTGCAGATTCTCTGGCCCCGGTGGTAGATGATATTTTTATGAATTATACCACCTATCCCGCATCCACGTTAATCTTAGGTGTTTGTCTATTTAGCTTTCAGGTATACGGAGATTTTAGTGGCTATTCCGACATTGCCATTGGCACTGCCAAATTATTTGGTGTTGAACTTATGTCTAACTTCAAATTTCCTAATTTCTCCAGAAATGTGGCTGAATATTGGCAGAGATGGCATATTTCTCTTTCCACCTGGTTTCGTCACTATCTCTATATACCCCTGGGGGGGTCTCGCGTCAGTAAATTAAAGTCTGTCCGAAATATTTGTATAATATTCCTGGTTAGTGGATTCTGGCATGGCGCAAATTGGACCTTTATTTTTTGGGGAGGGCTGCACGCCATCTTTTTTATTCCGGTATTCTTGATGGGTAAGAACCGCATCTACAAGGATAATGTGATTGGGCAATCCAGTGTGTTCCCTTCGATAAAGGAGATAGGTCTTGTGCTATGGACATTTTGCCTGGTTACCTTCTCCAGAATATTTTTTAGATCCCCTACCCTATCGGATGCCTTTCAATATATAAATCAAATCATAGAAGACTTTTCGTATGAAAATTATGTACACCCAATGGGATACCGAATGATTGATTTCTATATATTATTATTGGTTTTTGTGCTTTTTGAATACCGAATACGCAAGCACGAGAGAAATCCATTTATTTTTAAATCTAGATGGGTACGCCTCCTGGCTTATGTTTGTGTTGTCCTTGGAATTCTACTTTTTTATGACGACGGTGTAAATCGGTCTTTTATATATTTTCAATTTTAATCCGTATGAAGAAGTTTATTCTTAAGAGCTTTCTGTATGTCCTGATCCTTCTTGTGGCTCTGGAAATCGTAGTGCGGATTTTTCATTTGTATACAGAAGATCCACCCAGATATATCGATGAACTTGGAGTTGAAAAAAGAGTTCCCAGAAAGGAAGGCATTGCTGTTTACGGCAATCGCAATCAGGCCTATTCTGAGTTTACGATAAACAATCTAGGCTTTAATTCCTACAGAGATTTCTATCCAACTAATGAAAAATTTGAAATAGCCATAACTGGTGATTCCTTCATAGAAGGATTTCATCAGGACGTTCAAAATTCGATTGGAAAAAAAATTGAAAATCAGCTACCATCTATTGAGGTCTATGAATACGGATATGCAGGCTATGATCTGGCCAACCAGTTACATCTGGTAAATGCCTATAAGGAGGATTTTGAAAAAATAGATGTTATTGTAGTCTACCTGAATTATGAAAGTGACTTAAAAAGAGGGACCTATGAGCCAAATTATGCCAGAATTAAAAAGTTAAATTCACTCCTCTTTAGAATTAGGGATAATATCAAGTTATTGGCCTATGGATCTAAAATTGGTATTCTTGAACCCATTAAAAAATTTGTTAGTGGAAAAGCGTTTCAAGAAAAAGAAAATGGGTACAAGACAAATGTTATTGAAACAGACCACTCAGAAAAGGAGGCAGAATACTTGTCTAATTTTAAAAGCCTAATCGCGACATTTGGATTCGACAAGGACAAGACTGTTCTTCTTCTTGACAGTCGAAAAACAAGCGCATCTTTTTTAAACTATTGTTCTGAAAATCAAATTAAATATATAGATTTTGCTACAAAGTTTAAAGAGAGTAAAAAAGCTACCACTTTGATTTACGATTGGCATTGGAACAATCATGGAAGATCTTTAGTTGCAGAAACTATTGCAGAATACATAAAGGAAGAGTTTCCTTCTATGTCCCAATAAACTACAGGTATTATTTTACTACCGGTATAAATCAAGTTTAAACTACAATGGTTTAATTTGAGGCATTTAACTGATCTAGAAGAAGACGTATCTCGTGCATAGTATTGCTTTGGAAGTCGTACTTCTCATGAAGTGTCTGGTAGTGTTGCAATATTTCTCTCAAGATTCGGAAATTCTGTTCCTCGTTTTTACCAAAATTATGCGGATGCCACCAAAGATGAAACAACAAACCCTTTTTGGCTGCATGCGTCATACTTTTTTTTATACGCCTTAGCTTTAACCATTCTAAAATGGGTAACTTGGATTGGTATGGCCTTAGAAATCTACTAGATGGAATATCATATGGCTTTTCCGTTACCAGTTCTTGTAAAGAATAGCAATGATGCCCACCAATATTTATATAACAGTTCAGCGTTCTGAATATTCGCTTTTTTAAAGTAATATTACTTTCACTTTCACTTGTGTGAAACCAGTTTCTTTCATTCCCTCTGTAGGACGAAATATTATGTTTCTTTAATACTTCCAAATAGTCTTTATTAAACTGATTTCTTGGAAACACCAAAGAATCCAAAGCAATTTCATTTAGCTCCGCAATGCTCTTTGCTGCTCTTATATCCGCATCAAAGTCATCCACATTTTGCCCTTCTTCAAGACAATAATAGTGGCTGAAGGTATGACTAGCTATTTCATGTGAAGGATACTTTTTTAGTAAATCCAATAAGTTTGGAGCATAGTGAAATGCATCCGCTGATTCGGGAAGATTGTCTATATCGGAGGTATATGGCGACAAATTCGAATCGGAGTAAGCCGGTTTACGCTTTGGAAGATGTCCGATTAATTCCGATTTATCCTTCGCAAATAAAAATCCTACAGTCGCAAAAGTCGCTTTTACACCAAATTCTTCAAACATGGCAACCATTTTGGGTAAAATTTTATGGACATTTTCTATAGAATCGCCATAACTCTCCAGAGTACGTTTATCACGAACCCCCCAAAATAATTCAAAATCCAACGAAATAATAAATCTTCCCTTACCTGTCACCTATTTTTTTTTACGTTTAGACAAAGTTATGGCATGAATGCTTATTTATGGGTAATTTTACGATATATTGCCGTTTTTAAAGTACAAAAAAATTGCTTTTTAAAAACTTATGAAAGAAAAAGGTACATTACTTTTTGTTGTCAATGTAGACTGGTATTTAATTTCACATCGATTGAATATTGTGAAAGAAGCCGTACTTGCTGGCTGGAAAGTCTATGTTGCTTGTGAAGATACAGGCAGATCAAATGAAATAAGAGAACTTGGTGTTGAATTTATAAACTGCCCCATTTCGAGGTCTGGTACCAATCCTATCGAAGAATTAGCCCTGATACGCAATTTTTTCAGCCTTTACAAAAAAGTAAAACCCGATGTTGTTCATCATATTTCCTTAAAACCTGTAATTTATGGTTCTTTTGTTGCTAAAAGACTTGGAATTAAGGGAGTCTTAAATGCAGTAAGTGGTTTAGGTTATGTGTTTACGGATAAAAGAACAAGTTGGGTACAGAAGATTATGCTCAGGATAATGAAATATAGCTTTGACAGGCCAAATCTGGCCTTTATATTTCAAAATCAGGACGATTACGAGGAGTTAAAAGAGCTGGGAGTGCTTGCTGAAGAGAATCAGATTAACTTTATCAAGGGGTCTGGTGTAGATCTTAGTATATATGAGCCGGGTGAATTTCCTCCGGAAGATCGAATTGTTGTCTTATTGCCTTCCAGAATGTTATGGGATAAGGGTGTTGGTGAATTAAAGGAGGCGTCGGATATTTTAGAAAAGGAATATTCGGATCGGGTTACCTTTATGCTTGCCGGTATGGTCGATGATGGCAATAAGGCCAGTGTACAAAAGGAATACTTACACGAATGGGAAAAGGACGACTACGTTAAATGGATTGATCATCAAAGCGATATGGTATCCGTGTATAAAAACTCGCATATTGTAGTTCTACCTTCCTATCGGGAAGGCATGCCAAAATCTCTCATTGAAGCTTGTGCCATGGGCAGACCCATCATCACAACGAATGCAGTAGGCTGCAAAGAATGTGTGGTTGATGGAGTAAATGGCTTCTTGGTTCCTATTAAAGATGGCCCCAGACTTGCCGAAGCTATATCCAAATTAGTAGACAACAAAGAACTGAGAATAAAAATGGGGAATGCCTCCAGAATAAAAGCCGTAGAAGAGTTCGACCTGCAGGATGTTATCGCAAATCATTTAAAAATTTACGCCGGCTTGTACGATTATTCGTAGTTATTCAAAAAATCTCTTTAAATTTATCGAAATCAATTGCATTTTACCGCCTATTTTGTGGTATGTATTCAATTAAAATTATATTTAAAAATTGTATTGCTCAAAAAATACTTGATTGATACATACCCTTAAATCAAATGATATTAGCCTTTGCTATACTTAGACAGAATTCTATGGCATCGAATAAGTACGTTTTATTACCAATTTCTATTGAGAGAGGTTGTAGTTTATAAAGATTATAGTGTATTCTATACAAATGACGATATATTGATTATATCAAGTAAATCTAAATGATGGATTATATTCTACCAACCATACTATTAATAGTTTTCTCTTTTGGCTACAGGCTGTTGGCCAAAAAGTATGGTATTATAGACAAACCCAATATACGTAGTTCTCATATTTACCCGACAATTCGGGGTGGTGGGGTTATTTTTTATTTTGCCATTATTATTTTCTTTATCAGCTCGGGCTTTCATTTTCCATATTTCTTTATAGGTCTCACCTTGCTGGCCTTCATTAGCTTTTTAGACGATGTTTTTTCACTTTCCGTTCTACAAAGGCTACCAGTACATTTTGTTGCAATTTTTCTCGCCCTTCTTGAGGCAAATCTTTTAAGTCTTCCTGTCGTATGGGTGGCTCTCTTACTATTCCTGGGGGTTGTCTTTATCAATTTATACAACTTTATGGACGGTATAAATGGGATGACAGGTTTCTACAGTTTTTTAACCATTGTTACCTTCTTATTCTTGTCGTACAAGGAATCCCTTTTTGATCAGCATTTTCTCATCCTAATTCTAATCTCTATTGTAATATTTGGATATTTTAATTTTAGAAAAAAAGCAATACTTTTCGCCGGAGACGTGGGCAGTATGACCATGGCTTACATCGTCTTTATGTGTACCCTGGTTTTCTGTTTTGCGCTAAATGCGCCAATTATATTACTGTTAATTTCTGTTTATATTATCGATTCAGGTTTAACGCTTGTAATACGGTTTTTTAAAGGAGAAAAAGTGACTGAACCTCATAGAGAACATTTGTACGAACGTTTGACAAATGACCTGGGATATCCTCATTTAAGGATTTCCATGGTATATCTTTTAATTCAAGCCCTGATAAATCTGATTGTATTGTTTAATTACGATCAGGATATTAATACCCAAATCATTATTCTTCTTGCAGTAGTTGCTTTTACAGGGGTAAGCTTTTTCTTTATTCTAAAAAGTGTTCAGAATAAGGTTGCACTTAAAGAAATTAAAAAGTAATACGACTTCACTGTCTTCCAGATACTCTGAGTAACTTCTCTGCACTATAAAGGGTTATTCAAATGGAGCAACACTATTTAAGAACTTCTTTAATACTCCCGCAGGTTAGCATTGCGTCTCCGAAATAAGGGTTTCTAATATTCTCGCTAAGACTTAACCAAGGTGCACCTGAGTTATTGTCGGCCATTGGACAATACTGAACATATATGGTCTGACCAAAACTGGGTGCACTACTGGCAAGAGCAACTAGTTCTAACGAAAGAGGCTTAAAAGTATTTCGCATTTGCTCTATTTTCGAAGCTCTGGCTATTTTTTCAACCATAGGGACCACTCTGGTGATTGACTGTTTTATTTGGTCGTTGTCAAGATTGTTTAATTCGATGGCGTTCAGGATTTCCAAATATATGGTTGCCATTTCTTTACTCTTTGCCAGGTCGGAAGATACCAGAGCATCTTTTAACATTAAATAGGTGCCTAAAACATCTCCTACTTTGGCTTTGGCATAGGAATTAATATTTATACCTTCTTTTGGGATGTCCCTGTTTATTTCTACAGGCTTGGTATTCGAATGTAGCATAGAATTTTTTCGACTTAATTGAGCGGCAGCGTCTACCGTAAATGTACCATTTACCACAATTTCGTCTCCAACAGATAAACCATTCAAAACTTCATATGTATCGGATAACGCATTTCCTAAAACTACCTCAACCATTTCAAATTCAGGTAAAGAAGGATCTGGTTTTCTATAAACAATAGAGCGTTTTCCCGTCCAAAGGACAGCAGATTTAGGAATGGTGATCATACTAGTTCCTTCATTTATTGAAATTAGTGCTTCAGCGAACATCCCTGGTTTAAGAATACCCTTGGGGTTAGATAATTGCACCCGGACAGAAACCGTTCTTTTATTCGACTGCAACATAGGCTCAATAAAATCAATTCTGCCCTTAAACTCTTTTCCTTTTAAAGCATTCAATCGTATCACAATCTCCTGATTCTTCTTTAGGAAACCCAATTGATTTTCATAGGCATCAAAAACCGCCCAAACCGAATAAAAGTTAGAAACCCTGTATAAGGCATCCCCTTGCTTATAGTAATTTCCCTCCTGAGCAATTATTTCTGTCACGGTACCAGAAACATCCGCGATTAAAGGAAAGTTTACCATAGGCTTTCCTGACTCCAGAACTTCATCAATTTGCTCATCGGTCATCTTCCACAATCCAAGGGAATTTCTTGCCGCATTATATAATTTTTCATGGGTATTCTTATAAGAGGCAGAAGTAAGCAGTTTATCCTGTGCCAAGTATAACTCAGGTGAATAAATGACCCCTATTTGATCTCCTTTTCTTACGTATTCGCCCACAGATTTAATATGGAGTATGTCAATTCTACCGTCAAATAAGGTGGTCTGAACTGCATTAGTATTTTCATTGGGTTGAATAGTTCCAGATAATAATACATTCCCGCCATTGGTACTCCCCTCGCCAATCGTTATGGTTTGAATATTAGCAAGAGCAATAGCTTCATCCCCCATTTCAAAAGTATTATCGTTTATATATGAGCTGGTATTGGTTGCTACCAACTCCATACCACATAGCGGACAACTACCCTCTGTTTCCGAATGTATCTGTGGATGCATAGAACACGTATAGTACAGACTTTCCTCTTTACTAGCTGGTGCTTGCTGAGACGTACTATCCGCATCTGAACCACTAAAGAATAGACCAATCAAAATGCCTGTCGCCAGTATTGCAACATAAGGCAATGATTTTTTTATCCTATCCATATTATTCTTTTCCATAAGATCTTCTTTTTAAGTAAACCTCTTGCTGCCAGCAATAAAGCAAAGGTACCATGACTAGTGTTATAAGGGCCATAAACATACCCCCTAGGATTGGAATAGCCATGGGCAACATCACATCACTTCCCCTCCCAATCGAAGTGATAATAGGTAAAAGAGCCAATATCGTTGTAGCAGTAGTCATAAGACATGGTCTTATTCTTTTTTCACCGGCTTCAATCACGGCTGCTCTTATTTCCTCGATATTCTTCGGGCTTCTCCTTCTAAAGGTCTGTTTCAAATAGGTAGCCATAACAACACCATCATCTGTAGCTATCCCAAACAAAGCAATAAATCCAATCCATACCGCAACACTTAAGTAAATCGTCTGCATATGAAATAAGTCCCTTAAATTTATTCCAAATAGATCTATATTCAAAAACCAATTCTGTCCATATAACCAGAGCATAATAAATCCTCCAGAGAAAGCCAACGCAATTCCAGTAAATACCATAAAGGATACGCTAACCGAATTGAACTGTAAATACAGAATAAAGAAAATAACCAAACATACAATAGGAATAACCAATGCGAGCCTTTGTTCTGCTCTGAGCTGATTTTCATAAGTACCACTGAACTTATAATTTAATCCGCTTGGTACGTTAAGCACTCCATTTTCTATGGCCTCTTTAACGGATACGTCTATTGCTTCAATTACAGAAACTTCAGAAATAGTGTCCTCTTTATCAAATATTACGTATCCGGTGAGGAAACCGTCTTCACTTTTTATTTGCTGAGGTCCTTGCTTATAAGTCACCGATACTACTTCTCCAAGAGGTATTTTAGTTGATCCATCCACATCAATATAAATAGATTCTATGTCCTCAGGACTAGTCCTAAGTTCTCTGGGATATCGCAGACGGACGCTATAACTCTCCCTACCTTCTACTGTTCTGGTGAGCACCTTTCCACCTATGGCGACTTCCAATACTTCCTGAACATTGTCCACGCTGATGTTATATCGGGACATTTTGTTTCTATCAATTACAATCTCCAAATAAGGTTTGCCAACTATCCTATCTGCAAAAACAGACTCCCCTTTAACCCCTTCAATTGTAGAGAGTATTTCTTCCAGTGCGAGCCCAAATGTCTCAATTTCTGTTAGATCCTGACCTTGAATTTTTATTCCGAGAGCAGAACGCATACCCGTCTGTAACATGACCAATCTTGTTTCAATTGGCTGCAATTTAGGTGCCGACGTGACTCCCGGTAATTTGGTAACCTTTACTATTTCATTCCAGATATCTTCCTTAGAATTTATATGTTCCCGCCAATTGCGATAGTACGATCCGTTTTTATCCTCAATCAGTTCTTTTTTTTGTAATCCATATCCCTGCGGCACCCAGGTGTTGTCTACTGTTCTAAAGAGACCTTCTTTATTCGTTTCGAATTTAATTGGTTGCCCATTTTCATCTAAATAGAACTTTGGTTTATAATGAATAACGTTTTCAAACATAGATATAGGTGCGGGATCCAGAGGGGTTTCTGCCCTTCCAGCCTTACCAACCACCAAGTCAACTTCTGGAAGTTGGGCAACAGCCATATCCAATTTTTTTAGTATTTCAGAATTTTCTTCAACGCCGGCATGGGGCATAGACGTCGGCATTAATAAAAAAGAACCCTCATCCAAAGAAGGCATAAATTCCTTTTGTGTTTGGAGCATAATCCCTAGGCCGATGAGAAGTAAAAGAATGGGTAGCACAATAAATTTCAACTTATTCTCCAAACAGTAAGCCAGTAATTTGGTGTATTTTTTCTTAAAATAGTATAACGGTATTAGTACCAATGCTGCCATTGCTAAAACAAACAAAGCATTCGAAAAGATGGAATATTCAAGTCCCAGAGGCTGCCAGTACTTACTTAACAGAATCCAAATACCGAAAATAGCAAACCACAGTATTCCTGTCTTTTTTTGACTGGTATTCCATTCACTCTGATCGACATAGATTTTAAATAGGCCAAAAAGAATTAAAATACTGCCGAGATACACTTCTTTGAACAAAGCCAATACTCCAAGTAGTACCATGGCATAAACCACCAGTTTTGACCATAAATTGTGTCTTTTTAAGGGGTGCAGAACTATGGCTGCAATAGGAGGAATAATAAATAATGCAACAAACATAGACGCCGACAGCGCAAGCGTTTTCGTTATTGCCAAGGGATGGAACAACTTTCCTTCTGCGCCACTTAACATAAATACAGGAATAAAGCTTACGATAGTAGTTAAACCCGCTGTTAGTATTGCTCCAGAAACTTCAACTGTTGCGTT
>CAZWPZ010000105.1:0-3796 GCA_964636005.1 uncultured Eudoraea sp.
AAACCGCTAAAGTGCGCATCGTTCGGATAATCTCTTGGTTTTGCTAGTAGAGACGGACTTATACCATAGAGCACTGGGGTTTGCAATACTCCTTTTTTCTGCTTTAGATTCTTTTTCTTCCGAAAATTTTTAACAGGTTTATTAAAGGACATCATCAGCAAGTTGACAAACCAATACGATGCTTTATTCAGAAATTTAGGAACAGGAAGAAAACTTAAAATGGGGTTGGTAAATTCTTTGGTAGGCGTAAAGGCGGGAACCACATAGGCCTTAATTAGTTTGTTCTGGTATTCTTCTCCAATGCCATCTATCATTGTTTTTGGGTGGTATAGCACGATGTCGGCCCAAATCAAAAGTTCATAGAAAAGCTCCAGTGAATTTTCAATGATGGGATATACCTTTTCTTTGAGTATTCTCCCCATGGTAATGGGATTTCTTCCAATCTGTTTTTTTATAGCCTTATTATCTAAGATAGTTTCGTAATCTCCATTAAAACTTTGGTAGGTAAGATTGTAATCTTCGGCCAAGGATTCATACATCGCTGCGGAGGACACAATCACTTCGTGTCCATTTTGATTTAAGTAGTCCCCCAATACCAAAAACGGCTGGATGTCACCTCTTGAACCTATGGTGCAAATTGCTATCTTCATTTCTATTCTTGCTGAAATTTGACTTAATTTATGGAAACCTTTCGTGTAGAAAGCTGTTCTTGGATTTAGCCTGGTTTTATCGAAGGTTGACTCTTTTAAAGCTCTGCTAATTCGGTTAAAAGTTCAGGCGGAAGTCCTTGTAGCGACTCATTATGCCAGAGAATTACAATGCGATTTTTGTCGAGATACTTCAGCATAAAATCCGAAGAGCCATATCCAGCTCCACCGTGACCAATAGCCAATTCTTTTGTCTGTCCTTTATATGGTAGTTTCATAACACTACAACCGTAACCATAAGGCTCCATATGCGGTCCCCATTTTCTTAAAGCTTCTTTTGGAAGAGAATGCTCCGTGAACATCAGTTCCCAACTTTCAGGTTTCAAAAGTTTATCCGTACCAACCGAAAGCATAAATTTGTGCAGGTCTTGCAAGGTCGATTTTGTTCCTCCGTCTCCTTTATAATTACATTGAGGAAAAGGAGTAGCCGCAGAACCGTCTTCCAGATAGTAGACGGGAGAACCGGGACCATAAATGGAAGTGGAATTGTAGCTACTTTTCATACCAAGCGGATCAAATATTCTGTCCTTTTGGATTGTGTAATAGTCAGCTTCTCTATATTTCATAATTATTTCGCCCAACAGAAGATATCCGGTGTTACTGTAGTCATATCCGTTCCCAGGCTCGAAGTTTAGCTCAAGCATAGCCATTTTATCTAAAACCTCTCTTTGCGGGATAAAATAATCTAGTTTGCCATTTATTTGTTCCATAAAATATCCCTTTAAACCTGAGCGATGGGCGAGCAAATCGTGGATAGTTATATCCTCGGCTCTTGGGTGTCCATACCATGGGAGGTGTTTCGATATCGGATCATCGAGTTTTATATAACCCTCCTCGACGAGCTGCAGTGTAAGAACAGCTGTGAACATTTTCCCCATACTATTAATGACAAATCGCGTATGCAACGAATTTGGAACCTCCAAATATCGATCAGCCATTCCAAAAGCCTTTTCATAGACCACTTTTTCCCCCTCCGCGATAAGAACCCCACCGTGGATTTTACCTTCCGAATAGAGTTGCGTAACTATTTCGTCAATTCTTGAATAATCCGAGGTATCTAGTTGGGATTTCAGACTTTGGCAAGCGAGACTTAGAATAGCGATTATAAAAATCTGTTTCATATGTTCCTTATTTCAGTTATGACTTAAACCATTAAGATGAAAAGTAGTTGGTTTTAGGTACAAGTATTTCCATGGAAAGGGTTCTCTATTATTTTTTATGCGTTGTACATGGGGAAAAGAACAACCCTTTATTCAATGCTTTAATTGCAAATAGAATTTCAACAATTACTACTTACTAACGGTAAATGCTTTGAGCATTTTTTTGGTTAATGCATTCGGAACCTCCGATACAAGTATATAATCACCAGGAACTAGATCTGCCAGGAAATACCCCTTACTACCTGTTGGCATATCGTTAACTCCTCCTATAAAGATTACACCATCTGGGGCGGGTTCGATTAAACCATCTGGATTCGCCCAATTCATCCAATTCTCTAACTCCTTTGTATCGGCATTTTGATCTACCTTAACAAGATGAATATCGTGTCCAACAAAATTTTCATGTACGATTTGATCTTTATAGAATACCGAAAAAATGTGCTTCCCGGAACTAATGGAATCGGTAAAAACAATGCCATCCTTGCTCGAAATACTAATATCAATATCCGAATTGGGTTCATCATTAGCTGACGGCTTCTCCGACACCACGATGTCTTTAGTCATTCCCATAGAGGTATGAAACGTTCCATTACGCATCTTTACATAACATTCAACAATATAGTTACCTGGCTTTAAATTAAGGGAAGTTTCTCCGATCTGGCTTGGCGATAATAGTCCGGAGCCTCCAACAAATACTACTTCACCGAACCATTCAGGAAGTTTTGCGAATTCCGCAAAACCTTCTTCTGCCTTGCCCTCCATAATTAATTTCATGGCACTGTCAAATACAGGAGCGACAAGGTTTTCTGCATCAGCTGATGTCTTTCCTTCCGGGTATTTATCAATGAGGAAAAAATGTGTTTGAGGGGACAGATTCTTATAACGAAATGTATTCCACCCGGATGGTATGGTATCGGGCATCTGAAAATCCATGTTTTTTGTTATAATTTCAATAACATTCTCTTTTTCTTCCACTGCAACCTCGGGCTTTCTATTGTCTTTATCCGTTTTACAAGCTAATGTAAATAGGAGGCATAATGCCATAAAAACCCACATTACAGTTGAGAAAGAGGGTGTTCTGCGATTCATAAGAGTTCTCATAATCTAATTTATTTGGTTGGTTGTTATTTTGTTCAACAGCTGGAACATGGCACGATACAAGTAGGGGTGCTGTAAAATGCTTTCTTTAGCTTAGATGTTTGGCCTTTAATAATCCATAAACAGTGATATTAAAAGCCAGCAACGCACACACGGTCAGTTGTTTAACTAAATATAAGAAATATATCTCACAAGGACAGGGGAAGAAGTCTGTTAGTATACGAGTTGGCTACACATCTTTAGATTCCAGCTTGATCTTGGCGTGCAATTGTTGTTTCTATATGCAATGGCCCGTTCTGAATTCTACAAGAAATACTAGCAGAGTCGTATAAAAAAAGGCCATAGCCTATTTTGATGCTTGTTGGCTAGCTGCTAATTTTAAACCTCATTTGCCGCTGTCCTTTCATTTCTTAATTCTTTGAAACTGTGCAACAACCAAAGTCCAACTAAAATTCGCATTAGTGGTTGGTATATGATACTAAAGTACTCAATAAACTCTCCAAGATTTTTGGAGAGTAAGAATTCATTCATAAAAGCAGCCAAATTGCCAAAGCCCCATATCAGTAGAAGATATCCAAGGAACCGATTCATTTTGGATCCTGGCATAAGACTCATTCCATAACATATATTTCCCAAAGCAAAAGCCACTATAAACAATCCAAAAAGGGCATAACCTATCAAACCTGCATGATCCATATTAATGCGTATCATTTCTTGTACCACGGTATCATCGGTATCCAAATAGGCTCTTCGCAAGTTATTCAGGTAGAAGAAAACAAACATTTGGCGAAATATTTCAGTAAAAGAAAATACAGTAAAGAAGGTAAACCC
>CAZWPZ010000106.1:0-3464 GCA_964636005.1 uncultured Eudoraea sp.
CTACGACAAATTCTGGTTTACAATTGTCAAAGGCTTCAAAATAAAGACTTCTCAAATGCAATAGCGTTCCCATATAGTTTCATTTTATAGTGACAAATCAAAGCTATAAGGGTCAAATTAGAGGTATTAAATAGATTTGGAGTAAAATCAAATATACAAAAAAAAGGAATTGCGCCTTTAGATATCTGCTGAACAACAGTTTTAATCTATCAGTTAACGTATAATGCTTCTTTTGGCCTCTAAAAGGTAATTCCAGGAAAGCTATTTGCCTGATCGATTTTAGGAAATAGAGAGAGAAATAAAAAAGATTTTTATATCAAAAATCCGAGTCTAGAGTAATGCTGGGTTGATGTCTAAAATATTATCTTCAATATAACTTTTAATAAATCCTTTCGTGAGCTTATCACTACCTATGAAACTCTCTTTTTCTAACTGTTTCATTATATTTTTTTTCCTAAAAGTGGTCAGCATAGGTATAGAAAGTGGCGCATAGCTATAGTGCCATGGTTCGTACTTAAAGCCCTTTCTTTTAGGATCATTGGTATAGACTAGATAAAAACCAAAATTTTCGCTATTCCCATCCATCCATTTCTTGAGATCGGAATATGGGCCGTTTCCTTCAAATTTTTCTGTAACCAAGACATCTCCTTCGGCTTCTATCAAACCATCAATTACATCTATATCTGTACCCCAATGATGTCTGCTTGTCCCAGGCACTGTAGAATACTCTACTATTTTGTCAATTGCGTCAAGCGGACTCATATTTTCATCCTCCGTATATTTTAAATACTTTCTTTCAAAAATTCCTGCTTGCCTGTCAAAACTCCTGTAACTGGAAACAATTTTTATATCGATACCGCTATCAAGTGCAGCATCACGCATGTTTAAAAACGCATCATGTGCAGCCTCACGCAGATTTATATCTTTTCCAAATAATTCAATATCTGCTTTACCCATCAACTCTTCTAATGTAAAATCAGATTTACCTTGAATAAATTGTGTGGGAATAGTAGTCAATGCGAAAGAGGCAAAACTACTATTTCTAATAAAGGATCTTCTATTCATCTCGGAATTCTTTGTATTTGAATTGTCAAATTATTTTGTTGCATCTACACCTCATAATCAAAGTTACTAAGTATTTAACTAAAATAAAGAAGTTTCTTCCTTTCATAGAATGCAATAATTAGAACAGTACTTAAATGCTTAGTTCGGGTTCGCCAAATACAAATAACCTTGATGCTTTTTCCTTGGGTCGTTTATTGTTAGAATGTAAAAATAAACCCCAGATTCGAGACCAGAATTTCTTTTTATGGTAAGACTGACGTTAGCATGTCCATTGAATTGGTCGATATAGTTATTCAATTTATATACCATCACCCCAAAACGGTTATAAATTTCGATAGAGTTATCAGGATAGTTTTCAAGGCCTTCAATTACTAGGAAATCGTTTTGGCCGTCCCCATTAGGATTGACATAATAGTTTCCTAATGTCAAATCTCCAAGGTCGCCTCCCTCATTTCCATTTCCACCAATGGTGATTATTTCATAGTCATCGGGTATAAATAAATCGGAAGTAATAAATCCGTTTTCCAAGCTACCATTAACTTCTGTGTTTCCAAGCACGGTCCAGCTACTCTCTTCCTTATTCCAACCAACAACGCTTAGGTCATCAATGGTGTCTGCAAGGGAATACACTTCACTAGAGTTATCCCAACCAAGAGTAATGTAGGAGGGTATTCTTCCTTCTAACTTCCAAAATTCATTGGTACTTACTGTCAGAGAAGCCGATGCGGTAGATTGTGTGTTGTATTGACCGGATAAAGAAGTAGGGTTGTTGGGGTCTTCAAAATAATAGGCACATGAAGCCAATGAATTAATTGCAACAGAACTTATAGTCAATGGGCTGTACCTATCTCCATCACCCACCGGAAATGTAAAGTTTTCTTTATTAATCAAGGCGGAAAACCCATCAACCATTGATGAACTCCCAGCTCCTGTATAAAATGAAGGACTACGAAAAGTTATAGAGTTAACGAAAAGATCTTTTTGCGTACTAATATTCCCATCAATAAAGTTTAGATTATTCTCGACCTCAAGAGGGGAATCCAGTATTAAGCTACCATCAATAACTATTTCTATATCATTAAATACGGCACTATTAGAACCAGAAACTCTTAAGGACCTGTTTTGCCCGTAAAAACCCACCAGGCCTAAATTTTGATCAAATGTGCCATCATTTATAAGGTCCAGATGAAGCCCTAGTTGGGCATTTTCATGCATTTGAATCTGACCATAGTTGTGCAACGCATCCTGACCTATTGATAGGGAGCAATAGCCTAAAAAGAGCAAATATGTAAACCTAAAGTTCATGTTTATTGCAACTTATTAATCATAAAACTAGATTCATCTGTTCCACTAAAGTTCACCGTACCTGAATTAGCTTCCCTATAGGTAATAATAGTAAGGACTGCGTTGGCAGGCAACTCTAGTATTTCACTAATATGAATACTAGAATGGTCATGACTACTGGCCCATCTTATATAACCACTAGCGGCTATGGCGCCAACAGCTACACCATTCACAGCAACTCTGGCGTTTACATTGGTTCTTTGCCGATTTCCACCAGAATTTATTCCCACCAAGGATAGATTTGCTCTTATATCGTATCTGCCTGCTTCTACTACAGTCAGTGTTGTTGAAGTATTTTGATATAAACTGGTTCCATCATCTCTATAGGACAAATTGCCAAATATCGGAGCAATGGTGCCATTAATATTTAGATTGGTTGAAGTATCCGAATTTGTCCATCTTGCTCCAAAGTTTACTTTGGATCTTTTGAGGACCCCCGTAGCATCTACGGCAAGAATATTATCGTTGTTATTAGCAGTATTGAGTGTCCTGATACGGGCATCTCCGTTTATATCTAAGGACGAGGTAGGAAGGTTTGTTCCTACGCCAAGTCTGGTGTTGGTATTGTCCCAGAAAAGATTGGCGTTGTTTTCGGTTATAAAACCGTCTGCTCCGGCATAAAATATGGAACCCGCAGTTCCGTTTACTTCTGTACCATCCGCTCCGTCAGCACCGTCAGCACCGTCCGCCCCGGCAGGACCGGTAAGGTCGGAAGTAGTAAAGCTGGATCCGTCTGTAAAGTTTAGCGTAAAAGTACCGTCTCCGTTATCGGTAGTGGAGGCTATTCCGTTTCCATCGGCTCCGTCGCTTCCGTCTGCTCCATTTGTACCATCTGCCCCAGCAGCACCAGTAGGACCAGTAAGGTCGGAAGTAGTAAAGCTCGATCCGTCCGTAAAGTTTAATGTAAAAGTACCATCTCCGTTGTCGGTTGTTGATGCGATTCCGTTTCCATCAGCACCATCGGCTCCATCTGCACCATCACTTCCGTCTGCTCCATTTGTACCATCTGCACCAGCAGGTCCGACTGGACCGGTTAGATCGGAAGTAGTAAAGCT
>CAZWPZ010000107.1:0-11365 GCA_964636005.1 uncultured Eudoraea sp.
ATAGAAACAAAGGTAGCTTCAATTGCCTCTTTATAACTTTTTTCAACATTTTTTTGTTTACTTGTACCTTCCAGAGTACTGTACACCTCTCGTGAATTACAATCCTTCAAAACCAAAGTAGCACTAGTATTAAACATAGTAGAAGTATGTAGTAAATCGACTGTAAGAGCCTTACATCTTTCGGCATTCACTTCAAAAGGTATGTTGTTTTCATAATACGTTTCAAATCCCTTTTGACTAAACAGATGCTTTATTAATGTGCTAGTCTTGTATTGATTGTCCTTTTTAAAACCATTAAAATTTATTGGAACTATGACGTATTTATATTCGTTCAATTGTGCATTTAAACTAAAGCTTAAGCAAAGAAGAAAGAGTACTCCAAAAAGAATTTTTTTCATTGTTTCTAACTGATCATTTCAGGTTCCAAGATAGGATATTTAATCCTAATTGAAAAGCAGCGAAATTACTGTCGGCAATATTAGAATAAGACAAAATATTACTTCCCAAGAGATAAATATTAACCGGACCTGCTTGTAAACTCAAGCCGATTCCCAAATTGGAAGCTGTAAACTTATTTACAGTGTAGGTCGTTTTTACAGATAGAACTTTTCCGAATCGCCTTTGATAAAAGGCCGTTATCGCAGCTTGAGGTCCTCTTGGCCTGTTTATAGCAAATACTTGTATTCCTGCACTATTAACATAAACAGAATTCCCTCCACTTGATGTTGAAGAATAATCACAATCACAATATCCTCTAGATTCGGTCTTCTTGCCAAAATCATAACGAAAGGATCCATACAGCTTTACAGGTCGTATACTAGTGTAATTGTTGTCGTTCTCTTCAAAAGGCAAAGACTCTTCAATCTCATCTACAAGATCTTCCCATAGATCGGCATCGGGATCCAAAAGTGCCTCAGGCAAAATCACTTCCACACCCTCAATAGAAGCGCTGCCCTTGAGACTATAGTTAACTATATCTGAAGTGTAATACACCATTCCCAAGTCTATTAAGCTCCCGGTAATAGTCATTTGTTCGTTTAACTTATAGCTAAATCCCAAATCTAAACCTAGACCAATATTGCCACTGAACAGACCTCTTTTCGCTATTAGCCCGAGAGTAGAGCTCCCATCATCCTCTGCATTAAACAATTCATTAAAACCAGAACTACGGAGTTCCAAATTGGCACTCAGCGTATTTACCAGTAGGTTATTTTGTCCTACATTCGTCTCAAAATATCCACTATTCCTATTAGATCGGAAATCAAGAATTGCAGAATACAGTTTAACTCTTCCACCTAGAGTAAGATTCTTATTCATCTGGCGATTTATGCCAAAATGGAACACATTAAGAAGTTGTCCATGCGCATTGAGATCACCCAAATCGAATCTGCGTCCGAGTTGATCCGCATTCCCTTCAAAAGCCAATAAAGCCAAGTCTTTCGGCCAGTAATTCTGCACATATCCTTCGGAATACACTCCAAAAGAGTAAAACATTTTAGGGTCTCTCCGACCCCGAAACCCACCGTTTATTAAATCAACCTGAAAAATACCATTTACTTCGTCTTTGTTGGTCAGAGCATTAAGCGCTTTTTCCCTAACCTTTTGGTTTATATCAATGCCATCAGCAGCAAATATATCGTTAACGGTTATTCCACTTGTCGCTCCATTTGCATATACCCCTGAAAGGAATGGAATTCCTGCATACCACTCATACGAAACATTCCTGCCTGGATTTTCTAAAAGGGATTGGGGAATTTCGAGAAAATCGTATAATATTTCTTTATTCTGAGAGCGCAACGAAGTGCTACCAAATACTAGTATCACAAATAAACCGCGAAAACACTTCATTTAAGATTTATGGAGAATTGAGCACTAGAGCGTAAATAAACTGTTGGTTCTGGAAGGTCGGAAGTACTGGTATTGTCACCTCTATTTATGGCAGAAACTCGTATTGCAGATGTGTTTCGTATGATATCCATACTTCTTCCTGCGGGTCCATATGCTATTTCTCTCATCAAAATAGCTGTAGGAGCGGCTTCAATTGAAAAAATTTCAAAATCCAGTGAATTACCAGATTCATCTAAGAATTCGAAGAAAATGTCTAACGGTTTAGAGGTGGTATTCTCAATTTCATAGGTAATGATTCCCTCTAAAATATTTTCTTCCACAAAGGGCTCATCAAAGGCATCAAAATTAAAAGTTTGAGAATAAAAATTTGTCCCTGGAACTTCATTGATAAGATACTCTGGTGTTTCTACATAGAGCAAACTCGCCTCTACATCAGGAATAATAGTTAAATCATCAAACTGATTGAAGTCTTGCTTGTCTGCGCAGGAGAAAGCCAGGCAAATTATAAATACAAGTGGCAGTAGTAGAACACTAGTCCTTTTCATTTCACTTTTGTTTCTAAGACTTAAAAAAGAAGAGCTGCATCCTTTACGCTCTACTCAGTAATCTCTCTATTATGTATAACTCTATAAATAATTTTTTATTTCCCTTAGATCATAAATGATGCTACCGTGCGTATGTATCGGATCATTATGTGCATTTAAATGTAAGGAATGAAGTCCTACGGCCCTTGCTCCTAAAATATCAGCCTCCAAGTTGTCTCCTATCATTATTGCTTTATTTGCAGGTACTCCCGCCCTTTTTAGTGCAAGTTCAAAAATATGCGGATGTGGTTTTTTAACCCCTGCTACTTCCGAATTAATTATCTGATCAAAATAACTAAGGATTTTGGATCCTTTCATTTTCTTATTTTGTATTTCCTCAAAACCATTCGTGATAATATGCAGTTTATAGTTTGGCTCCAAATATTTTAATATTTCGATGGTATAAGGAAGAAGGTTATTAAAACTACTTAAATGTAAAATATAAGCCTCCGATAGTGCATTTATAGTCTCGTCTTGCACAGGGAACATTAGTTTATCAAAACTAAGTCGCAATCTTTCATAGCGCAGCTGGCTCTTTGTAATCTTATTCTCTCTATAAAGCTTCCAATACGCCAGATTAATCGGCATATAAACCTTTAAAAACTTCCTTAAGTCTACACTTAGATTATGTTCTCTAAAAATTTTCTGGAAAGTGAGTTCTGAGTTCCGATCAAAATCCCAAAGAGTGTGGTCGAGGTCAAAAAAAACATCCGAAACTAGGTCCTTAAACATGAAACTTTTCTATTGCTTTCTGGTATAAATTTAACCATTTAAGCTTGTTTTCGCCTCCTAATAATTCATTAGAAAAGACCGTAACAAAATGACCGTTAACTTTTTTTACTTGATCGTACACCTCCTTCATTACTTCTATCGCTTCCTCTTCAGATTTTATATTCGCCAGAGCGTAGTCGTGAATCGCGAATGGATGGATTTTAATTGGTTGTTGCACCTCAATCGCAACATCATAAAAGTAAAAAGGCGTACATGTTCCGGCCTTAAAACCTATTTCGTGCGTATAGCCCATAGTGTAATCATCAGTAAATTCTGAATCGACTAAGTTTCTATAGGTAGTGGGCATTTCAATTCGATTGTATCTCGATCGGACTTGGTTTATTGGTCTATTGATAACATTAGAGAGCCTCTTTTTTTCTTCTTTAAGCAAATCAATATTGTCAAAAGAACTATAGGAAGCAGACAAAGACACCGTACTATAATCCGCAACAGCCTTAATTAAATATCTAAAACTATTATTCTCAGGAGACACATTTTTATCGTATGTAGAATACTGTGCAAACTGAAAAAAGAACATACTTTTTACCTGATATTTCTTATGCCATTCAATTAATTGAAAATAGTTATCAAAGGGATCTTTTTTAAGATTTAAGCTAACGGATAAACGTTGTATTACCCTTTTAAACTTTAGCCGTCCCAGATCTAACAATAGACCTGCCATTCCTCGTATAGGGCCTCTAAGAGCAAAACAATGAGAAGTAGTTACATCAATTAATGAGGTATATTTATAGCGCCTCGGTTTGTTTTGCAATCCAGGAAACTTTCTTTTCAACTCTTTTAACAACATAAAAGCCCAAATATCTACCAAGGGAAACTTTAATACGTTATTGCGAAGCGCAAAACTTTCACCGGGAGGAAAACGCCCATATTGATCCTTCAAATAAGGAAGGTATTCCTCGTACCTGCTCAACAAATAAAAACTCGCAGCAAAAATATCAAATGGTATGGCAGAAATACCGCTAATAGGAAAAAAGCATAAAGTACCCTCCCATTCCCCCAAAGGTATTTTCAAGTCATGAACCCCTTGTTCAAAAAGCAGGTCGTGAGAACGTACAAAAAATTCATTCTGCAGTGGGTTTTTACTGTAGGTTATTTTGGGCCCACTATGCTTTATAAAGTCCTCTACTTTCGTAGTATATATAATCTCGATACCCAGTATTTCCACAAAGATTTGTTTCATAGTGTAGGTGAAACGCGGTGTAATCTTATGGGTATATATTAAGAGCATCTATTAAATAATATTGTTATCAGCAAAGCTAAAGTATTTGTCTTTAGTAATTATAACATGATCTAATACTTTTATATCTAAAGTTTTTGCCGCCAAACACATTTTTGAGGTGATGTTCTTATCGGCTTCACTTGGTTTTTCGTTTCCGGAAGGATGGTTGTGCGACAAGATAAGCGCCACTGCATTGCATAATACTGCCTGTTTCATAACTAGTCTTGTATCCACAAGAGTTCCGGTAATTCCGCCAATACTTAACTGTGCCTTGTGCACTATCTGGTTCGCATTATTGAGGTATACTATCCAGAACTCTTCATGCAATAAATCTGCAAGAAAAGGTCTAAGAAAGTGGAACACATCTTCGCTTTTAGTAATCTTCGTAATACTGGTGTTTTTCTCGTACTTTCTTCGCCTTCCAATTTCCAATGATGCGGCAATTCTCACTGCCTTAGATGTACCAATACCATTAAATTCCATTAAATTGGTTACTGTGGTACTCCCTAGCTTATTTAGTCTATTGTTGGATGCCTTAAGAATTCTTTTTGCTAAATCAACAGCGGTTTCCTTGCGATCACCGGTCCCAATAATAATGGCTAATAATTCAGCATTTGTAAGAGACAAGGGGCCTTTCAACAAAAACTTTTCTCTTGGCTTATCCTCATCAGACCAATGTTTTATGGATATCGGTTTTTCTGTAAATTTCATAAATAGAAGTAAGCAACTTAAAAAAGCAGTATCTTGAATCCATTATTCAATACTGCACCTATGAATTCCATTTTTGATCCTGCCGCCTATCAACAAATTACCGATCGCCTAAATAGAATAGAGCCCGAAACTAAAAGACTCTGGGGAAAAATGAGTGCAGCACAAATGTTATGGCACTGCCAATTTCCAATACAATTGGCCATAAAAAATAAGAAACCAAGTAAACGGCCGAAAATACTAATGCAACTTCTGTTTAAAAAGTCAATGTACAACGACAAACTCTGGCGAAAAAACCTGCCTACACTTCCATTGGCAAAAGCCACAGAGGAGAAAAACTTTGAGGAAGAATTAAACAACCTCAGAACAGCTCTGGATGCGCTACATCAATTAAAAAATCGTAAAACGTGGAACCCTCACCCCATTTTTGGTGCTTTTACTCCAGAGCAATGGGGTCAATTCCAATACAAGCATCTAGATCACCATTTAAGACAATTTGGACTCTAGTTCAACCCAAGGTATTCAGAATTTCTTGCAAGTCTAAACCACCATAATTTCCTGAACTCATAAAAAGCAGAATCGTATTATCAAAGTCCTGAAGCATCAAAAACTCTTTAAAACTTTGGCTATTTCCAAAAATATTTTCTTCTCTGAGTTTAAATGCCAAGGCAATTTCCTCCACCGTGATAGGAGCTAATCCTTTTATAGCCAAAGACTCCTCAATATAGAATACTGCAGCAATATCTGCATCTGTTAAACTGCCTTGGTACTCCTTAAGGAAAGTACTATTTAAACTACTATAAGTATGTAATTCTAAGCAAGCAATAATTCTTTTATTGGGATATTGTTCTCTTACCGCTTTGGTTGTGGCCTTCACTTTACTAGGAGAATGTGCGTAGTCTTTAAAAACAATTGTTTTTGGTGTTTCCCAAATTTTTTCCAATCGTTTAGACGCCCCTTTGAAAGACGCTATAGCTTCAAAAAAATCCTCTTCATCTATACCCATATTTTGACAAATCCACTTGGCTCCAGCAAGATTACTTAAATTGTGCTGTCCAAAAACATTTATAGGTAGTGGCCCTTCTGGACTTTCTATGTAGGTCTGTCCATTTTCCACTGAAAAGTCGGGCGTTCTATAGGGAAACTTGCGAATAGAATTTTCGGACTCTTCAACCAATCGTTTTACAACCTCATCTTCTTGATTGTAGGTGATACTACCACCACTTACTATACTATTTATAAAAATTCTGAATTGTTCTACGTAATTTTCGAAAGTCGGAAAAACGTTAATATGGTCCCAGGCGACTCCGCTAAGTAGGGCAATATTAGGTTGGTATTGGTGAAATTTTGGACGTCTGTCTATTGGCGAAGAAAGGTATTCGTCTCCTTCTAAAACTATGAAATCATTTGTGTCCGTTAGATGCACCATTCTGTCGAACCCATCTAGCTGCGCTCCTACCATATAATCTACATCTCTGCCATGATATTGCATAACATGTAGGATCATAGAAGTAATTGTTGTTTTACCATGACTTCCTCCAATTACAACTCTAGTTTTATTTTTGGATTGCTCGTACAAAAATTCAGGATAGGAGTAAATTTTTATCCCCAATTCTTTTGCCTTCGCTAGTTCCGGATTGTCTGCCTTGGCATGCATTCCTAAAATAACCGCATCTATGTCCGAGGAAATACGAGAGGGTTCCCAACCAATTTTTTCGGGCAAGAGACCCTGGGCCGCCAGCCTACTTCTGGAAGGTTCAAAAATCACGTCATCACTTCCGGTAATAACCTCTCCTTTATGATGGAGGGCAAGTGCTAAATTGTGCATGGCACTTCCCCCAATGGCAATAAAGTGTAATCGCATTCCAATTAAATTTAAGGCTTAAAGATAGGAATTGAAAAGAGCATCTCAAACCTTATCCAAAGTTGTATTCTTTATATCTTAGTAATCTGTCGTATACCAACTTTAAAAAGAACACAATGCACATTAAACTTTCAGAAATAGAACCAATGGAAATCATGCCTGGCTACCATGGAAAAATGATACATTCAAAAAAAATGACAATTGCCTATTGGGATGTTATAAAGGGTGCTGAAGTCCCGGAACATGCTCATGAAAACGAACAAATAATGCAAGTTCTAGAAGGTACTTTTGAATTTACAGTAAATGGCAAAACTGCAACTTATGGTGTAGGGGATATTGTTGTTATCCCTTCTTTTGCAAAACACAGTGGAAGAGCATTGACTGCTTGTAAACTTATGGATATATTTAGCCCGGTACGTGAGGATTATAAGAAATAGAAAATGGAAATATCACTAAAAAATAAAAATGCACTAGTAGGTGGTAGTAGCCGTGGAATAGGTAAAGCTATTGCCGTACAACTTGCCAAATCTGGTGCTAGGGTGACCCTTATGGCAAGGAGCAAAGAAAGATTGGAAAAGGTTTTGGAAGAGTTAAAGGAGTATGGTGAACAATCTCACAGCTATATCCTGGTAGACTTTAATGATTTCGAATCGACCAAGCAGACCCTAAAAGATTTCTTTAGAACAAATACTATAGATATTCTAATCAATAATACTCAGGGGCCTCCAGCAGGAAACAGCTTAGAAGTAGGTATCACCGACTATCAAAAAGCCTTCGATTTACTATTTAAAACAGTGGTGTACACAACAGAATTGGCTCTAAAAAACATGCAAAAAAATCAATGGGGTCGCATTGTAAATGTAGCTTCGGTTTCCGTAAAAGAACCTTTGTCTTACCTGGCATTATCAAATTCTGTGCGATCGGCAGTTGTAACATGGAGTAAGTCCTTGGCGACAGACACGGCTTCCATGGGTATTACTGTAAACAGTATTCTTACTGGGTATTTTGACACGGATAGAATTGCGCAGCTCAACAAAAAGAAAGCAGAACAACTTGGCATTGAGGAACATCTCGTTCGGCAGACCATGGAAGAAAAAGTACCTGTAAAACGGATTGGCAAACCAGAAGAATACGGCTATTTAGTGACGTTTCTGGTTTCCGACAAAGCTTCGTATATCACAGGAACCAACATACCTATCGATGGTGGTCTATTGAAATCCTTGTGATCAATTCTTTTTTGATTTTAAACTGGGAGGATATTTAGAGAAGACTTTGGCAACCAGCTGTTGAAAACGCTCTTCTTTTTTCAATGGAGGTTCATTGTCGTTGTAGGGCGCGGTGCTTGTAGCTTGCCAAAACAAAACGTCTCGTTGACTATCTATCAAATCAAAGATAATTTCTCGCTTGGTATTTGCACCACCTATAGGAACACCTACAGAAACACCCCCACCTACATTACCACCGGTTCCTCCCAGACCAACTCCAAATGAGCTATTAGAAGGGGTTTGGTAGTAAGAGCTTATAATGTTTATGTAAAAATCAGGTTCTTCAGAAAGTTGTACTCCTTTTATTCTCATGATGGAATCTATGGCCTTGTAAAGCCTGTTAGCATCCAAACTACTGAGACCTGAATCCATATCCGGATAGTAATTGTACGTGCTATAGGACGTGAAATCTGCTGCCTTATCGAAGTCATAGGCTACATCAACAGAAGCACAACAATAACAAAGTGCTAAAGACAATAAAAAGAGTATCTTTTTCATAGTATGATATCTATAAAAATAACGAAAAAAAAAGGGCTATGGTATGCTACTGCTCAGAATCGTTCATTAGCCCCCATAAAGCATCTTTAAGGTTTGATATCCCTTGGCCAGAGACAGATGAGATAAAGGTGTGCGGCGTATCTTTAATATCCTTTTTTAATACAGCGCTAATTTCTGTTATTAGCTCTTCATCCAACATATCGGCTTTACTTATTGCAAGAAGACGGTTTTTATCTAATAACTCCGGATTGTATTTTTTGAGCTCCTTCAAGAGTATAAAATACTCTTTTGTGATATCAGAACTATCGGCAGGAACCAAAAACAATAAGGTTGCGTTGCGCTCAATATGCCTTAAAAAATAATGTCCCAGACCTTTTCCTTCCGCTGCTCCTTCTATTATCCCAGGAATATCGGCCATTACAAAACTTTTAAAATCACGGTATTGAACTATCCCTAAGTTCGGCTTAAGCGTGGTAAACTCATAGTCTGCGATTTTGGGTTTGGCAGCAGTTAGAACCGATAATAAGGTAGATTTACCAGCATTCGGAAATCCAACCAAACCAACATCTGCAAGTACTTTTAATTCTAATATTAGTTGCTTTTCTTCACCGGGTAATCCAGGTTGCGCGTATCTCGGAGTTTGATTTGTCGGGGATTTAAAATGCCAATTTCCTCTACCCCCTTTACCCCCTTCTGCAACAATTTGTTCTTGTTCATGAAAAGTAATCTCGTGGAGTACTTCATTGGTAGCAGCATCCCTGACTATTGTTCCCAGAGGCACCTCCAGTATAACGTCTTGCCCATCAGCTCCTGAGCTCCTGCTCTTACTGCCGTGTTCCCCATGATTGGACTTAAAGTGCTTTTTAAACTTAAAGCCCAATAAGGTCCAAAGATTTTGATTTCCTTTAAGAATAATGTGCCCTCCTCTTCCGCCGTCGCCACCATCGGGACCACCTTTGGGGATGTATTTTTCTCTTCTTAGGTGTGCAGATCCCTTACCCCCATTACCAGAAGCTACATGAATCTTTACATAGTCGACAAAATTCCCCTCAGTCATCCGCTACCATATTTTATTAAAAAGTACCCTATATCTAGGGACAGCAAAAAAGTATCCTATTGATCCGAGACTTCCAGAGAGGTAATAACATCCCTAAGCCTATTGGTTATTTCCTGAATTTCACCTATTCCGTTAACGCTAAAAAATTTGCCCTGATTTTTGTAGAAGGTTCTTAGCGGAGCCGTTTTTTGGTTGTACTCTACAAAGCGGTTTCGAATTTTCTCTTCATCCTGGTCGTCTGTCCTACCACTCTCTTTCCCTCTTGCCAAAAGGCGTTCTGTAAGAACCTCATCATCGGCTTCTAGTGCAATGGTGGCATGAATTTCCATATCCTTAGATTCCAATAGATTGTCTAAGGCCTCTGCCTGCGCAACAGTCCGAGGAAATCCGTCAAAAATAAAGCCTTGGGCATCTTCGTTTTTCTCTACCTCATCCCGCAGCATTTTAATAGTGACCTCATCCGGAACTAGATCTCCATTATCCATATACTCTTGAGCAAGCTTCCCTAAGGCAGTTTTATTTTTAATATTATATCGAAAAACGTCTCCCGTTGATATATGCTTAAGGTTGTGTTCATTTTTTAAAAATGCCGCCTGGGTACCTTTACCTGCGCCAGGTTTTCCGAATAGTACAATATTTATCATTTTAGTTTTATTTAGTTGGTATACATCTCTGAAATTTCTCCCTTGCTCCTTATAATCAAGGCCGTAGCCTACAATGAATTTATTTGGGATCTCTAACCCGACATAGTCTATTGCATACTCGCCGTTATAAACCTCATGTTTATAAAATAAGGTGGCTACCTTAAATTCCTTTACATTAGTATTCGAAAATAAATGTACCAGCTCTTTTAAGGTCCTTCCCGTATCTATTATGTCTTCTACGATAATAACCCTTCTTCCTTCAATATTTTCTGGCACTTCCAAAAGGGTTTCCACAATTCCTGTTGAAGTTAGGCCACGATAGGAGGCCAATTTTACAAAAGACACTTCTGCAGGATAAGGATAATGCTTTAACAGATCTGCAATAAACATAAAAGCACCGTTGAGTACCCCAACAAAAATTGGAACTTCATCCTTAAAATCAATGGCAATTTTTTCTGCCATTCTTTTAATTGCCAGTTGAATTTCGGCCTCTTTTATAAAAGGCTTAAACTCTTTATCATGTAGTTTTACAAGAGACATATTTCTAATAGGAAGGCAAAGATACGCTTTTGGAATTTCTTTTTTTAACAGTCGGTCTTTGATTCTCGCAATATGATGTATTTTTGTGAAACTTAAAACAATCCTATCTAAGATTGATATCGATGAATTACTTTTCTTCAGATTTTAAACTAGGAATATTAGGTGGCGGACAACTGGGCAAAATGCTCTTGTATGAAACCAGAAAGTTTGATATTTATACAAAGGTTCTGGATGCTTCTGCGGAAGCTCCCTGCCGAATAAGTTGCAACGAATTTGTCCAGGGAAGCCTTATGGACTATGATACAGTAATCGATTTTGGGAAAGACGTCGATGTTTTGACCATTGA
>CAZWPZ010000108.1:0-4998 GCA_964636005.1 uncultured Eudoraea sp.
ATAAATGAGTTTTACCCTATAATTGGTGCAGGTTTGTTTTTGTATGCAGACAATTGGTATCTGGGTGCTTCCGCACCAAATTTCTTAACCGATGGCATTTACAACGATGAGGTAGCAACTATAGTGGATGATAAATTACAATTTAATCTAATAGGCGGCTATGTTTTTGATCTTTCAGAGAGGTTGAAGTTTAAGCCTGCTGTATTGGTAAATCTTATTTCCGGAGCTCCTGCAACCATTAACGGTTCAGCTAACTTCTTAATAAACAATGTTTTTACCTTAGGAGCTTCCTATCGTGTTGATAATGCCGTAAGTGGTTTGGTAGGATTTCAAATATCCAATAGTGTATTTGCCGGCTACTCTTACGACTACAATACCAATCCTCTAGGAGAGTACAACAATGGTTCTCACGAAGTTATTTTAAAGTTTTATATTGGTAGAGGTGCTGGAACAAATGGAGATAAGAACAATAATTTAAAGGGGAAACCTAAACAGATTGATTCCCCTCGGTTTTTCTAATGGTCATGGCAATGAAATATCGTACTGTTTTATTACTTCTAGTTTCGTTGATACAAGCAATTGTTCATGGACAGGATAATCGGTCCAAGGCAGATAAACTCTTTTTTGAGTACAATTACGTTGGTGCCATTGCGGAATACAATAAGGAAAACACCAAAGAGCCATTGAGCAGACAACAGAAACTAAACTTAGCCGAGTCTTACCTCCATGTCGAAAAGTTTAAAAGTGCAACCGACACTTATTTAGCACTTTATAAGGAAAATGATTCTATTTCGCCATTTCAATTTAACAATATGCTAAAGGCGATGTCGAAAACTTCCGGTCAGGAAAGGGTAAGAGCATTTTTATCTACAAAGTCTAATGTTTTGTCTCCAGAGTTATTAGAAAATGCCGAGTTCAATTACGAGCTTCAGAACTCAGACGGAGCCAGGGATCTGGATTACAAGATATTCAACATAAATTCTAACGGATCAGCGGCAGATTTCTCACCTGCCTTTATCGATGGGGACCGACTTCTTTTCACCAGTTCCCGGAAGTTAGAACCAAAAAAGAAAAAGGGTCAAGAGGAAGAGACCTATTTAAATATTTTTATATCAAAAATAGGTCCGGATTACCAAATTTTAAATCCCAATCCGTATACGGAGATTCCAAGTTCGGAATACCACCAGGCAACTCCCTTTTATTCGGAAGAAATGGAAGCGGTTTTTTTTGTTACCTCTAATGCAGAAGAAGAGGATTTGGTCTTCGATGAAAACGGCAAGAACAGTTTGGCAATTATGAAAACCTCTTCTAACGGAGATTCACAATTTGTTCTTAGGGATTACAGTACTTCTTTTTATTATCCGCACTACGATGCCAAAAGTTCTAGATTGTATTTTGCAGCCAACTTTCCGACAGGTTATGGGGGTACAGATCTTTATTATGTAAATACCAATCAGGGTAAGATCATGTCTGCTCCAATTAATCTAGGTCCCAGAATTAATACACCGGGAAACGAAATTTCTCCCTTTGTTTACGAGGATAGTTTTTATTTCGCTTCGGATGTATTTTACGGTATGGGAGGAATGGATATTTACAAATCAGAAATACAGTCGGACAATAGTTTTAGCATTCCTATAAATCTCGGTCTAGGCCTAAATTCTGAAAAAGACGATTTTGGGTTTATTATCCAGGATAATGTTAAGGCTGGAAAGGGACTTGTGGGTTATTTTTCTTCGGATAGAATCGACGGCAAAGGGAACGATGATATTTACGGGTTTTTGGTTGATGAAAAGCCAGGAATCAAAACCTTGGTTCTTTCCGGGACCATTACTAACGTTACTACAAAGGATGTTGTAGAAAAAGTTTCCATAAAAATACTAGACCTTAACGAGGAGGTCTTAAAAGAAGTGTATTCTAAAGAAGATGGTAGCTATAGGGTGGAAATTCCTTGGAGAGACTCGGTTTATGTAGAGGTAAATAAAGAGCGATATGCCCCGATAAGGGAATTGTATAGTTCCGAAAATATGGAAGGTAAGCTTTATAATAAACACTTACTAATGATCGATGATCTAGTTGAAGAGAGAGAAGATCAGACCGTAATAAAAATGCAGCCCTTTTACTTTGGGAAGGCCAAGTATCAGATAACTTCCGAAATTGCCGCAGAATTAGATAAGGCTATACATGCTATTAAGAGTTTTCCGGAAATGCAATTGAGGATTGAATCCCATACCGATAGCAGAGGTGGTGGGGCAACTAATTTTAGGCTATCTCAAAGAAGAGCGGAAGCTATAAGGGATTATTTATTAGAGCATGGGGTGTCTTCTTCTAATATCTTATATACCATCGGTTACGGAGAAGATAAGATCTTAAACAACTGCAAGAATGGTGTTTTTTGTCTGGAACAATTTCATCAGAAAAATGAGAGACAGCTATTAGTTGTATTAAACTACGACCTCTTGTATTAGGAGAATACTAGAACGTCAAACACGCTTTTATCATGCGCTAGTAGCTCCTTCCATATTGCCTAATCGGTTATTTCATAAAATTTTTTAACTTCCTCGTTTTTAGTTTTCAATATTGGCTATATTTAGAAAATAAATCATTTCATGAAGTCAGAAACGCAGGCAAAAAAATACTGGAAAAAGAACCTTCAATATGTTGGTATATTGCTTTCCATTTGGTTTCTAGTGTCCTATGTATTTGGAATTTTGCTTAAAGAGCAATTAGATGCCTTTCACTTGGGAGGTTTTAAGCTCGGTTTCTGGTTTGCTCAACAAGGATCTATATATGTTTTCGTAATCCTAATTTTTATTTATGTCCGATTAATGAATAGACTAGACAAAAAATTTGGATTCGATAAAAACTAAAACCACCTAAGACCAACTACATTATGGATGTTCAATCTTGGACACTTGCTCTCGTTATACTGACTTTTTCATTATATATAGGAATTGCAATTTGGTCTAGAGCAGGTTCAACCAAAGAGTTTTATGTTGCTGGCGGGGGTGTTCCAGCTTTGGCAAACGGCTTGGCAACAGCTGCCGATTGGATGTCTGCAGCCTCTTTTTTAGGAATGGCGGGTTTAATATCCTATACGGGATACGACGGATCCGTTTATCTGATGGGGTGGACAGGGGGCTATGTGCTGTTGGCATTACTACTTGCACCTTATTTAAGAAAGTTTGGTCAGTTTACTGTGCCAGATTTTATAGGAGATCGATACTATTCTAATGTAGCCAGAACGGTAGCCGTTATTTGTGCTCTTTTGGTGTCCTTTACCTACGTTGCAGGACAAATGAGAGGTGTTGGCTTGGTTTTTTCCAGGTTTTTAGAAGTGCCAATAAATACAGGGGTGATCATTGGGATGATAATCGTTTTGTTTTATGCTGTATTAGGTGGAATGAAAGGTATAACCTATACACAGGTGGCGCAGTATTGTGTACTTATATTCGCCTTTATGGTACCGGCAATTTTTATCTCCATCCAAATGACCGGAAGTCCGGTTCCACAAATAGGTATGGGCTCTGAAGTACTTGGAGAAGGTGTTTATCTGCTCGATAAATTAGACGGATTATCAGCGGAATTGGGTTTTGATTCATATACAGATGGTTCTAAGCCATTAATTGATATTTTCTTTATTACTGCGGCCTTAATGGTTGGCACCGCAGGGCTTCCACACGTTATCGTGCGCTTCTTTACGGTTCCCAATGTTCGAGATGCCAGGAAATCAGCAGGATATGCCCTTTTGTTCATTGCTATTCTCTATACCACGGCCCCGGCAATTGCCGTATTTGCCAGGACAAATTTAATCGAAACAGTAAGCGATAAACCCTATGAGGAAATGCCTTCCTGGTTTTCTAAATGGGAGACAACCGGATTGGTGAGTTTTGAAGACAAAAACAAAGACGGTCTTATACAGTATGTAGCGGATAAAGAAAAGAATGAATTAACCGTTGATCCGGATATTACAGTGCTTGCTAATCCGGAAATTGCAGACCTGCCCAACTGGGTGATTGCTCTGGTGGCAGCAGGTGGCTTGGCCGCAGCATTGTCTACCGCAGCCGGATTATTACTAGTTATTTCAACTTCTGTATCCCATGATTTGATAAAAAAACAGTTTAGACCCGATATTTCTGATAGAGCAGAATTGCTTGTAGCGCGCTTGTCTGCTGTAGTGGCAGTGTGTATTGCTGGGTATTTTGGAATCAACCCTCCAGACTTTGTGGCGGCGACGGTCGCCCTTGCATTTGGCTTGGCAGCGGCTTCTTTTTTTCCTGCCATTGTCATGGGAATTTTTTATAAAAAAATGAACAAAGAAGGTGCTATAGCAGGCATGGTTGTAGGAATTCTACTTATGATGTACTATATGCTACGATTTAAATTTGACATGTTTGGTGGAGGGGGAAAAGAGAGTTGGTGGTTTGGAATCTCTCCCGAAGGATTTGGTACTGTGGCTATGTTGATTAACTTTATAGTCTCCATATTAATTTCTTATTTCACACCAGATCCACCTGAAGAAGTACAGGAAATTGTAGAGAGAATTCGAATTCCGAGTGGAGTAACAAAAGCACAGACACATTAAAACAATTTTATGAGTAATTACCATATCAAACATTTAGAAGAGTATTTTCAGGTTTACAGAAAATCGGTACGTAATCCTGAGTCCTTTTGGGAAGAAATTGCAGAAGAGCATTTTGTTTGGCGTAAGCGATGGGATAAGGTTTTGGAGTGGGACTTTAAAAAGCCAGAAATTAAATGGTTTCAAGGTGCGGAACTAAATATTACCGAAAATTGTCTAGACCGGCATTTGCCTACGCGGAAGAATAAAACAGCCATAATATTTGAACCAAATAACCCGGAAGAAGCTGCCCAACATATTACCTATGGTAAATTGCATGAAGAGGTTTGTCGAATGGCAAACGTTTTGGTAGAACAAGGGGTTAAAAAGGGAGACAGAGTCTGTATTTATCTTCCAATGATACCCGAACTGGCCTATGC
>CAZWPZ010000109.1:0-48900 GCA_964636005.1 uncultured Eudoraea sp.
AAGATTCTTATGCACCCAAATATTTCACTTACGCCACATATTGGAGCAGCCACAGGAGAAGCTCAGGACCGAATCGGAGTAGAACTAGCAGAGCAAATAGAATCTCTATTAAAATAACGGATAGCGACTGCCAAACCGTTGTGTACTTAGTTAAGAATAGTTGTATTTTTTAGCATAAGTATAATTTTTCCTGATTTTACGCCGTCTTCTTTGATAGCAGCTTTATCTACCTGCGTCTCTTTTCCTAAAAATTGTAGGGGTATCCTAATATTATTGACTTCAAATAACACTTCTATCATCGAGGGCAATACAGCATTAGCATCTTCATAGCGCAAGAGAGAAGTGTATACTCCTTCTTTTTTTGTACTAATTTGTAATTTCATTATTCTGTTAGTTGCCGTATGTATAGAAATGGTTGCAATTGAAAATTCTGCTTTCTCTGAAGTTGGAATAATATTTAAGACTTTTGTAGTGATACCAAACATATCTTCGGTTCCTCTTTGAACCGTAATAAAAGGATACTTAAATACATCTTCCAAAGTTAAATCCAAGCCTCTTTTGGGCAACATTACAAAATCCTTTGAATGTATTTTGCTTCCTTTCCCCCTTCTATACGTTATTGTAGCATGTTTTGTGGGCATATGAATAAAACTAATATCGACATCCATAATAACATCTGCTTCAAAAGACATAATAGAATCCAAGCGACTCCTAACCCTCATAAGATCCGGATCGACCTCCTGAGCAAAACTCCATGCAAACGTCATATAGCATATAAGAAATAGTACCTGTTTCATGGAAGTAAATCTTTTTTGTTAAAGATCATGATACCTAGGATAGAGACTGCCAAACTATAGCCTAAAAGAATGGCAATATTTAGGTATATCGTCTCATAGGGTATGTCGTAGTAAAAGAAATATTGCCAACTATCTATTAATTTTGAAAAGAAAAATCTATTGATAAATGGATTATTAAAATCTAATTTTAGAAGCAGATTTGTACACACCAAAAATATGGCAGATACGATCCAAGTCTTGGTGGCATCTTTAAATAATACTGCAAAGGTCAAACTAACTACCGAAAAGAACAACATGGATACAAGTCCGCAAGCAAAGGCAGCTACTAGACGACTAAAGGCTTCATCGGAAGGATAAAAATTTAATCCATTGAGATAGACAACCAAATCCCCCTCACCAAAAATCGCATAAGACACGATAAAAGTACTAAGGGCCAAAAGGAATACCACAAAGAAGGTAAACAAAGCAGCAACGATATACTTACTTCCAATAAATGTCCATTTCTTTACTGGCTGGAGCAAGACGGCCTCTACGGTCCTATCCTTATATTCTGTAGTTAAAAATCCTGAGACAACAATCATTAAAATAAGCGGTATGTGAAACCACAGTGAGTTTAATATCATGTAAATAATGAGGTTGCCATTTAGTAAATTTCCTTGGAACTCAAAGGCATCTTTAAGGTTAGAAAGTAGTAAGGAAATAATTTCTGCACCCTGATAATAAGCGCTTAATAATACAAAACTTTCAATTATTAATATAGCAATAATTGCATATAGGGTCTTACTCTGCCTGAGTAATTTATATATTTCAGATTTAAGGACTGCAGTCATTTAGTCTTCGTCAAATAAAAGGTTTAAATCCGTTTGAGGTATACAAGCTGTAATCTCGGCACCCGAGCTAATTAAACTGCCTAGCACCCCAGATATTTCATTTTGTGTAGACTGAATTAAATACCCCCCGGGCACTTGTAAAGGAGCAAATCTCTCCAGAAGGTTTGTCTCGGGAAAAGCCGTACCCAAAATTTTAAATGATGTTACGCTGGTTCTAGATAGCTCTTCTGCCCTACCATGCCTAATTACTTTGCCTTTATTTAATACATATATACTATCGCAAAGAGAAGTGAGTACATCAATAATATGAGAAGAAATTAAGACGGTTATTTTGTGTTTCCGACTCAGTGACCTAATTAGCTCATGAAAACTATAAATCCCCATTGGATCAAGGCCGGAAAAAGGTTCGTCCAAAACAAGACAATCTGGTTTATTCAATAGAGCTATGGCCAGGCCTAGTCGTTGTTTCATCCCAAGGGAAAAATGCTTTACTGCATCTTTCCTATCTGGTGAAAGTCCCACCTGCTTCATGGATTCTTGATACTGATTGTAGCCCATCTTTAAGCCCTGCATCTGCGCAAACACTTTTAGGTTCCCGTAGGCATTCAGATATTCGTATAAAGCGGGTTTTTCGACAATTCCTCCAATAGGCTTCGGGGCAGTAGACTGAATTTCTACTTCGCCCGAATCTTGTTTTATTAATCCGAGTATTATTCTAAAAAGTGTAGATTTCCCAGCACCATTGGCACCTATGAGACCACAGATTTCGCCCTGTAAACAGCTAACACTTACCTCTGACAAGGCGGTAATGGAGCCATAAGTTTTGGAAATATTTTTAGCCTTAAACATCATATGGCATGGGTAATACTCATGCTCCTGAAGTTGTATTTTGCAGAGTAATGCTTCTCTAGAAACGTTCTTTCCCAAAAATAATTTCTAAATAGAAACCAAGGATCTTTTGTCATAAAATAAGGAATGTAGTGATACCACTTCACCCCTTTTTCTTTGTAATACTTCAGTATATCCTCTTTAAATCCCAATTCTTCCGCCGCTACGATTGCCGCATTTCTCTGACATTTAGATCCTGCATACATTTCAGCCACTCTTGTGCTAAACCCATGGTCGAAAAAAAGGTCCTTTGCTCTTTTATAATTTTGAAATCTAGACCATCCATCCATGATGACAAGAAATATATGTACAAATGAAAATAAGAAACAGCTCATCCAAAAAGCCATCAAAAGAAGGGAACTTTTTTCAAGAGAACTTTCAAATTGCACCCAATAAAACCAAGACTCCAATACAAAGAGAATGAGAGACCAATGGAGAAGCTGCCCCACTTTTAAATAGGACATGAATAGAGATGGCTGTTTTGGTATTTTGGAATATTTCATCAACCTATGACTTACCAATCCAAAAAAGATATGGATATCGTAATGGAATAACAAATAAAAACAATTTTATGAAAAAAGGCGGACACATTCTAGAACTCTTTTATTTTGCCTTAATATTTAACAGTTGAATCTGACATATAAACCGTATATCTCACGTATCTTTTGTATCTTACTTGAACTAATATTTATTTTATGGAAGGACTAATTGACTTACTGCAAGGGCCCATGGGCGAGCAGGTAATTAACGGCATATCCAAACAAACAGGAAGATCAAATGATCAATCTTCAGATATTTTGGCTATGGCCCTCCCCTTACTTGTTGGGGCCATGAAAAATAATGCTTCTTCACCTGGTGGAGCCAGCAGTTTACTCAATGCGATAACATCTGGCCACGATGGTAGTCGACTAGATAATTTGGATGGTTTTTTTGGTGGAGGGGTGGATGAATCTGATTTAAATGATGGCGCTGGTATTTTAGGACACGTTTTTGGAGCTAAACAAACAAATGTCGTCCGCGCTTTAGAAGCAAAAACTGGTGCGGATTCCTCTACCGTTTCTACAATCTTAAAGATTGCTGCTCCCCTTGTTATGGCCTACCTGAATAAACAAGTTTCTGCCAATAACGTAAATGACCAAAATGGTATGGATTCCTTACTCGGCAGTTTACTAGGTGGACAAGCCTCTCAAAATCAGAATGTCCTAAATTCAATTCTTGATTTTGATGGGGATGGCAGCATGCTAGATGATGTGGCAGGTATGATGATGAATAATTCAAAATCAAAAGGTGGCCTGGGAGGCCTATTGGGAAACATTTTTGGCAAGTAGAATAATCCGGTTTTTCGGTTTCTATTCTCCATCTTGGTAGCGCTTCCAAGTAGTACTATCCAATCAAAATTAAAGAGATGTCGGGCAGACTCCCCCATATTGCATTCTTTACTGTACTTATTTTAATAAGTATGCACATTGGGTGCAAAAGTACTAACGAGGTGGTACAAATATCTCCAGAGGAACAAGCCGCCTTCAATAAACAAACACCTGATACCCTGACTATAAAAAACGATAGTGTATCCTATGAGATAATCATCATTGAGCTTGGTTTTTCCACCTGGCTCAACAGTGTTGCTAAGCCTCCAGGATACTATACCCAGTCTTATATGGAGAATAGAAATCTTATTTATGTAACTACTTGGAACCAACGAGTCCTGGAACCTTCAAGATACGACCCTAATCTGTACGAAATGCAAATCAACTACGATCCGAAAATTGATTATGGCTACGACGTGAATTACCAACTTTTTAATTATTTCATTTTTTTCCAAAGAAAATACAATCAACGGCTGGGTCCATTTGCTCCAAATATATAATTGAATATCTTTGCAGGCTTTAGTCCATTGCCATGAAAAGTCTTAAAAAACGTTGGGGAATCACTTCCAATTTTCAACTGATCATTATTCTTGTGGTCTTTTCAATTACTGGATCAGCATCTGTCTATGTAGCCAAACCTTTTTTAAACTGGATTGGTTTTGGTAGGGAAAGTTTTCCGGATGCGTGGTGGAGTGGATGGCTATATTGGACGTTACGAATACTCCTGATTTTCCCATTCTATCAGGTATTACTAGTCTTTTTTGGCTGGCTCTTTGGTCAGTTTTCCTTTTTCTGGAATTTTGAAAAAAAAATGTTGTCCCGCCTGGGCTTAGGATTTTTATTTCAAAAATGATTTTTAACGATTACTGAATCTCTCAATAATTTATTTAAGAGCAAGTATGCTCAAACATTCCATTAAGATAATTCAAGGTAAACTCATGTCGTCCAATTTGTTTACTAATACAGTTGCTCTATCCGCCTAACACAGCCTTTATCGAGCATGGGTTTTGTATTATTCTTCATTTAACTACTCCACTCGTTCTTAAAGTAGTTTGCCGTTATGGTGTTAGATTTATTTTTGACGCTTAGTCCTTTCCTTTAAAAATATAAGTATACAACCACATCAGTGTAAAGGATGGAATTAAATCTATTCCCGGAAGCAATTCTTCAACAAAAGCAACTACCCCAGCAACTTTACCTGCCCTTCCTTTGTACATTTTGGTCATCAACCAGGCAGCAATAGGAGCCCATAGCATATCAGAAAATTCCCCTATTCCCGGAACCAACATAGATAACATGCCAATACCGTCGAAGAGTAGTCCCCATAATAGGTCTTTGTATTTTTTATCTTTAATCATAGTGCATTTAAACTCTGCAGAAATTGCAACCTATTAAAATCTAAGAAAGTTTAGAACTAATTAACTTTAAAAATTCATTTCGGGTTTCCTCTTTTTGAAAACTACCCCGAAATCCAGAAGTAGTGGTAACAGAGTTTTGCTTTTGTACACCTCGCATCATCATGCACATATGTGAAGCCTCTATTACAACAGCGACACCTTGCGGTTCCAGCGTTTCATTGATACAGTCTATAATTTGTTCCGTGAGCCTTTCTTGCACTTGCAGGCGTCTGGCAAAAACATCTACAATTCTTGGTAATTTGCTAAGTCCAACAATCTTCCCATCAGGGATATATGCGATATGTGCCTTGCCAAAGAAAGGGAGCATATGATGTTCACATAAAGAATACAACTCAATGTCCTTTACAATGACCATTTCATTGTAAGTCTCATGAAACATGGCGCTTTTAAGAATTTTTGCAGCATCTTGTTTGTAACCTTGGGTTAAAAAAAGCATAGCTTTAGCCGCCCTTTCCGGAGTTTTAAGGAGCCCCTCTCTATCATGTTTTTCACCAATTTCCTGAATTATGGTTAAATAACGGTCCTTAATTTCGTTGGTAACCTCAATATTGTACTCCTCTAAATTGTTGTATGAAGACATCGTAAACAGATTTACCCTATTAATTTGTTCGAAAGTAAGGGATTAGTAATAAAAATGTATGCATTAAATCAATTTTCTATAAAATAGTTGGATCAGATTTTCTTTAAATTGATGTGAGATTCATGCTCTTATCCTATTTTGTAGTATTATTGGTAATGTTTACTTTCACCAGCTAAATGAAACGGAATGATACGTGCTAGAAATATAAAAAAATCCTTTGGTGATCTTGAGGTTCTAAAAGGCGTAAATTTAGATATAAAAGCCGGTGAAATAGTTTCTATCGTTGGTCCGTCAGGAGCAGGCAAAACGACTCTCTTACAGATTTTAGGAACATTAGACTCCCAGTCGAACAAAAAGGACTCCTCCTTAGAAATTAACCAAATTACAATTACGGGATTAAGAGAAAAGGCCCTGGCAAACTTTCGAAATAGCCATATAGGGTTTATTTTTCAATTTCATCAATTGCTACCAGAATTTACGGCTTTAGAAAACGTTTGTATTCCGGCATTCATTAAAAATACTGCAAAAGCCACCGCAGAAAAAAGAGCTAAAGAACTATTAGACTTTTTAAACCTCTCAAAGCGTTATGATCATAAACCCAGTGAATTGTCAGGAGGAGAGCAGCAAAGGGTAGCCGTTGCCAGAGCTCTTATTAATAATCCCTCTGTGTTATTGGCAGATGAGCCAAGTGGAAATTTAGATTCTGAAAGTGCTGATAAACTACACCACTTATTTTTTGACCTCAGAGAGCAATTTGGCCAGACCTTTGTAATTGTAACCCATAATGAGGAGTTGGCCAATATGGCCGACCGGAAGCTAACCATGGTAGATGGCCTGATCGTCGATTAATACCTTTAAACAAACAGGGCTTTTTGAAAACAAAAGAATTAAAGGAATTTTTAGATGCAAAGGTTGAAAAATACAACAACCCCATATTCATTGAGTCGGACCCCATCCAAATTCCGCACAAATACACGCTTAAGGAAGATATAGAAATATCTGCTTTTCTCGTGGCCACAATTGCATGGGGCAATAGAAAGAGTATTATTAGCAATGCAGAAAGGATAATGCATCTGATGGGAAATTCTCCATACGATTTTGTAATGACCGCAGAAGACAAACATTGGCCACAATTCGATGGATTTGTACATAGAACCTTCAACAGCCAAGACTTGGTCTACTTTCTAAAGAGTTTAAAAAACATCTATTCCAATCACGGTGGCCTCGAAAGCGCTATTTCGAGAAATAGTACTTCAGATTCTACACAAAACGCCCTATCTGAGTTTCGAAAGATTTTTTTCGAGCTCGACCATCTCCCAAGAACTACCAAGCATTTGGCCGACCCTTCGAAAGGTTCGGCTGCCAAGAGAATGAATATGTTTTTACGCTGGATGGTACGCTCTCCCAAAACAAAGGTCGATTTTGGCTTATGGAAGCAGATTGCCCCAAGTGCCTTGTCTTGCCCATTGGACGTACATTCCGGAAATGTGGCCAGAAAACTAGGTCTATTAAAAAGAAAACAGAACGACGCAAGAGCGGTATACGAACTAGACCAAAAACTAAGACTATTCGATCCTCTGGATCCTGTAAAATACGACTTCGCTCTCTTTGGATTAGGCGTTTTCGAAAAATTCTAAAGGCCCATCTGACCAAGATCCAGCGGTATTTTCTTATTTCCACTAGCAATGGATTTATAAATGGCTTCTACAATTATCATATCGCGTTTCCCCATTGCACCTGGCACAACATTAGGGGTGCCCAATACTATATGTTTCGCAAAATCGTCCATTTGTAATTTCTGTTGACTCTCCTGTTCAAAAGTCAGGGGACCGTTGCTGGTTCTCCCGGAAAGTGGAATATAGGTGCTGGCTGGATCTAATTCATACCAGCCTCTTTCACACGATCCGAACAATCTGTTCGCACGCGCATTATGTGAAGTCATGATATTCCCTATAGCTCCGCTGGCAAATTCGAATTGCGCTGTAATGGTTTCGTCTGTATCTTTAAAATAAGCAGGTCGCGTACTAAATTCCTGAGCAGTCACGGAGACAGGGTTCTCCCCCGTTCCGTAGATTGCACTTTGAATGGCATATACCCCCATATTCATCAATGCACCACCACCGGAAAGCTTTCTATCTAATCGCCATTGTCTTGGGTTAGTTGTAGAACGATATGCAGCCTCTGCCCCAATATAATTTACCTTACCAAACTCCTCTGTGGCAACAATTCTTTTTATCTCCTTGGTAAAAGGTTCAGAATGTAATCTGTAGCCTACACTAAGTTTAACTCCAGCTTTATCACATGCGTCAATGATGGCATCGCACTCTTCTACATTCATCGCCATAGGTTTTTCACAAATAACATGTTTACCCGCTCTTGCAGCCCTTATAGAAAAGTCGGCATGCATAGAATTTGGTAAAACAACATATACTATATCGACAGATTTATTGGAAACTATATCATCGAAATTAGTGTAGTTGTAGATGTTTTCCGTTGGTATTCCGTACCGATCCTGCCAAATCTTCTCTTTTTCAGGGGTCCCAGTTACAATGGCAGATAAATAGCAGTATTCGCAATCCAAAAGAGCTGGGGCCAACTGATACGTGCTATAACTACCCAGACCTACCAAGGCAACACCAAGTTTGTCTTTTTTTTGTGAATCAGATCCCATAGCACATGCATAAGGCATGCTGCTTAGAACTCCTGAACCGAGGATACCTGCAGATAAGGTCTTATTAAATTTTCTTCTGGAGATTGTTTTCATAGTTCTTGCGTAAAGGTATTTTAGATTGTTCTACTTGCTTTCCTTCTAAAGATAAGAAAGTAATTCGAAGCTCTTTGATATCCCTTAAGTTTCATCAAAAAATCGATCAAATGTTCTATTTTTGATACTTTAAATTCTGATATGAAAAAATACTATTTCCTACTCCTAGGTGTCTTGACAATGAGCTATGGTACCGCACAAGAAAGAAATCTTCCCATAGACACAACCATTACCACCCAACATAGTGTTACAGTAAAAGGTAGTTCATTCTCGTATACGGCAACTACCGGAACCCAACCTGTTTGGGATGAGAATGGGAAACCCATTGCTTCTTTACATTATACCTACTACAAAAAGAACAATGTTAAAGATACCAAAAGCAGACCACTCCTGATTTCCTTTAACGGAGGACCCGGTTCCGGTTCTGTTTGGATGCATTTGGCGTATACCGGACCAAGAATACTCAATATTGATGATGAGGGCTACCCCGTACAACCCTATGGGGTCAAAGAAAATCCGTACTCTATTTTAGATGTGACCGACATTGTCTATGTAAATCCGGCAAATACAGGATATTCCAGAACTATACCCGCAGGTGGAGACGAGGTTGACCGAAGTAAATTCTTTGGTATTAATGCAGATATTACCTATTTAGCAGAATGGTTAAATACCTTCGTTACTAGAAATAATCGGTGGAGCTCCCCTAAGTACATTATTGGAGAAAGTTATGGAGGCACCCGAGTTATGGGACTGTCTCTAGCCTTACAAGAACAACAATGGATGTACCTTAATGGAGTAATTATGGTATCTCCGGCAGATTACAAGGTCATAAGGGTTGGCGGCCCAGTGAGCAGTGCATTGAATTTACCGTATTATACGGCTGCGGCATGGTACCAAAAAGCCTTACCATCAGATTTACAGCAAAAGGATTTATTAGAAATTCTTCCCGAGGCAGAAGATTATACTGTAAACACGGTAATCCCAGCTATTGCTAAAGGTGGATTTATTTCAGATACAGAGAGAAATGAGGTGGCTGAAAAAATGGCATATTATTCAGGGCTTAGCAAAAAAGAAATACTGGATCACAACTTGGTAGTACCCACCTCCTATTTCTGGAAAGCGCTATTGCGGAATAAAGGAGGATACACCATCGGTCGATTAGACAGCCGGTACTTAGGTATAGATAGACAATTAAGTGGCGATGCTCCCGATTACAATGCAGAATTAACCTCCTGGCTACACAGCTTTACCCCTGCTATTAATTACTATCTTCAAGAAGAACTTAACTTTAAAACAGATATTAAGTACAATATGTTTGGCCCAGTAAGACCATGGAATAATGAAAACGATACAACACGTGAAGATTTAAGACTAGCCATGGCTCAAAATCCGTATTTGCACGTATTAGTACAATCTGGATATTACGATGGTGCCACTACCTATTTCAATGCAAAGTACACCATGTGGCAAATTGATCCCAGTGGTAGAATGAAAGATAGGTTTAGTTTTAAAGGATATAGAAGTGGTCATATGATGTATTTGCGAAAAGAAGATTTAGAAAAGGCCAATGAGGACATTCGAAACTTCATCCTTAAGACACAAACAAAAGGAAAACCAGCTAAATATTAGTATTTCCAAGAGAATCACAACTTCCATTTAACCCATTTCTCTCAGGATTTTTGGTCCAGACTCTCCTAGTAACGCCTTTTATTTTTTCGATAAACGGTAGATTACAGTTGCACTTTTATGACACATTTTACGTTAGTTCTTTAGTTAACCTATAATTTAAAAATGATGAAAAACTGGAGAATAAGAGGACTTTCAATGTTTGTGGTACTGTTGTTCACATTTGCTTGTGAAAAATCTGATGATGCAATTGAGGAATCCAATGCCTTGGTTTTACCACCTTATGAGTCTATGGCCATAGATCTTGAAATATTTCAAGACGATGCAAGTACCAGTAAAGTTTTGGCGCAAAATCTAAAGAGCAATGAAGCCAATGGAAATTGGTTGTTTTCGAAAATTGTGGTTGGTGTATGGAATATTGCTGTATTTAAAACTTTGGCAGTGCCTGTGACGGCCTTCCGACTAGCTTTTAACCACACTCCGGTAAGTGTTGGAGACAACACTTGGGAGTGGAATTATTCTGTCGACGGATTTACCGCAGAATATACTGCCAGATTAACTGGCGAAGTAACTGGTGAAGAAGTTTTATGGAAGATGTATCTGACCAAAGTAGGGATAGAAGGATTTGAAGAGTTTTTGTGGTTTACAGGTAGCTCTGCAATGGATGGAAATAGTGGTAGCTGGGTATTAAATGAGAGTCCTTTAAAACCTGAACCCATAATTAATATTGACTGGCAAAGAGAATCGGACGAGATTGGTAAAATTAAATATACCTGGGTACGGGAATTAAATGAAAAAGAACAGGAAGATCCCTATAAGGACAGTACCCTGGAATACGGGAAACAAGAAGGAGAATTTGATGCTTATATCGATACCTATGTCTATGATACGGAATTAATGGGTTATTCTGATGTAAGAATAGAATGGAATACAACTAGCTTTGAAGGTCGGGTTATGTCTTACAACTATTTTGAGGATGAGATGTGGCATTGTTGGGATAGTGAAGGAGCAGACACTAGTTGCGAGTAATTTTATGATCTAATATATAACCCGCCATCAGGCGGGTTTTTTTATGGTGTATATAAATGTCGGGATAAGGGAACAGTGCCAAGGCTATTGTTACATTTTGTATCTTTTCCGTCTAAAATCAAACTAAGCCATATGAACCGCATTGCTCTCTTATTTATTATAGTGTTTTTCACAATCTACTGCCCAGCAGGTCTGATTGCTCAGGATTGGGCAGATCTAGAACATTTTCGAAAGGATAATAGAACCTTAAAAGCACCTGAGGCCAATGAAAAAAGGGTCGTTTTTATGGGGAACTCCATAACTATAGGATGGCAAAATAAAAATGCGGATTTTTTTACAAAAAACAACTATGTCAATAGAGGCATCAGTGGTCAAACAACTCCTCAGATGCTTTTACGCTTCAGACAAGACGTAATTGATCTGGAGCCCAACGCTGTAGTAATTCTGGCTGGCACAAATGATATTGCTGGTAATACAGGTCCGTCTTCCTTGGAAATGATTGTAGACAATCTTGTGTCTATGACAGAACTAGCCCGAGCCAATAACATAGAAGTTATTATATGTTCCGTTTTACCAGCCTTTGACTATCCATGGCGAAAAGGACTGCAACCTAATGTAAAAATACCCAAGTTAAATGCATTGATAAAAGAATATTGTACATCCCATAATGTGGTTTACCTGGATTATTTTTCTGCTATGACGGATGGCAAAAATGGTATGCGTGAGGAACTTGCCTCCGATGGTGTACATCCGAATAAAAAAGGCTACGATCTTATGGAACCTTTGGTACAGAAAGCCATAAACGAAGTTTTAAAATAAAGGAAAGCACTTTGTTTAAATAAGTAGACCTTCTATGCATTGCCTGAATTCATTAATTGCTTTCCTATTGGACAGTTGGTCAAGATGATTTGTTTAGGTTTTCGTTAAAAGGTGTTACCGCAATTAGTGTCCGATTTTGTATGTTAGCTCCGCCAAAATTACTTCTTAACCACCATCCTCAAACTAAACCATTATTTATTGAATAACCGAATCCATTATTTTTTAATTAGCATTCTTCTTGTTGGTAACAGCCTAATTTACAGATCTTATGCTCAAGAAGAAGTGCAAATACCTTCCGGTCCTACTCTGTATCGTGGAGAGTTTTACATCGGTAAGACCTTCAGTGCCAACAAAGACTTTCCAGAACTTGGTATTCAGAAAGGTGGACTTCTTGCAATTGGCAAAGCGCACTCCGGAATCGGGGCGGAATGGACAAGGCAGCTAAACAAACCAAAAACTGGTGTTGTTTTGGCCTATACAGATTTTGGAAACTCTGAAAAAGTAGGTCAGGCACTGTCCTTTCTAAGTTTTTTAGAACTGCGCCTATTTCCAAGGCAAACAGACCGCTGGATATTCCATTCTGCTTTAGGTGGTTCCTATATGAACACACAATATGATAAAGTGTTAAATCCCAATAATAAGGCTATTAGCACGAAAATAAATTGGTCTTTCCGTTCCTTTATCTATTATTCACTTTTAGAAAGGAATAGTCTAGATGTGGATCTTGGGTTTGGATATATACATCATTCTAATGGCCACACCAAATTACCCAATCAGGGCTTAAATTCTTTGGTAGGAAGTGCTATGGTTCAATTTGCTAAAAAAGATAAGACCACTTCTATTGCTGCAAAAGAGCAAGACTTGGTAAAAGCAAGGACCTACCAATATTTTTGGGATATTCGCTTTGGAATTGGCCAAAATGTACTGTCGACCATCTTTAATGAAAAGAAGGAAGTGTGGTCCTTAAGTATTGGTGGGGGTAAAATCATAAATAAAACCTTTAAATATGGTGTTAATTTGTATTATAGGGTCTACGAGCATTATTACGATTATATTGTCAATGAAGAACAACTCGTACGAGATTTGTACCCCTATTTTACAGAACATCCAGTTTTATATGCTTCTAATTTTGGGATTTCCGGGTCTGCAGAATTGCTCTTAGGCCATGTAGGTGCCGATATACATTTAGGAGTGAATTTATATAAACCATTTTATAAGGTAGACTGGCAATTAAACGATGGATATACGATTGAACAAGAAGGGGACGATGTAATTGTGTTAGGAGAACTAGATAGCTACTACAGATTAAAAAGAACCATTTCTACAAGACTCGGATTAAAATGGTATTTTATAAGTACTGTTAAAAATCCTAAAAACAACCTATACCTTGGTGTTCATATTAACGCAAATCTCGGACAGGCAGATTTTACCGAATTAAGTCTCGGTTTTGTACACCGGTTTAAAGAAAGTAAACGAAAAAAAGTTCCTTAATGTCAAAAGACCACTGTTCCAAATGACCTTTTGATTCTCCTTTTCGTTAATAATGCAAATAAAAAAATGAAGCAGCCTTTAATTAGTATTTTAATACCGTTTAAGAACACTGCCTGTTTTATCACTTCTTGCTTAGACTCTATTCTTAGACAATCGTATACGAATTGGGAAATCATTGCTGTTAATGATCATTCTACCGATGCCAGTACAACTTTGGTCGCCAGCTATGCGCATGCAGATTCTAGAATTCACATGTTTCTAAATGAAGGAACAGGAATTATTTCGGCTTTGCGTACTGCCATAAAACACAGCAAAGGACAGCTAGTTACTCGGATGGATTCAGATGATATAATGCTATCCGACAAATTATTAATCTTATCTCAAGGATTAATTGCAAATGGAAAAGGTTTTGTAGCGGTCGGGGGTGTTAAATACTTTTCAAAAGCAGGAATTAGCAATGGATATAAAAAATATGAACACTGGTTAAATAGCCTTACTGCAACAGGCTCGAATTATTCGGAATTGTATAAAGAATGTGTCATTCCGTCACCAGCATGGATGGTATTTAGGCAAGACCTGGACGAATGCGGCGGTTTTAGCGAAGATCGTTATCCAGAAGACTATGATCTCACCTTCCGGTTTTATAAAGCGGGCCTAAAAATTATTCCGTGTGGCGTAAAAATACACCTCTGGCGAGACTACCCCAGCAGAACTTCAAGGACCAGCGAGCACTATGCTCAAAACTTCTTTTTGGAATTAAAACTACACTACTTCCTGAGTTTGCACTACGACAAGGATAGAGTCCTTTGCCTATGGGGAGCAGGAAATAAAGGCAAGAAGTTAGCAAAAGAATTGGTTAAAAAAAAGGTTGCCTTTTTATGGCTTTGTGACAATCCAAAAAAAATTGACAAATCAATTTATGGTAAAACCCTTAAGCATTTTAATGTATTGCAGTCTCTGCAGGATCCACAAAGTATAATCACTGTTGCCAATGATGTTGCGCAAGCAGAAATAAGAAGATTCTTGAAAAACCGAGACCTTACCCCTATGGAAGACTATTATTTCTTTTGCTAATCAGCTTAGCAGGAATGCATAAGTATAGGCCAATAGTTTCATGTGTCCGCAACACGATTTCACTGTTTATCGAAGTAATTTACAATCTGGCTTAGAACAATCTACCCAATACTTTTTATATTTGGGAAACAAACAAGGTGAATGCTATTTAAACATCCAGAAATTTTTTGGGCATTATTTCTACTTCTAATCCCGATTATAATTCATCTCTTCCAACTCAGAAAATTCCAAAAGACCCCTTTTACCAATGTAAAACTCCTGGAAAAAATAGTTTCACAATCCAGAAAGAGTAGTACATTGAAGAAATGGCTCTTACTCTTTGCGCGCTTATTAGCACTACTGTTCCTCATTTTTGCTTTTACGGAACCCTATTTATCCAGCAAAAAGATTAACTATGAAAGAGAACTGGTTATCTACCTCGATAATTCGTTCAGTATGCAAGGAAGAATAAACAATATAACTGCCTTGGAGAACGCAGTCCAGGAGTTAATACAAACCCTGCCCGATGACCAAAATATATCCCTATACACCAATAACGACGAATTTCGCAATACGACCATTAAAGCCTTAAGAGAGCCCTTATTAAGTCTGGAATACACAGCCAATCAATTAGACTTGGACGAAATAATACTCAAGGGTAAGAATTTGTTTTCCCCCAAAGAAAATGCCGTAAAGAATCTGCTATTACTTTCTGATTTTCAGAATAGATCCCTAATAGATTCCATAAACAGCGATGACAACTTTGAACTACACCTGATACGATCGGCACCCGAAGCCATAACCAACATTAGTATTGATTCTGTATACGTCAAAGAAGTAAGCCTTTCCAATAAAGAACTCTGGGTTAGTCTTTCTTCTAATGTTCCGGTTGCCTCTGTACCCGTTTCTGTGTTTAATAAAGAGCAATTAATTGCCAAATCTACTGCTCAATTCGACGATGACAAAAAGGCCTTAGTCCCATTCACCATTTCTGCTTCAGAAACAGTCGAAGGAACAGTAAAAATTTCGGATGCAGGCTTATACTATGATAACCAACTCTTCTTTAACCTAAATAGTAAAGAAAAAATAAAAGTTCAGAGTATTGGAGACCCAACATCCACCTATCTAAGCAGAATTTTTTCAGATGATACTTTTGTTTATAGTAATACCTCTTTAAATGCTATAAATTACAGCCTTCTTGAAAATCAAAATCTTCTAATTCTAAATGAGATAGAATTCATTCCTAATTCGTTAAAGGAGGCAGTTTTCACCTTTGTACAGAAAGGTGGCCATTTAATAATAATCCCTTCTTTATCTGTAAACATAGATAATTATAATACCTTATTGAACACTACTCTGGGTTCGAGAATCCTGGGAATGACAAATCAGGAAAGAAAGATTACAAGCATAAATAGAAACCATCCTCTATTCGCCAACGTATTTACCAAAAATATTACGAACTTTCAATTTCCCTCGGTACGAGGTTTCTATGAATTAAAAACCAACCTACCCTCTATACTTAGTTTTCAGGGAGGAGCTCCATTTCTCACAGGAAACAATGGCGTCTATTTCTTTTCTGCGCCACTGGATGCGCCTAATTCCAATTTTACAAACTCTCCACTAATTGTTCCTACTTTTTATAATATTGGTTCAAATAGTCTTAAGTTTCCTCCGCTGTATTTTGAAATTGGACAGTCAAACGAAGTGGACGTACCTGTGGCCCTTGGTCAGGATAACGTATTGAAGGTTTTAAACCCTGATATTGAATTTATTCCATCGCAAATACAATTTCCATCTAAAACCACTTTGAAATTCGTAGACAATCCTAAAAAGGACGGCATCTATAGTGTGACCTACGACAACCGCAGTATTCAAAACTTAGCTTTTAATTATAACCGAGATGAGAGCTTACTTAATTATACGGATGTGACCACTGCTAAAGCCTCGATAAATACTAGTTTTACAGAATCTTTTAAAAATATCGAAAAAGAGCTAAGTATAACGGAGCTATGGAAATGGTTTATTATTTTTGTTGTAGTGTTTATGTTGTGCGAGGTTCTTATTCAAAAATTCATTAAATGAACATCCTTATAAAATCGGCTACCATAGTAGATTCAGACAATCCGAAACTTCATTTAAAAAAAAGAGATCTTCTCATTAACAATGGAATCCTCGTAAAAATAGCCTCAGAAATACGTCCGACTTCGAAAGATAAAGTTATTCGTTATCCGAATCTTCATCTCAGCCAAGGCTGGTTCGATAGTGGAGTGAGCTTTGGAGAGCCCGGATTTGAAGAGAGAGAAACTTTAAAAAACGGGCTTGAACTAGCCGCAAAAAGTGGTTTTACAGATATCGTCTTACATGCAGATACCGTACCTGTACCAGACAATAGCGGTGCCATCTCTTACCTAAAGAATTCCTCTCAAAACCATGCCACACAGATACACCCACTCGGAGCCCTTAGTGTTCAGAGTCAGGGATCCGATCTTGCAGAGCTTTATGATATGAGTACCGCAGGTGCTGTGGGCTTTTATGACTATAAAAGCCCAATAACCAACGCCAACCTGCTAAAAATTGCCCTACAGTATTGCCGGGGTTTCAAGGGAAAAGTCTTTTCCTTCCCTCAGGACCTGTCCATAAAAGGTAAAGGCGTGGTAAACGAAGGAGAAGTTTCTACCCGACTAGGTCTGAAAGGGATGCCAAATCTCGCTGAAGAATTACAAATTGCAAGGGACTTATTTATCTTGGAGTACACTGGGGGTACCCTATTTATCCCTACCATATCTACTGAAAATTCTGTTAAACTAATTGCAGAGGCCAAAAAAAAAGGATTAGACGTACGCTGCAGTGTTTCCATTAATAACCTCGCATTTACAGACGAAACTCTGGAAGATTTTGACAGTACTTTTAAAGTATTACCCCCACTTCGTACTAATAAAGATAATAAGGCCTTACTCAAAGGACTCAAAGATGGTATTATAGATTTTGTTACCTCAGACCATAAACCATTGACAATTGAAGAGAAGCGCTTAGAGTTCGACAATGCAGAATACGGTTCCATCGGTCTGGAAAGTGCTTTTGGAACCTTAAATCGGTTAATAGGGTTAGAAAAAACAATAATGCTTTTAACAAAAGGGAGAGAATACTTTGGAATAAACCCTAGTGCCATTTCTCTAAATGAAAAAGCGAATTTTTGTCTGTTTAACCCCAGTAAAGAGAAAGAATTTACAGAAAAGGACAGCATTTCCACTTCTAAGAATAGTATGTTTTTTGGAACTAAGATGTTAGGAGACGTTTATGGGGTCATAGCACACAACAAAAGCGTTCTTCAATAGAACGTATAAATTCTTCAAATTGGCAGAAAAATCCAACACACCAAAAGGAAAGACAACAGCTATAGTAGCATATTTTACTCTAGTTGGTGCCCTAATAGCAATTACCATGAATTTGGAACCCAAGCATTCCTTTGCAAGGTTTCATACCAGGCAAGCCTTCGGGCTTCATCTTGTATTTTTGGGTTTTGCTTTATTTTTAAGTCAATGGTTCGATTTTTACATTTGGATTGCACTCTATATTTTTTATTTTATTCTATGGTTATATGGTTTTTTAGGTGCCATTAGCAATAAGAAAAATACCGTACCTATTTTAGGTGCCTCATTTCAAAAATGGTTCACCTTCATTCAATAAAATTATGCACACAGAAACACTCTCACTACATCATATTGTTAGACCTTCCTCGCTGACCAATGCGTCTGCTCCGGCTCTTTTCATGCTTCATGGCTACGGTAGTAATGAAGAGGACCTTTTTTCTTTCGCCAATGAATTGCCTGAGGAATATTTCATTATTTCGGTTAGAGCTCCCTATCCCCTACCACCATATGGAAACGCTTGGTATTCCATTAATTTTGATGCGTCCTATGGAAAATGGAGTAATGATGAAGAAGCGCTTTTATCCAAGGATAAAATTGTGCAGTTTATAGACGAGGCATGTATGGCCTATAATTTGGATAAAAATAAAATCGACCTACTTGGGTTTAGTCAGGGAACGATATTGTGCTACGCATTAGCATTGTCTCATCCAGGTAGAATCAGAAACTTAGTCGGTTTAAGCGGTTATATTAATGAAAACATCCTCCCTGCTGACTATTCTAAAAATAAATTTGAAAAGCTTGCTATTTATGCGTCACACGGACAAGTAGATCAGGTGATTCCAATAGAATGGGCACAGAGATCGATGGCATTACTCCAAGCGCTAAAAGTAGATTATACCTTTACCGAATTTCCTATTGGCCATGGTGTTTCCCAAGAGAATTTTAATTCCTTTAAGACCTGGTTACAAAGAAGACTTTAATTACTTCTACTATATAAAAGATGGTCTATTAAGGTAAAATCGACACTTGTATCGTCTTTCAATTCGTATTCGATCAATAATTCCCCCCAATATTTCCCATCAGAAAAATCCGTTACGATCCATCTATGGTTTAGAATTTTAATTTTATTTATTTTAAATGGATTTTCCATTCCTTCGTATGGAACTAACGGATTATCCCCTTTTTGCTCATTGGTTTCCAATAACTTATCTGCGATATACCGCGATAAATTATCCATAGTGTGATTCTCGTAATACGCAAGTGCATCATCATTATTTTCCAAGGAGAAATACTGCATATCGAATAACTCCAACTGTTTTTGCTGTAGTGAATCCTTTAACTCGGTATTTTCGATTTCTAATCTGTTTAATACTTCTTCTTGTTTCTTGAGTAGCTTGTTGCTACTTACCATGAGATAAAGACATATCAAGGATGTAAAAACCAATAAATAAATTAAAATTTTGTTTTTCATGTACTAAAAAGTCTTCAGGATTATATAATATCGATATTTAAGTAACGGTTAATGTAAGGTTGTCATATGCCAGGTAGACATTTTCGGGCAGCGTTTTTTCCACTTCCTCATGAAAGCCCAGGTAATGACTTATATGGGACAGGTAGGTTCTTTCTGGTTTTACCTTTTCTACCAGTTCCAGGGCCTCTTCCAGATTAAAATGTGAGTGGTGAGGTTCGATTCTTAATGCATTCACAGAAAGTACTTTAACTCCTTTTATCTTTTCTATTTCTTTAGGACTAATCGTTTTGACATCAGTCAGATAAGCGAACTCGCCTATACGATATCCGAATACTTTTAAGCGATTGTGGTAGGCTTCTACCGGAATGGCCGTTTTATTCCCAATTTTAAATGGTTTGTTATTTTCCACATAATGAACCTCAACTGCGGGAGCCCCTGGATAGCGATTGTCGTCTGCAAATATATAATCGAATCGCTTCTTTAAGGATTTAACCACTTGTATATTGGCATAAACTGGTATATCTCCTTGTCGGAAGAAAAACGGTCTGATATCATCTATCCCGGCGGTATGATCTGAATGTTCATGGGTAAACAAGATGCCATCCAATTTATCTACCTGATGCCGCAACATTTGTTGCCTAAAATCGGGTCCACAGTCTATCACATAGTTGTGATTTTGCCAACTGATTAATACAGACACCCTTAATCTTTTGTCCTTGGGGTCATTACTTAGGCAAACAGGATGTTTGCTACCAATAACGGGGATTCCCTGCGATGTTCCTGTTCCTAAAAAGGTAATTTTCAACGCCTCGTCTATTTATTTCAAATTTATAACTTATTTATTACATAGATAAAGCAATCTTCTTAACTTTGTGCAAGCAAACTCTAGTAAATGGCGTCAGTCTTAAAAAAAGATCCGGCTTTTGAAAACGTTCCTTCAATAAAGGCAAAAACGCTCCGTATAAATCTTAATCCGGACATTTATGGCACCTTTGCGGAAATTGGTGCAGGGCAAGAAACGGCCAGGCATTTCTTTCGATCCGGTGGTGCCTCTGGTACTATTGCAAAGGCGATGAGCGCCTATGACAAGGCATTTAGTGATGCCGTTTACGGCGTGGAGACCGATGGCCGATACGTTACCCAAAGTCGTTTAAAAAAAATGCTTTCTCATGAAATGCGTTTGATGGATGAAAGAATTGATAGAGAAGAACATCCAGATCGTCTTTTTTTTACTTATGCCAATACAGTAGCAACAATAGACTTTTCGAAACGATATAAGGGTCACGGTTGGGTTGGTATTCGATTCCAGTTAGACCCACATCAAAAAGAATTGGATGAAATCATTTTGCATGTCCGCTTTAAACAAAATGAAGCCAGATTACAGCAAGAAACGCTGGGAATAGTTGGTGTTAACCTTATCTATGGGGCTTTTTATAAGTATAACAAACCCCGAAAACTCCTGAAATACCTATACGATCATATCGACAGGGATACCCTAGAAATTGACATGGTTAATTTTTCCGGACCCAATTTCAAGCATGTGGACAACAGGTTAATAAGCCTGCAGTTGATACGTAACGATATGACGGATGCGGTTATGTTTGGACCAGATGGTAACAATCTATTACCCGCCGCAATATTATACAAGAAGAATATATTAGCTCTGAGAGGTAGTTTTAGGCCAGTGACCAAAGTGAATATGGATATGTTTCAAAAATCATATGACATATTTGTCCGGGATCCTGCCGTAGATATGGATAACACTATAGTGATATTCGAAATTACCCTTTCCAATTTGAAAGCATCTGGAGAGATAGATGAAAGTGATTTTATGGCAAGGGCAGAACTTCTATGTTCTTTGGGGCATACCGTAATGATATCAAAATTTCAGGAATATTATAAACTAGTCGAGTATTTTAACAATTATACCAAAGCAAAGATTGGTCTTACTATGGGGGTAAACAATCTGGTAGACATATTTGATGAAAAATATTACAGACATTTAAGTGGAGGTATTCTGGAAGCTTTTGGAAAGTTGTTTTTCAAGGAATTAATTGTCTACCTGTACCCAATGAAAAACCCGGATACTGGTCAGATCATGACCAGCAACAATGTGAAAGTTCATCCGAGAATGAAAGAGCTCTACAAGTTCTTTAAGTATAATGGCAAGGTAATGGATATCATAGATTACGATCCAGAGATTATGCATATCTTTTCACGGGATGTATTAAAGAAAATTATCAGCGGGGAAGAAGGTTGGGAAGAAATGTTACCTCCAGGTATTGCAGAAACCATAAAAGACAAACACCTGTTCAGTAAAAAAATAACCTCTCTCAAGGAAAAAGTTGAATAAAAAAAGCCCTCTGTGAGGGCTTTTTAGTTTATTCGTTTAAGATCTGTTCCGCATGATCTTTAGTTTTTACTTTCTGTATAACACGCTCCACAACCCCTTCTTCATTGAGTATAAAAGTGGTTCGATGTATTCCGTCGTACTCTCTTCCCATAAATTTTTTTGGTCCCCAAACCCCAAATATATTGATAACTTCATGTTCTTCATCTGCTAATAAAGGAAACGGAAATTCATACTTATTTTTAAAATTAGATTGTCTTTTTTGATTGTCCCCACTCACTCCCAAAAGGGAATAACCGGCTTCTTGTAGTTTTGCGTAATTGTCTCTTAAATTACATGCTTCAGCTGTACAACCAGGCGTACTTGCCTTTGGGTAGAAAAAAACTACAAGTTTTTTACCCGAATAATCACTTAAATTTATCATATTTCCATCCTGATCGGGAACAGAAAAGTTAGATACGGTATCCCCTTCCTTTAATGTGTTCATACACTTATATTTATGTTTATTATTTTCGTTGTAAAGTTAAACAAATATGACAAAAACAGAAAAAGTTTCTTTTGTAATTTCAACACTGCAGGATTTGTATCCTACCATACCTGTACCTCTTGACCATAAGGACCCTTATACCCTATTAATTGCCGTATTACTCTCTGCACAAAGTACGGATGTACGGGTAAATAAGATAACCCCGATACTATTCCAAAGAGCAGATAACCCCTTTGATATGGTTAAATTGAGCGTAGAAGAAATCAGAGAGATTATAAAACCAGTCGGACTTTCCCCAAGTAAGGCAAAAGGAATCTATGGGCTTTCGGAAATACTCATTGAAAAATATGATGGAAAAGTACCTGAGGAGTTAGAACTATTAGAGGAGCTTCCTGCTGTGGGTCATAAAACTGCAAGTGTTGTTGTTTCGCAAGCCTTTGGTATCCCTGCATTCCCTGTTGACACCCATATTCACAGACTAATGTACCGCTGGGGACTATCTAATGGCAAGAATGTGGTACAAACAGAAAAAGATGCCAAAAGACTATTTCCAGAAAACTTGTGGAATGACCTGCACTTGCAAATTATTTGGTACGGAAGAGAGTATTGTCCGGCTAGGGGTTGGGACTTATCAAAGGATGTAATTACTAGAACCGTGGGAAGAAAGTCGGTTCTTAAGGCGTATTATAAATCAAAAACGGCTCGCTAAAGCAAGCCGTTATTTTTTTAGTTTAAGTTCGATTCAAACTGCATACCACAGTATTTGGTATACCTAAGTGATTTCGAATAATGCAATAGAAATTGGATTGTAGCTGGTTTAGCCTTTGCCAATTTACAAGTGTTCTGTTCTTCTGAGTAAATTTTTTCCATATTAGTATAGCATTGTTACGAAAGTATAACGCAACAACTATGGAAATATTGTTAAGTAGAAATTTACCCTATTAATTTGTTAGAACGATTTTATGCTTTTCTATTATTTTTCTTAAATTAATCAGGGCATATCGCATTCTTCCTAAGGCTGTATTAATACTAACTCCAGTATTTTCTGAAATTTCTTTAAAACTCATGTCCTTGTAAATCCTCATCAAAAGTACCTCCCTTTGATCGTCTGGTAATTCTTCAATTAAACTTCCGAGATCGCTATCAATTTGATCTTTGATCAATTGCTTCTCAGCGTTTAATTTGTCATCTCCGATTACCGAAAAGATATTGAAATCATCACTTCCCTCAAATTTGGGCATGCGCTTGTTTTTTCTAAAATGGTCAATTATCAGATTATGTGCAATCCTCATAACCCATGGTAAAAATTTGCCTTCTTCACTATAGGATCCCTTCTTTAAGGTTCTTATAACCTTAATGAAAGTATCTTGGAATATATCTTCAGTTATATCGCGGTCAAGAACTTTGGAATAAATGAAACTGCTTATTCTTTGGTTGTGTCTTTTAATTAATACCTCAAGTGATTTTTCATTACCGCTGATGTAGTCTCTGACTAATTCTGAATCATCAATTTCGTATTCCATAGTTAGTTGTTTTTTTGGTTAAGATTAGGGGCTTTTTTTTGCCTTTAGTTTTAATTTCTTGTATATGCTCTAAAACAAATACAAACTAAAAGTATAGAAATAGGCTGCTCCTCAAAAAACTATGTTGTCAAACACGCTATTTTTGATGTCAAATCACATTTTAGCTATTCTTAACACAATAAATATAATATCACTGAGTTTCTGTTTTATTTTCTTACAAAAAACAGAAGGTTGCTTTTAATCCTTCTGACTGTACCAGACAGGCATAAAAAAACCCTTCTATTAAGAAGGGCTTATTCTTTAATATAGGAACTTATTAGTTTAGGTTGCGTTCAAAAACCAACCCCTTATGTTTACAGACATCTAAAGATTTAGAATACTTGATAAGAAAATCAATGGTTTCTGGTTTTGCTTTTACTAGTTTGCACTTATTCGCTTGATCGGTGTAAATTTGTTTCATAAGATATAATTGTTACCCTGAAATAACGGAACAATCTAAAAACATATCTTATAACTCGTCCTACAACCAATTAATTCGTTAAAACAATACTATTCTGCTCAATTATCTTCCTTAGGTTTATCAGAGCATAACGCATTCTTCCAAGAGCAGTATTAATACTCACGTCTGTATTTTCGGCTATTTCCTTAAAACTCATGTCTTTATATACACGCATAGTAACAACTTCTCGCTGATCGTCTGGTAATTCTTCTATCAACGAAGCCAGATCCCTTTCTATTTGGTCTTTTATCAATTGTCTTTCTGCGTCTAGCTTGTCGTCTCCCAATACAGAAAAAATATTAAAATCATCTCCGCCATCAAACTTGGGCATACGCTTGTTCTTTCTAAAATGATCAATTACCAGATTGTGTGCAATACGCATCACCCATGGCAAAAATTTACCTTCTTCGTTGTAGGCACCTCTTTTTAATGTTTTAATAACCTTGATAAAGGTATCTTGAAAAATATCCTCCGTCACTTCTTTATCTAAAACTTTAGAATAGATAAAACTTGAAAGACGTTGGTTGTGTCGGTTGATCAAAATTTCGAGAGACTTCTCATCCCCATTGATATAATTTTGAACAAGAATAGGATCAGTTGCGTGTAGTAGCATACGAATTACTTTTTTGGTTAAACTTAAAAACCTCCCTTTGGGATGGAAGCTTCTATTGCATCAGATTTTCAAAAAAGTAATTGTTTTTCTATAGGATTTCTTTAACAACTAGGCTCCAAATATAAAAAAAATATTCTTAGAGAAAAGATTAATGTTGTGACTGGCCAATTTTTATTGGTCAAGTCGACCCTCATTGGTTATTAAAATGAACAAATCGTATCTTTGCCTTCCTATTGTTCACTATGGCCACTATATCTGATGTAAACCCCAAGGAAAACATTATAATTAAAGGTGCAAAACTGCATAACTTAAAAAATATTGATGTTGTAATTCCTCGAAATAAGTTGGTAGTTATTACTGGTCTCTCTGGATCTGGTAAATCTACTTTGGCTTTTGACACCCTCTACGCAGAAGGACAGCGGAGATATGTTGAAAGTCTATCTTCATATGCCCGTCAGTTTTTAGGAAAATTAGACAAACCTAAGGTAGATAGTATTAAAGGAATTGCGCCAGCTATAGCTATTGAACAAAAAGTTAATTCTACAAATCCACGATCTACTGTCGGTACCACTACGGAAATTTACGACTATTTAAAGCTACTGTACGCGAGGATAGGAAAAACTTATTCTCCCATTTCTGGTAATTTAGTGAAGAAGCACAGCGTTACAGACGTAGTAAACTTTGTAAAGGGTTTTGACGAAGGCAGTAAGCTATTGTTGCTCTCCCCTATCCAAATTTCAGAAGATAGAGATACATTAAAATCCTTAAAATTACTTTCCAAGCAAGGTTTTGCCAGAATAAAAAAAGGAGACGAAGTTATACGAATAGAACAGGCAGATGCAGGTATCGGCAAAAAGTTTGATCTGGTGGTGGATCGAATTATTACCAAAGACGATACAGATTTCTTTAATCGACTGGCAAATGCAGTGGATACGGCCTTTTTTGAAGGCAAAGGTCATTGCAAGATAGAAGAACTCGCATCGGGAAAGATCACCGAATTCAGCAATAAGTTCGAATTAGATGGCTTGCAATTTTTAGAACCCAATGTACATCTTTTTAGTTTTAATAATCCATATGGGGCTTGTCCAAAATGTGAAGGATATGGTGATGTAATTGGTATCGATGAGGATTTGGTCATTCCAAATACTAGTCTTTCTATCTATGAAAATGCGATTTTCCCCTGGAGAGGAGAAAGTATGAGCTGGTATCGGGATCAACTGGTGAACACCTCTTATAAATTCGACTTTCCCATACACAAACCATGGTATCAACTGGATGATTCTTTGAAACAATTGGTGTGGGATGGGAATGAACACTTCACCGGTTTACATGACTTTTTTAAACAACTTGAGGAAAAAAGTTACAAGATTCAAAATAGGGTAATGCTCTCGAGATACCGAGGTAAAACCAAATGCCCTAAATGTAAAGGAAGGAGATTGCGCAAAGAAACAGACTATATAAAAATCAATCAGGCATCTATATCCGATCTTGTAGAAATGCCAATAAAGAAGTTGATAAACTTCTTTGAAACGATAGAACTTAGCGAGCAGGATTTAAAAATCTCAAATCGACTTCTCAAAGAGATAACAACCAGACTTTCTTTTTTAGACAAAGTTGGTTTGCAGTATTTAACCTTGAATAGAAAATCAAACTCTCTTTCAGGGGGCGAGAGCCAACGAATTAATCTGGCGACCTCCTTAGGAAGTAGTTTAGTAGGTTCCATGTACATCTTGGACGAACCAAGTATAGGATTACATCCCAGGGATACCGAAAACTTAATTGAGGTGTTAAAATCACTTCGAGACCTTGGAAACACAGTAATTGTCGTAGAGCATGATGAAGATATTATGCTTGCAGCAGATGAAATTATCGATATAGGACCGGAAGCTGGAACCTTAGGTGGTGAAGTCGTGGCAACCGGGAACATGAAGGAAATACTGCTTTCGGATTCTTTGACCTCAGCATATTTAAATGGCACCGAGGAAATTAAAATTCCTGCAAAAAGAAGATCGTCTAAAAACTATATTGAAATTAAGGGTGCAAGGGAAAATAACCTGAAGAATATCGATATCCACCTGCCACTTAATATGCTAACAGTTATTAGTGGTGTCTCCGGCAGTGGAAAGAGTACCTTGATAAAAAAGATTCTCTATCCCGTTCTATTAAAAAAGCTGGGGGGTTATGGGGAAAAGGCTGGTCAGTTTACCTCTTTAGAGGGAGAATACAAATCCCTGAAGACCGTTGAATTTGTAGACCAAAACCCAATAGGACGTTCGTCCCGATCAAATCCTGTTACTTATATCAAAGCATATGACGATATACGCTCCCTTTATGCTGCTCAAAAACTTAGTAAGCTAAGAGGGTATAAAGCAAAACACTTTTCTTTTAATGTAGATGGCGGTCGATGTGAAAAATGTAAGGGCGAAGGTGAAATAACTGTAGAAATGCAATTTATGGCGGACGTTCACCTGGAATGCGACGCCTGTCATGGAAAACGCTTCAAAAAGGAAATTCTGGAGGTCAAATTTGAAGACAAAAACATCAGCGATATTTTAAATATGACTATTGATGATGCCTTGTCGTTTTTTAGTCGAACTTCTCAGACAAAGATTGTCAATAAACTTAAACCCTTACAGGACGTAGGTCTGGGCTACGTAACGCTGGGACAGTCCTCTTCTACCCTATCCGGCGGAGAGGCCCAACGGATTAAACTCGCTTCTTTTTTGGTGAAAGGAAATACCAAAGATAAAGCGCTTTTCATATTTGATGAGCCTACTACTGGTTTACATTTCCACGATATTAAAAAGCTTCTTGTCTCGTTTAATGCCCTCATAGACAGAGGTCATTCTATTATCGTAATTGAACATAACATAGAATTTATTAAATGCGCAGATTATCTAATTGATCTGGGACCGGAAAGTGGCGATAACGGAGGGAAAATTGTTGCTTTTGGAACACCGGAGGAGGTAAGTAAAAATAAAGACTCCTATACTGCAAAATACCTTAAAAGTAAGTTGAACCACTAAAATCTCGTGTTGAGATTGCTGGGAAAATCTTCAAAAGCTTCTTCAATCTGATGCTTTACATCATTTTAAAGTACTGATAAACAGTTATTTAAATAATTATATTGAATTCTGGCACGCTGTTTGGTTGTAACTAAGGGAATGTAAATAGTTGCATTCATAATTTTAAAACCTTGTGTCATGAAAAACGTAATCCTTTTAATTTCGGGAATTTTCTTTGCTACTAGTGGACTTAAGGCAGAGGTAACGAATACTGTTCATACCAATTATAACAATTCGGTAATATTTGTCGAAAATGGAATCACTTTCTCTATTTTCAGAGATGGAGAATTCGATTTTTACATGGAAAATGTTGTAGGTCCTACCTACAATCGATCCTCCATTGAAGTGGGATATACGTTTAACTCTGGTTATAACTATAACCCCTATGTACAGTACGACGCGTACGGGGCTGTAATTCAAGTTAAAAACGTACCTATATATTACGACTACTACGGTAGAGTAAATCAAATTGGTGCCATACCTATTCGATATAACAATGGTTTTGTCATTCGGGTTGGTGGTCTAGGTGTTGTATATAACAGCAGAGGGTACTACGGTAACTTTACGGGATATGTAAACTATGCTAACCGATTTTACACATACAGACCTTATTTTAACTATTTTGTTCGGCCTGTTGTCGGAGCTTGTATAGTTTATAACAGACCTTATAGAAGATATTATACTCCTGTACGCTATACGTATTATAAGCCGTATCACAGAAATTTCAGAAAGTCTTATGCCAGAGTGGGTTCTACCTACAGAAACAGCAGGCATTACAATAGAAGATCGGCAATTTATAAAAACGATCGTCGTGTTGTTCAACGTAGTGCGCACCACCCTAGGAGAAGTAGCTATAGTCCTAAAAAGGTAGCGGACAATTACAGAAGTAATGCAAGGCGGACTGCTCAATATATGAGGGAGAGATCTGATGCTAATAGAAGTAACAGACAATCTCATATAAAAAGGGATAAAATGAGTAGGGAAACTGCCCAAATGAACAGACGTACCTACCGTAGTACGCCAAGTACTTCTTCGGAAAGAATCGCTCGATCGGATAAGGGCAGAACGGTCAAAAGCAGCGGTAAGAATAAGATGGAGTCTTATCGAAACAAAGAAAGGGCTTCTTATAAAAGTAAGGAACGAAACAGATCAAAAGGGATAGCGGAACGGACTTCTTCAGACAAACATAGAAGACCAACGATTGAAGAAAGACCGGCTAATTCCAGAGGAAGAAGTTCTAGACAATAATTTTTATTTTGGTTGGTTGTTTAACCCGTAATGGAAGTTTCTATTGCGGGTTATTATTTTTCCTTCGTCTTATAGAAATTCAAGAGTTTTATCACTATATCCCTGGAAATATTAAACTTAAAAAGGACAAAAAGATACAAGAAAACAATAAGAATAGACTTGAACGCTATATTTACAAGGGGATGATATGGCAAATCAAAACTACAGAACAAGATCCCCAGAACTACTAGTAATACGAAGACACCAAGAGTATCTTCTGTAAAAGGTTGTATCTGAAACTTTTGCTTTACATAAAACAACTTTAGAGTATTGTAGATCAAAATAGCCAGAAAGGATGCAAAGGCTGCCCCGTTTATTCCGAATCTCGGAATAAATATCCCGTTTAAAACTATAGTACATAAAGCTAGAAAAAGACCTAATACCAATGTAGCTTTATAGTATTTAGAATTGTAGAGTATCGAATTATTTATACCTATTAGTGCATCGTATACTTTAGTTAAACCTATTAGAAATACAATAAAGAACCCATCTCGATAGCCAGTTGGCAAATAAGTATACAGTTCCCCCAGATTGGTTATTATCAACACAAAAATCAAACCTGATAATACGAAAAGGGATAAAGAGCTCTTCTGATAAAGCTCTTTTAAAGCCTTAAAATCCCGACTATTGAGTAACTGTGCCGTTAAAGGGTAGGTTATTTGATGCATGGCCCTGGCAGGTACTGCAATTACAATTGCAATAAATACGGCTACCGTGTAATAAGCAACATTTTCTATTGCAATAAACTGATTAATCATGAACCTGTCTATTTCCAATATTATTATTGCAGAAGACCCTCCAAGGATAATTAACATACTATACCCAAGAACTTCTTTAAACGTACTATTCCATCTGATGCGCAAACGAAAGCCTCCCCTAGATAAGGAGTAAAACGCCATAGTACCCGTTCTAACTACATACAGAGCCACCATGAGCTCTAAAAACAAAAAGACATCAACTATCTTAAAATGTAGTAAAATGAGTAAAATTGCTATCCCTGTCCTAACGAATATTTCTTTCAAGAAATTTCCAAAAACAGAACGCAATTGCACCTTAGACCAAGCAAAAAAAACTTCAAAATAAGCCATGCTAACCCCTATCCAGAAGATATACCACATATAACCTTGTACAATACTGTTTTTTCTAGCAAGAAAACCCGTGATCATCTCTTCCGCTAACCAGCTAAATGCAGTTAGAGGAATAATTACCACAAGAGGTAGAAAAAGCATAAAACTTAAAAATGGATCGGTTTCCTGCTTGTCTTTATAGCTACTAAAGAACTTAACCAGGGAATTTGGAACACCGAAGGCCATGAGCGGAGTCAACAAAGCTGCTGTCGAGAGAATTACACCGATAAGACCGTAATACTCTTCCGACATGAATCTGGTATACAGAAATAATGTGTTTATTGCACCAATACCGAAACCAATATAGGTGACAATAACATTTTTCGCGGATTGACGATAAACTATTCCCATTCTAATTCTTGTGCAAGCTTGAAGGTAAGAGATTTTCGGCTATATTTTTCAATGTTGGAAGAATCGGCTTGAATTCCTTCTGTGAGGTATGCATTAAACCAGTCGACAATTTGCTGTTTTACCTGTTTCCGATCGTCATAATGGTAAAAGACACCTGCCTGGGTATTTTTAATAATCTCCCCTACTTCCCATTTCTGGGGTCCTATAGCAAGTATCGGTCTCCTTGAGGCTAAATACTCAAATAGCTTCCCGGGAATTATTCCCATGGTCTCTTCAGAGTTTATTTCTACCAATAATAACAATTGTGATTTTTTCTGAAAGGCAATCGCTTCCTCATGGGATACATAACCTTTAATAGTTGTATTCTCTATTAGTTCGTATTTCTTAAGACTATCTATAATTGCTTCTCCTACAACTCCTACCAGCTGTATCTCCAATAGCTTCTTAAATTGCGGGTTCTCTTTGGTCAATTCGGAAAGGACCTTCCATAAATTCTTCGGATTCCTCTCTGTAAGCATAGAACCAATATGGGAGATGCTAAACTTTTTGTCTAAATCTTTTTTTGGAACTGGTACATCTATATGTTCATAGCCGTTCGTAATAACAGTTATTGGTTTTTTACTTATGCTTTCGAACTCCTTCCTGGTAGTCTTACTTGTCACAATTATTTTATCACAAGACTGCAGTACTTTTTTCTCTAGTGCTACATGCTTTTGCTTTGATTTCTCTGTAAGCCTTAATTTTTTATGATAACTGATAGAAGTCCAAGGATCACGAAAATCGGCTATCCACTTGATATCGGTTCTCTGTTTCAGTTGCAGTCCTATTAGATGCATACTATGTGGTGGACCAGTAGTAATAACCGTACTTATTTTTTCCTTTTCAACTAAGTCCAAAAGGTATCTAGTTGATGGCTTTACCCAGAACTTTCTCGCATCCGGGATGAATACATTGCCTCTTATCCATAATAGTGCCTTTTCCATCCCTGATATGTCCTTGGCAGGAATTATTCCGGAACTTATTTGTTTAGACTTCTTATTACTAAATAAGGAAGCTATCCGATAAGGTTCCATAATTGGTCTTTTTATTACCCTGACACCCTCTGGGATTTCCTTATTAATATCGTGATCTACTATGGGGTAGGTAGGATTGGAAGGTGTATATATGATTGGCTGGAATCCATAATCTGGTAAGTACTTCACAAAATTGACCCATCTTTGTACTCCGGGCCCTCCAGCTGGCGGCCAATAGTACGTTATGATGAGTACTTTACGCATTAGCCAACTTCCTTAGTTCGCGACTTGTTAAATCTGTAAACAACGCCCCCAAGGATCAGAATAATAAGCAACAGGGAACTGGCCAATGATATTTTAGAACCAATTTCTATCACCTTTGGTTCAAATTTAAATAGTATCTCATGTTCCCCTGCCGGCAGTTCTACTGCTCGCAATAAATAGTTTACCTTAAAGTGATCAGTTAGTTTGCCATCTATATAGCAATTCCAATCCTGAGGATAATACATCTCAGAAAAAACGGCAAGACCAGAATTTGCGTTCGACGATCGATACTTTAATTCATTAGGAAGATAGTCTTCTAAAACAATGGTAGATGTGCTATCTTTTTGAAAATTGGAACCAGATACGTTATTGAAAATCTTTGTATTTACAACCGCCGCCTTGGCCAAATTCAGCGTATCTAAAGCTTTAATTTCTTCATCAGACGAGTTCACCTCCACCAACTTTTCAACAAACCAGGCATTTCCCAAAGCCTCAGGATTGGGTATCAAGGTGTTTGTACCTTCTTGGTCTTGTTGAATAATATACTTGACATTAAGCATATTTAAGACCTCAAAATTATTTTTATAAATCTGATAATCAAAAATATCTTGTAAGGCTCTCGGCTTTGCAGCATGATACCCCCCAATGGATTTATGGAAGTAAGAGGTTCTTGCACCATTTAAGCCTTCTGAAGGATCGTATACTCTATAAATACCTTTATCCTTTTGTATCTCCTTGTCTACCTGACTGGCAACAAAAGGCTGATTCATTCGTCGGGGCCTGACAAAATCTTTATGGTTAACATAGCGCAGGTCTACGCCCACCAAATCAAAAAGCAGGATACAACCTAGAACCACTACTGTTGTTCCTTTCGCGATCTTCGTCTTTAAAAACAAAAACACGACCAGAGCGCTAATTAGAATAATGATTAGAGATCGAATGGAATCGTCTATATATACTGCTTCCCGGTCTCTTACAATCATTCCGAGAAGCTGCTCCCCGAAATAACGTTGATAGGTGGCATCATTAGCTCCGACAAAATCGAACGCCCCCTTAAAAAGAAATAATAGGCCTATAACAGACCCCAGTAAAATCACAGATTTTTTTAAGGATTCAATTTTTTCTTTAGTAGAAATAGTACTGGAAAACAGGGATTGCAGCCCAAGTATTGCAAGAATTGGAGCACAAAGCTCCAGAATTACCTGTATGGAAGACACTGCCCGAAACTTATCGTATAAAGGAAAGTAATCAATCATAAAGTTGGTAAGCAAACCAAAATTCTTTCCCCACGACAAAAACAACGACATAAGAATACCGCCTAACAACCACCACTTTACACTACCTTCAACAAGAAATAGGGCCAATACTATAAATAAGATAACAAAGGCTCCTATGTATGCCGGACCAGCTACACCTGGCTGACTACCCCAATATAAAGGCAAAGCGCTACTAAATTCCAATGCTCGTGTTTTCGGTAGACCTTGTTCCGTAAGGTAGTCATAAGCTTTGGAATTTTCTCCAAGATCTTCACTATTACTACCACCAAAAAGTCTGGGTACCAATAGATTTAAGGATTCGCTAATCCCATAACTGTATTGTGTAATATAAGCCTTGTCTAAACCCGTTTTATTCTCTATGGGATTGCCTTCCGGATCCAGAGTCAAGGTCGACTTTCCTCGTGTGCTCCAGTCGGCATACTGCTTTGTCGCCATTAAAGATGTTGCGTTGGTTGCAATACCAAGAACTACAGCGATAAGTAAAACACTAGTCGCCTTAAAAAAATGGACTAAAGTTTTTTCTTTAATTGCATCTATAAGATAAACAGTACCCAGCACCAGAACAAGTAACATAAAATAATACGTCATTTGATAGTGGTTTGCACCTACTTCAAGAGCCATCGCAATAGCCGTTAAGAGAAAGCCTTGTATATAGTTTCTTTTAAATGTCAGGATAATACCTCCTAAAAGTAATGGCAGATAACCCAGAGCATGGGCTTTAGCATTATGCCCAACCCCAAGAATGACGATAAGGTAGGTAGAAAAACCGAAGGCCAGCGCTCCTAAAATAGCCAACCTATACTCAATTTTCATGGTACAGAGAAGGATATAAAAACTTAAAAAATAAAGAAACAGATAGTCTGCAGGTCGCGGTAAAAACCGAATGGTCCTGTCTAATTTCCTAACATAATCATGAGGATAGTAAGCCCCTAGCTGATAGGTCGGCATACCACCAAAGGCACTATTAGTCCAATAAGGTTCTTCTCCTGTTGCTTTTCGAAAATCATTTTGTTCTTTAGCCATACCTGTGAACTGCACAATATCAGACTGCTCTATGGTCTTTGATTGCAAAACAGGATAGAAGTAAGCTAGTGCAGTAACTATAAATAGTACAACTGAAAAAAAGTGAATAAACAGAGCCTTGGTTCCTGTATTCATAAATATGGTAAGCGGTAATGGTTAGTTAATTTCTTCAAAGTCTATAAACTCTCCAACGTTGTCCGTGTTGGCCTTCTTCTTGGAAGATCTGGGTTTCTCAATACTGATTTCTCCTTCTTTTACTTCGGAAGGATTTTCATATTGGTTTTGATATTGTTCAAAACTACTTCTAAACCTATCCTCAGTTTTTTTTGCTGCGTAGCTAAACAGTCTCGGCCCAAACCACTTAGCCAACAACTTAAGCGAATAGTAAACGAGTAGAATAATTAAAATCGTTCTTAAAAAACCCATATTTATAGTCTTGGATATATCAAAAATACAATTCCAACGTTGTAATAACATTAGAAAATTCATAAAATAATAATAAAATCTGCCTAATGTACCGCCAGACTTCATTGAATTACTATCAAATAGTCTTTATTTTCCTCTTAAATACCTTGCCATTAGTTGGAATTAGTCAGTATACAGATGTAATCAATTCCAATAGGCCGGGGGTTTCCGTAAGTGCTTATGCTGTTGGAAAAAACGTAGTACAAGCAGAATTAGGACTTGGATATCAAATTCAAAACCACAGTGTATTGAATACGGATTCCAATATTTTTGGCATCGATTACTCCTTTAGATATGGATTGCTATTTGAACAGCTAGAGCTTAATTTAGAAGGTTCATTTAACAACCAGAATATTACCTATAATGCATTTGCGTTGAGTAGAACAATTACAGATTTTTCCCGTAATAGGATTGGGGTAAAATATCTTATCTACGATCCTTATGCCAATCCGGAACGCAACAAACCCAATCTTTACAGTTGGCGAGCCAATCATAAATTTCAATTCAAGAATTTGTTACCTGCGGTTTCCCTTTATGCCGGTGCTAACTTTGCATTTGGTGAAAATCCCTTCTATCCCGAAGACCCTGAATTTTCCCCCAGAGCCATGGTTGCCACACAAAGTAGGCTTACACCAAGATTCGTTTTAATCACAAATATAGCCTATGATAAAATCGGCACCGATTACCCGGAATTGAGTTATACCATATCCTTATCGCATGCATTGCGAAATCCAAAATGGAGTGTATTTGCCGAAAATCAAGGTATTAACAGTGATCGCTATGCGGACGTATTGTTAAGAGCTGGTTCTGCCTATTTGTTCAATGAAAACTTTCAAGTCGATGCTTCTATTGGAGGAAGTTTTAAGAGCACTCCAAGCAGATTTTTTGGCAGCATTGGTGCATCCTATAGATTGGACTTCCACCGGGATGTTCTTATTCCAATCGAAGATCAGGAGGCAGACCAGAATGGCGGACAGATAGACCGAAATGCCATGAAAAAGAAGCAAAAAAAGAAGAAAAAGACTAAGAAAAGTAAGAATATCGGTAACGGTGCAGAGGATGTAGACCTGAGTCCGTCCAAAAAGGAACTGCGAAAGCAAAAAAAGAGAAGTAAGAGTATCGATTTTTAATGCACTAAGCTTTGTACTGGCTTGTACATTGGAAAATTACCCATGTTTTTTTAATGCTTCTGCAGAATCTCGTATCTTGAACCACTAAATAATTGGTATGGTTCAGCTTGTCGAAGCTACATCGAAGTCGGATATAAAAACGTTTATAAAATTTCCCTTTACACTTTACAAGAATTCCCCGTTTTGGGTCCCACCTCTTATTTCAGATGAATTAGAGACGTTTGACAAAAGTAAGAACCCTAACTTTAAAAAAGCAGAAGCCTGGTTCTATTTGGCATATAAAAACAATAAGCTGGTTGGGCGTATAATGGCCATTATAAATTGGGTAGAAGTGGAGGAACAGAAATTTAGAAAAATGCGTTTTGGGTGGTTCGATTTTATCGATGATCTCGAAGTATCCACGGCACTCTTAGATAAAGTGAAGTCAATTGGTCAGGCAAACCAATTAGAATTTATGGAAGGTCCTGTAGGAATTACCAATCTGGACAAGGTAGGCGTATTAATTGATGGTTTCGATTCTATTGGCACTATGATTACATGGTATAACTATGATTATTATCAAAAACACTACGAAGCCTATGGGTTGCAAAAGGCTAAAGAATATTTAGAAAGTAGATTTCCTGCAAGTAATACAAAACCTGAATCCTTTAGTAAGGCGCAACTTCTTATCAAAAAGCGTTATAATTTAAGGGAAATAAACTTTAAGTCGACTGCGGAAATTATGCCTTGGGCAGATCAAATGTTCGATTTGTTTAATGAGAGCTACGCCAAACTGGCATCTTTTGTTCCATTGACCAGGGAGCAAAAGCTCTATTTTAAGAAAAAATACCTGCGACTTATTAATCCGGAATACATAAAATTTGTAGTAGATGCCAATGATAATCTTGTAGCATTCGCCATTGTAATGCCTTCCTTTGCCAAGACCTTAAAAAAGATTAATGGAAAGCTTTTTCCCTTAGGATTTTTACACTTATTAAGAGCAAAAAAGCATAGCAAAGACGTCATTTTCTATTTAATTGGCGTACATCCAAATTACCAAAAAAAGGGTGTTACAGCCATCATAATGAGTCAGTTCCATAAAGTATTTCAGGAAAAAAATATTCAAAACTGTTATAGAACACCGGAACTAGAAGAAAATAAAGATATACGTCAGTTGTGGAAGCACTTCGATCCTGAAGTATACAAGAGAAGAAGAACCTACAAAAAGCCTATCTAATACAATTCATTATTTTCAACTAGCTGATCTACTCACCCATGGCAGCAGCAACTGCCGCAGAAAGCCTTTTATAAGTACCATTTTGAAGTCGATCCCGAATAGCAGAGAATGCATCTAATGTAATGGCAATATCTTCCAGGGTGTGCGTAGAAGTTGGAATCATACGCAAAAGAATCATCCCCTTAGGTATCACAGGGTAGACTACAATAGAACAAAAGATTCCATAGTTTTCTCTTAAATCCCGTACCAGTGCCATAGCCTCAGGTATACTACCACTTAGATAAACGGGGGTCACACAACTACTTGTAGTCCCTATATTAAAGCCTCTTTCCTTAAGCCCATCCTGTAGGGCGTTGACGTTCTCCCATAATTTTTCACGGAGCTCAGGCATATTTCGCAACATCTCTAACCTCTTAAGAGCCCCCTTTACAAATACCATAGGTAGGGACTTCGCAAACATTTGAGATCTGAGATTGTATTTTAAATAATCTATAATTTCTTTATCGGCAGCCAGGAAAGCACCTATTCCTGCCATAGATTTAGCAAATGTGGCGAAATAAACATCTATTTCATCCTGTACCCCTTGCTCCTCTCCGGCTCCAGCTCCTGTGGCACCTAAGGTTCCAAAACCATGGGCATCATCTACAAGAAGTCTAAAATTAAATTCTTTTTTAAGTGCAACAATTTCTTTAAGTTTTCCTTGCTCTCCGCGCATTCCAAAAACTCCTTCTGAGATTACGAGAATACCACCACCAGTTTGTTCGGCCATCTTTACCGCACGTTCCAGATTTTTGCGGAGACTTTCGATATCGTTATGCTTAAAGGTAAAGCGCTTTCCCATATGCAGTCGCACCCCATCTATTATACAAGCATGCGAATCTACATCGTACACGATTATATCATCTTTCGAAACCAAGGCATCAATTGCAGATAAAATTCCTTGATACCCAAAGTTTAAAAGATAGGCAGACTCTTTTTGTACAAATTCGGCTAGTTCATTTTCTAGTTGCTCATGTAAATCGGTATGACCACTCATCATCCTGGCACCCATGGGATAAGCCGCCCCATGCTCTAGTGCAGCCTCCCCGTCTACTTTCTTAATTTCTGGAAGATTTGCCAATCCCAAATAATCGTTGATACTCCAGGTAATAACTTCTTTTCCCTGAAATTTCATACGATTGGATATAGGGCCTTCTAATTTAGGAAAGACAAAGTAGCCCTCTGCCTGAGAAGCCCATTTACCTAAAGGTCCTTTATTCTCTATGATTCTATCAAATAAATCTCTCATGTAGCCTAGTTTGTTTAGTTGTGCAAAATTATGGAATTTTGACCACGATTCATAAAATTATTTTGAGCAATAAAAAAGGCAATGGAATACCATTGCCTTGAATATGATTTATATATATATTTTATTTCACATATTGTATTTCTTGCTCTTCTCCAACATGCTCACTGTCAAAAAATCCTTGATCATTCATCCATTGATCGTTATAGATCTTACTCATATATCTCGATCCATGGTCTGGAAAAACAAGTACAACCTTACTATCTTTTGTGAATTCTCCTCTTTTATTTAGTTGTTTTACTGCCTGCATAACTGCTCCACTTGTGTAACCAACAAAAATTCCTTCTGAACATGAAATTTCTCTTGCCGTATGAGCACTTTCTTCATCAGTAACTTTTATAAACTCATCAATAACCTCAAAATCGGTCGCATCCGGAATTAGATTCTTACCTAATCCTTCTATTCGATAAGGATAAATCTCGTCTCTATCCAATTCTCCGGTTTCATGGTATTTTTTCAAAACGGATCCATAGGCATCTACACCAATAATCCTAATATTCGGGTTTTGTTCCTTTAGATACTTCGCTGTTCCGGATATCGTTCCTCCAGTTCCACTGCAAGCAATAAGATGTGTAATCTCACCAGAAGTCTGTTCCCATATCTCAGGACCAGTAGACCTATAGTGCGCCTCCATATTAAGGCAGTTAAAGTACTGGTTAATATAAACGGATCCTTTAGTTTCTTCATGTAACCTCCTTGCTACCTGATAGTAAGAACGTGGATCGTCTGCACTAACATGGGCCGGACAAACATATACCTTTGCCCCCATGGATCGAAGCATATCAATTTTGTCTTTAGAGGACTTCGAACTAACCGCCAATACACACTCATATCCTTTGATAATACTAACCATAGCTATGCTGAAACCGGTATTACCAGAAGTAGTTTCTATAATTGTGCTACCTGGTTCAAGAATTCCTTTTTTTTCAGCTTCGTCTATAATAAAGGATGCTATTCTGTCTTTTGAGGAGTGTCCTGGGTTAAATGCTTCAATCTTAGCATAAAAGTTACCAGTCAGGGGAGCTGCTATTCTATTCAGTTTAACGAGAGGTGTATTTCCTATTAAATCTAGGATAGAATTATACGCATTAATCTTACTGTCCATAAAACATAGTTAGGCGGTAGAATCTTTGTGTAAAGAATCAGATTTGCCGACAAAATTACTATTTTTTTTTTATTTTGAAAGTTTGTCTTCCAATTCCAGTAAAAAGGTATATTCCATTGCAGTTTCTTTCAACGCTTCGAATCTCCCGGAAGCACCACCGTGACCGGCGTCTAAGTTGGTATAGAAAAATAGTTTGTTGGAATCTGTTTTTAATTTTCGAAGCTTTGCAACCCATTTGGCAGGTTCCCAATATTGTACCTGCGAATCTTGCCATCCTGTGGTAACAAAGAGGTTAGGATAGTCTTGTTCCGTAACGTTGTCGTAGGGTGAATACGATTTCATATAATCGTAATATTCCTTTTTATTCGGATTCCCCCATTCATCATATTCACCAGTAGTTAATGGAATTGAGTCGTCTAGCATAGTCGTAATTACATCTACAAAAGGAACTGCCGCAATAATCCCATTGTATAGATTTGGTTCCATATTGCTTATAACTCCCATTAAGAGTCCTCCCGCAGAACCGCCATAAGCATACAGATGCTCCTCACTAGTATACTTATTCTGAATTAAATACTTAGAACAATCAATAAAATCGTAAAAAGTGTTTTTCTTGTTAAGCAGTTTTCCATCATCGTACCACTCGCGCCCTAGGTATTCTCCTCCCCTAACATGTGCTATAGCGTAAATAAATCCCCTATCCAATAAGCTCAGTCTTGTCGATGAGAAATAGGGATCGGAGGTACTGCCATAGGAACCGTAGCCATATAACAACAGTGGACTCTCCCCATCTAAGGAAGTGTCTTTGTGATACACCATGGATACAGGAATCATTTTACCATCTCTGGACGGCGCCCATACCCTTTTCGAAGTGTAATTGTTTTTATTAAAAGAGCCTCCTAAGACTTCCTGTTCTTTCTTTATGGTACGTTCCTTCGTTTCCATATTCCAATCGTTTATTGAATAAGGAGCTACCATAGAATTGTATACATAGCGAAATAACGTCGTATCAAAATCTGGATTAACATAAGGATAGGCAATATAAGTCTCACTATCAAAGGGTAAATAATAACTGTCCGTTCCATCCCAGCGGACAACTTTTAACTTATTTAACCCATTATCCCGTTCCGAAAGAACATAATAGTCCTTGAATATCTCAATGTCCTCTAACAAAATATCTTTTCGATGCCCAATAAACTCTTGCCAATTCTCAGCACTTGTATGGTCCTCATGGACTTTCATTAATTTAAAATTGGTAGCCTCATCCTTATTCGTCAGAATATAAAAGCTGTTGTCATAATGATATATAGAGTATTCCATGCCCCTAACTCTTTCAGAAAACAACTTAAATTCTCCTTCCGGATTGTCTGCTTTCAATAATTGAAATTCTGAAGTTAAGGTACTGAACGAGCCAATGATTATATATTTCTTTGACTTTGACTTGTACACAAAAGTGCTGAATGTAGGATCTTGTTCGTGGAAGACCAATTCGTCCTCTGTACTAGGCTCTCCCAAAATATGCTTGTAAATTTTATCCGACCTCAAGGTTAAGGGGTCTTTTTTTGTATAAAACAACGTCTTATTATCATTTGCCCAGACTGCCGCACCTGTTGTATCCTCTAGCCTGTCCGTGTAAATCTCACCAGTTTCCAGGTTTTTTATTTGTATTTGGTATTGTCTTCTGCCAACGGTATCCGTTCCAAATGCCGCAAGCTTATTATCTGGACTGATGGAAATACCCTTTAGATTAAAAAACTCATGGTCAACAGACATCGTATTGCATTCAAATAGAATTTCATCCTCGGCATCTAGGTTCCCTTTTTTACGGGAATAAATGGGATATTCTTTACCTACTTCGTACCTGGTTATGTACCAATACCCATTAAGTTTATAAGGTAGTGAGGAGTCATCTTCCTTAATACGACCCTTCATTTCTTTAAATAAGTCTTCCTGAAAAAGTCTTGTATGCTCCGTGCTTTTTTTATAGTAACTGTTCTCTTTTTCTAAATACTCTCTAACTTCTATATTCTCTCTTTGATTCAACCAGTAATAATCATCTACGCGTATATCTCCATGCATTTCTAACCGTACCGGTATCTGCTTGGCTACAGGCGGACTTATATCTTCCATACTATTTTTTTGATTCTGCAAATTGAAAGTCATAATAACCACCGACAACAAAAAGATACTTCTTTTAATAAAGTATATCATTATAACCACATTTTTAAGGGCGCAATTTAGTAATTTTGATATTAGAACCTTTAATTTAAATACTATGTTTGGAGATATGATGGGAATGATGGGCAAGCTAAAAGAAGCCCAAAGAAAAGTAGCTGAAACAAAAGAAAGAATGCGACATATAAGCCTTCAAGAAAAATCGGCAAATGACCTGGTATCTGTTACTATTACAGCTGATAGAGAAATTAAGGCCATATCCATTGACGATAGTCTGCTGGAAGATAAGGACCAATTAGAAGATTACCTCATACTTACCTTAAATAAGGCAATACAGAAAGCAACTGAAATAAATGAGAGGGAACTCGCTGCTGTCGCAAAAGAAGGTATGCCTAATATTCCTGGCTTAGATCAAATGTTCTCCAAATAAAACATCTTGTTTTAATTCTGTTTGCTTCGTATTATATGTACTATCTTAGTAGTACATGATAAAAATTATTAAGGAAAAAGAGAATAGGCTACGATTTTTATTGTTGTCGAAACAGAACACCCCATTGTTCGAAAGTGTAGACTTCGATTCTAAGGACTCGTTGTATGAGGCTTTTTTATCACTCAAACATTTCGATAAAAACCACCTTCGGTTCGAGAGGAAAACCAATCATCAAGGAGCGTTTATTTTTCTTGTTAAAAACCCAAACGGTAAAGTACTTGGAGAAAGTCAGAAGTACAATTCTGAGGCTGGTATGGAAAACGGGATTAAAAATCTAAAAAATCGGATACTACATGTAGAATTCAAACCTTCCTAAAGAGATTTTAGTACTCTAAGTACCTCTTTATGCATGTCTTGCGTGTAGTCATAATGCGCAACCATTCGGAGCTTCCCCTCGCCCATACTTATTAGTTCAATATTCTTTTCTTGCATGGTTTGGAGAAATTCTTCTTCCGACATTTGTTCTTCGTCTAGTTGAAAAATAACGATATTGGTTTCTGTAGGTTCCACTTTGTGGACAATGGATAGATCTCCCAGCACTTCTGCAAGCTCCTTGGCCCTTTTATGATCTGTTTCCAGCCTTTCTATATGATGGTCTAAAGCGTAAATACCAGCTGCAGCCAGGTACCCTGCCTGTCGCATGCCCCCTCCCAAAACTTTTCGGATTCTTAAGGCTTTGTCCATTAGTTCTCTGCTTCCCAATAATACAGAACCTACCGGGCAACCCAAACCCTTGCTTAAACAAACACTAATCGTATCAAAAATACCTCCAAAGTCCTTGGGACTATGCTTACCAGCCACTATGGCATTCCATAATCGTGCCCCATCCAAATGGTATGCTAAATTATTTTCATTGCAAAGTTCTCGAATATCTATCAGATCTTGAAGGTTCCAACATGCACCACCTCCCTTATTTGTTGTATTCTCCACACAAACCAGTGAGGTTAAAGGACTATGATAAAAATCAGGTGGATTAATGGCTTTTTGAATCTGACTAGGTTTCATCATCCCTCTATTTCCATCTATTAACTTACAAGAAACACCACTATTAAAACTTACACCACCACCTTCATAGTTATACACGTGGGCGTACTTATCGCAAATCAATTGTTCTCCAGGTTGGGTGTGCAATTTTATTGCTGTTTGATTTGCCATGGTACCGCTTGGAAAAAACAAGGCTGCCTCCATACCAAATAGGACAGCTACCTTTTCTTCTAGATGATTCACCGTGGGATCATGTTTGAAAACATCATCACCCACTTCAGCAGAGAACATGGCTTCTAACATGCCTTTGGTAGGCTTCGTTACTGTGTCGCTAATTAGATTAATCGTCATACCATTAGAAATCATTAACCACAGGACAATCCATTCCGATAGGTGATCCATCAGGAATTTGTTTCACTTCAATTGATTTGTACTTGGTCGGGTTCTTTAAAAAGTACTCTATACGTCGTTGCATTTCTTTGGCGACCGGATCAGCGGACTGTATTACCGAGTTTTTAATTTTAACCAAACTTGCACTAGCAACTGCATTTACTTTTGGAGCTGTGTTCGGATTAACCGCTAAATTCATCAAATGGTCCATAACACGAAAATTTATAGTGTGTTGCACCTCATTAACATAGGCGTCCTTATGCTTTTTTTCTAAAGTGTTTGCAATAAGCTCATTGCAAACTTCCTCTAATCCCAATTGTTTCGAATCCAGACTTTTCTGTTGTACAAGTCTGGCGGCTCTTTCAGGATGCAATAAGAAGTATAGTGTCATGTCTGCCGCGGTCTCTGCAGCAGCCATTGGGTCAAAACTCACTCCCGTTCTGCCTTTAAAGGATTCCCTAGTACCAGGATAGCCAATGGCCCTGGGAGGAAATAGGGATAAAATACGCTCTGGAATACTAATGACAGATGCATCCAATGTTTTCAAAACTTCTGTCAGGGCATTTACTTGTTCCTTCTTATCAAGGTTTGCTACTACCTTTTGTCCATCTCCTTTTACAGCATAGCTATAATCTAGACCTCCGATTAACTTCGTTGTAGCTTCTGTTTGATATCTATGGAGAAAATAAAGCGGCACAAAAACATCTTCCAAATGGGTATATGGGTCATTTTTACGAATATTATCAATAGAAAACTTAGCTATTCCCAACTTTCTAATCTCCATTATACTTTTAAGTTCTTCAGGAGCTGTTGCCCCGTTGTCCCATAGATGTGCATACGCATGAGCACCACCAGCGGCACGAGCATCTCTGTCGCTAATAAATCGTAGGCCATTCGCTATAGCCTCTTCCAAGATGGAGTTTAAATAAGACGTTTCCGATTGTCCTTCAGGAATATCCGAATAACTATATTTTACGGTTACTTTGTCCCAAAGACCTATACCCGTGTCGTACGCCTTACTAAAATCAATTTTACCGTCCTTTAAGCCTAGTTTGGGATGCGGATAGTCCATAACAGAAGCCCGATTGTTACTGCTTGCAGCAAAATTATGAGTAAACCCCAAGGTATGACCAATTTCATGAGCAGAAAGTTGTCTTATTCGCGCCAGAGCGAGCTCCATCATTGCAGCATCATTAGTATCCAAGTCTTTATAAGGCTTATCTGCTAATGCCTGAGCAATTAAGAAATCCTGCCGTATTCTTAAACTACCCAGACTGACATGTCCTTTTATAATTTCTCCGTTACGGGGATCGGTAATACTGGAGCCATAACTCCATCCCCTGGTAGATCGATGTACCCATTGAATAACATTGTAACGGACATCCAAAGGGTCGGCATCATCTGGCAAGATCTTTAATTGGAAGGCATCTTTATAGCCAATTGCTTCAAAGGCTTCGTTCCACCATTTCCCACCCTCCAAAAGAGCCGATCTCACGGGTTCCGGAGTACCATTGTCCAAATAATATACTATAGGCTCAACAGCCTCGCTTACTTCTGCTTGAGGATCCTTTTTTTCCAGCCTATGCCGCGTAATAAATCGTTTTAATATGGGCTGTTCTATAGGAGTTGCATAATCGTAATAGGAAAAAGGATAGGATCCCGAACGTGGATCAAACACTCTTTTCTTATACCCTTCAGAGGGTAATTCTATAAAGGAATGATGTTGGGTCACCGTAACTAAATCCGGGTTTGGAGTTACAGATTTTATATAGTCGCCCTTAGCTTCCCCTTTAAAAGTGAGATAGGCATCAAATTCGAGATTCTTTGGAAATGCCCTGGTCCTCTCTAAATTAAGCGCACTTCTTGATTTATCTAAGGAATAACTTCCTTGCTTTTTTTGCTTGAGTACTTTTGCAACCCCTTTCGTATCTTGTAGTAGAAAATCCGTGATGTCGACAACGTAGTTATCGGCAACTTTTTCCTCAATTGGAAAACCAAAGAGAATAGATTTGGCAAAAGCCTGTTCCACTGAATTTCGCTCCAAAGAATTATCCGAAATAGCCCTGTATTTCAGGTTTGGTTGAATTAGTAATAATTTATTACCAGCTTTCTTAAAATACACCACTTGTTCGTTCCCTAATTGCCCTCTGTCTAAACCAATATCATTACTTCCTATTCCACTGCTCAATGAAAACACATAAAGGAAGGGTTTTTCTAATTCGCTAACCTCTAGGAATATTTTGTCCGTTTCCTCGTCGTAAAAGAAGGTGTGAAGACCTTCATACTTTTGGAATTTTTTACTTTTTTCAACAAACTGAGCCTGGGAATGACCGCCAACTAAAAAGAACAGGACAATCAAAAAAAATGGATATCGTTTCATAGGTATGTATCAAGGTCTAAATTTAGATAAATTCCTCATAAGACATACACCGTCCGTCCTATTAACTTAAAAATATAGGATTTCAGCTTACCCCTGATAGAAAACTGAGATGAAGGTTGTTTGGTTATAGAAACCTTTGTATCCCCAAGTCTGTATCTCTTCTGAAGATCCCGCACGTAATATTCAAGGTCAACTGCAGACTAAAGGGTCCTCGACAAAACTTTATCCTACTTAAATAAAAAATAAACCACTTACCTTGTAAAGATTCTTATTTTTGAAAAAAATTAATTTATGCTCACAACAGATCAACATAAAGATCTTATTGATCGCCTTGGTGCGTTAAGGAGGTATCTTTGACATTGATGCCAAATTAATTGAAATTGAAAATGAGGAAGAAAAGACCTTAGCGCCAGATTTTTGGGACAATCCGCAAAAGGCACAAGAACAAATGAAGCTTGTGCAGTCCAAAAAGAAATGGGTGACGGACTTTAATACTGCTCTTGAAAAAGTAAATGATTTAGAGGTGTTGCTAGAATTTGCAAAGGAGGGAGAAATACCCGAAGCAGAAGTAGAGCAAAATTTCCAATCGGCCTTAGAATCTATTGAAAGTTTAGAATTTCGCAACATGCTTTCCGAAGAGGGAGACGATATGACCGCTATACTACAAATTACAGCTGGGGCGGGAGGAACAGAGAGTTGCGATTGGGCAGCCATGCTCATGCGAATGTATATGATGTGGGCAGAAAAAAATGGTTTTAAAATAAAAGAACTGAATTATCAGGAAGGGGATGTTGCTGGCATAAAAACGGTTACCTTAGAGATAGACGGCGAATTTGCCTTTGGTTGGCTAAAAGGAGAGAATGGGGTTCATCGTCTTGTTCGTATATCGCCATTCGATAGTAATGCCAAAAGGCATACTTCCTTTGCTTCCGTTTATGTTTATCCTTTAGCAGACGACAGTATTGAAATCGATATAAACCCAGCAGATATAGAAATAACTACATCTCGATCTAGTGGAGCTGGAGGACAAAATGTCAATAAAGTAGAGACCAAAGTGCAGTTGGTACATAAGCCAACTGGCATCCAAATATCCTGTTCCGATTCCAGATCACAACACGATAATAGGGCTACAGCGCTAAAAATGCTAAAATCACAGCTTTATGAAATTGAGCTGCGTAAAAAGCAAGAGGCAAGAAATGAAATAGAAGCTTCAAAAATGAAGATCGAATGGGGTTCACAGATTAGAAATTATGTAATGCATCCCTACAAATTAGTCAAAGATGTAAGAACATCCGAAGAGACAGGAAATGTAGACGCCGTTATGGATGGGGACATTAATAATTTCCTTAAAGCCTATCTAATGGCAACAGGACAGAAAGAAGTTTAGCATATACGGAAAATAGTAAAGCAATATGATACAGATTTATCACAATCCAAGGTGCAGAAAATCACGTGAAGGCCTTGCCATTGTAGCTGCCTCCGAAAAAGAATTTCAGATTGTTGAATATTTAAAAGACATCCCCTCTGAAGAAGATTTAAAACAAATTTTGACCGCTCTTAAACTAAGACCCATAGAGCTGGTTAGAAAGAATGAGGCATTATGGAAAGAAAAGTACAGGGGAAAAGAACTTACAGATGATGAAATCGTAAAGGCTATGGTCACCAATCCAAAATTAATTGAACGACCTATTATTCTTAAAGGTGGAAAGGCAATTATAGGCAGACCTGCCGAAAAGATAACAGAATTCCTAAAGGAGGTTAGCTAGATTGTTAAATCTAAAATATATTTAAAGAAGAGTTGTACTTTTGTTGAAGTTTTAAACTCTTTTTACTTTTGAGGCACTAAACTGCTTATTTTATTGAAATATCGCAATACAATGAAAACTAGAGTCTTACCCTTCGCATTAGTTGTTTTATTAACCTTTATTTGTTGTAACGAGGTCCATGCGCAAATAAATAATGGAATGTATAACAGTCGCTATAATGGAGGTTATGGAAGAGGCCCAAGCACAGTACCAAGAGGACCAATGGAACCTGAAAATGAACCTGAAAACCTTACCGCTGAAGAAATTGTGGAAACCCAGATGCCGAAAATAACCGAGGCTCTTGATTTAAACGATTTTGAACAAGCCGTAGTTTCATCTATCCTTACTAAATACATGCAAGAGCGTATTGAATTAAAAATATTGGCACTCCCTGCCAGCCAAACTCTTGAAAAACACGAACAAATCCAAAAGAATCAGGAGGCCGACTTAAAAGCCGGACTTCCAGAGGATAAATACAACAAGCTTCTTGAACTACGTAAAGAAGGTTACAGTAAAATGAAGAAAAAGAATAAGAAGGAAAAGAAAAAGAAGAAAGAGAAAGAGTAGCCTAGTCCTGATTTAGCTTCCATACTTTTTTTGAAAATCCATGAGGTACACGCCAAGGTCTTGGTGTAAATTAAAGCCATCTTATAACAAATTCGTGCTAAAAACAGTGCGCAACGACAAAAAAGCCACACGAATTACCACTTGAGGATTAAGAAGTGTTGTTTGACTCTAGGAGTCAAAAGCCACAAAGCTAGTCGAAGTATCTGTAAACAAAAATAGGAGACCGTAAACCTTGAAGTTTACTGTAATTGTTCTCTTTCTGCTCTTTTAGCCTCTCGTTTTTCTTTCCAAATTTCCAGAAGGTTACCTCCCAGCCAATAAGGGACAACGAAGACCAGTAAAAAAATCATTAACCAAAAGCCGATGGAAACGATTGTTAAGAATGCTAAAAAACCTAGATATTGGTCAAATTCGAACATAATTTTTCTCTTAGTTGCACAAAGATACTTTGATTTAGGGTATTAA
>CAZWPZ010000110.1:0-1743 GCA_964636005.1 uncultured Eudoraea sp.
GGTTTTGATCCAGTACCGTCCTCAAGTAGTTGCAGATTTTTTCCATTTAAAGCATAAACCTTGGTGAGGAAAGGAAGCAGATCTGCCTTTCTGCTTAAAAAGAAAATCAAGTGTTTTGTTTTTGCCAGCTCTTCCCATCTACGTTTCCATTCTTTTTGAGCATTAATATCTAGATTATCAAAGGGATTTAAGAGTATTAAAAAATCGGGATTAGTATGCAATAAATAGGAGAGTAAGGTTTTTTTCTGTTCTCCGCTGCTCATTGATTTAAGGCTCTGTTTTGTATGCGAGGTAAGGAGCTTTTTGTCATGGATTTCCTCTTCTTCTATAAAGGCGTTCAATACGCGTTTAGAGAATAAGACTCCATTTAGATTTTTTAGATAGTCAAACTCCGTAGAAAGATCGGTCTTGCTTATGAGGTCATCAATTAACCGATAGTAGTCCGATTGGTTATTAAAAAAAATAGCCCTATGCTCTTTGGGAGTTTTAGACATTATCTAAGAATTTTATCAAATATAGATAGCACTTTGGATTGTTCTATCCGTTACAAATAACAAAAACAAAAAAACACTATTTTGACCTATTAATTCATTACATTTAATCTGTATTTAAAGCTTCCCTATACTATAATTTGAGCTATGAATAAAAAAGTTATTCGGGTATTACAGGCGTGTACAATTTGCCTTTGTTTAATAACAGGTCTTGTATTTTTTTTCGATTTTGTTTTTAATTAGGCTTTTCCCAATATAACCTTTTGCCATATACTTTAGAGTAGACTTACCCGGTATATTTGTACAGGAATCCCTTTGTACATGGTGTGTTTGTCTAAGTGCATTTCATTGGCAAGAGCAACTTTTATTGATCCTATATTGTCTTTGTGAATTATTGAGATTATTGATTTTGATAGCTTATTCTTCTTTGCAAATTTCCTGCACGTATTCGCTGCTTCCGTTGCATAGCCCTGTTTCCAATACTCTGGTAAGATAGAATAACCAATTTCCAATTCTTCCACATCATCTACGGTTTGGACGAGCAAACCACACATCCCGATGAGTTTTCCAGTTTTTTTGGAGATCAGGGCGTTGTGACCACCGAGGTTGTTCTTATAACGGTGCTTAATTTTATTAAACCATGCAGTGCAGGCTTCCTCCGGGCTTAATTTCTTTCCAGCAAAATACTTCATGCCCAAGGGATTCTTATGGAAAGGCAACCAGGATGAATAGTCTGTATCCAGTACTTTACGATACCTAAGTCGTTCGCTCTCTATATCCTTTAATAGTAGCTGGGCAGACATTTAAAATTTAGTATAACGGATTTGGTCACCTACCTGAATGCCATAAAGTTGGCTTTGTCCTCCGTTCACTTCCAAAACATATTTAATTGGAGCTCCAGAAGAGATGCCCGATTCGTCGAAGGGTTGTGCATTCTCTTTTATATTGACAATACGATATTCTTCATCAATGAAAAGAATATCCAACGGAATCTTAGTGTTTTTCATATAGAAAGAGTGGTATTCTATAGTAGGAAATACAAAGAGCATCGCCTCATTTTTTTTCATAGTATCTCTGTACATTAACCCGGTTTGGGTCTCGTAGTCGGTTTCAGCTATTTCAATATCATAGGAAGTGATTATAGAGTCCGATGCTGCCTTATACAGGCTTAGCTCTCCTTCTTTAGTAAATGTAACGGAGGCAGCTTCAATCACTTTTTTGGAATCATTGCCACAACTAAAAAGAAGGCTAA
>CAZWPZ010000111.1:0-6764 GCA_964636005.1 uncultured Eudoraea sp.
TCGTCCTTAGAATAACAACAACTAAAATTAACAATTGAAGACTAACTATTTTTTACATGCAGAGCTTGTAGAAAAGTGCAAAGCCAACGACAGGTCCGCTCAACTAAAACTATATAAAACCTATTGTGAAGGGATGTTTGCGGTGGCATGCAGGTATATTAAGGATTCTGATGACGCGGAAGATGTTTTACAAGATGCCTTTATCAGGGCTTTCCAAAAGATAGACCAGTTTAAGGGAGAAGTTAGTTTCGGGGCATGGTTAAAGCGCATTGTAATAAATAAGTGTTTAGACTTTATCAAGGCGAGAAAGCAACATTTTGTAGAATTACAGGAAAGCACAATGCGTATTGCAGAGGACGATGATTGGAAAGTAGACGATGGAGTTACCATGGAAGATATAAAAAAGGCTATGGCACAACTATCGGACAAATATAGATTGGTTGTTCAGCTATATTTAATGGAAGGATACGATCATAGTGAAATTGCTCAAATATTGGATCTGACCGAAACTGGATCCAGAACCAGATTGTTGAGAGGAAAAGGATATTTAAGGGAATTATTGAAAAATAAGAAATATGGCACAGGATATTAGAGAGCTATTTAAAAAGGATCGAATGGAAAAAAAAGCCTTGCCTCAAGGCCATGAAGAACGGTTTTTAGCACGTTTGGAAAAGGAACTGCCAACGACAAGGAAATCCAAATCGATTTATTGGAAAATTGCTGCGTCCATAGCAATACTACTCGGAGTAGGAACAATTACCTTCCTTAATCAGGAGGAAGTTATACCTGTTCAAGAGGTGGTGCTAGAGCCAGTAAAAGAAGAACAACAGAATGCCATTTCCTTTGGCGATCTTTCACCAGACTTAAAGAAAGTAGAGAACTACTATGTAAGTAGTATCAACATGGAATTGGCAAGATTAGAAGTTTCTGATGAAAACAAAGCCTTGGTAGATGCCTTTATGAGCAGGTTATCGGACCTTAATAGCGAATATAACAATCTGAATAAAGAGTTAAATGAAATTGGGCCTAACGATCAGACTATTGCGGCTCTTATTAAGAATTTACAGTTGCGCTTACAATTATTACAAAAATTAAAACAAAAGTTAAACGAATTAAAATCATCAAAAAATGAACAAATTACATCGAATAGTATTTAAGGCCTTTATCCTGGGATTCTTTTTTCTAGGTACCATAGGCTATGGCCAAAAACACTCAAAAGAGTATAAGGAAACCTTTAATGCAGGACAGGAAACTGTTGTAAATATCAACACCAGTTACGCGGATATCGAATTTGAAACCTGGAATAAAAACCAAATTGTGGTTGAAGCCGTCATATCCTTGGAAGGTGCAACTGAGGAAGAAGCAGAAGCCTACTTCAGCAAGGATGTGGTAGAGATATTAGGAAATAGTAAGGAAGTAAAAATTAGTACAGCGGGGAACAAAGAGTTTTTCTTTGCGAATCATCATGGTGATATGCAGCATATGACTATAGAAATACCTGATTTGGAACCGCTCTTTTTGGACTTGCAAATCCCGGATATTCCTGAAATTATTATGGATATGCCCATGCCTCCAATGCCTCCTATGAAATTTCGAAACTTTGACTATGAGGCTTACCAAAGGGAAGGTGAAGCATACCTCAAAGAATGGACCAAAGATTTTGAAAAAAACTTCGATAAGGAATATGAAAAAGAGATTGAGGCCTGGGGTCAAGAAATGGAAAAGCGTGTTGAGGAACGAGAGAAGGCACGAGAAGAAATGATGCGCCAAAGAGAAGAAATGAGGGAAGAGCGAGAAGAAATAAGACAAGAAATGCAGGAAGCCAGAGCGGAGGCCCAGGAAGAGAGAAGGAGAATTAGAGAAGAGCAACGCAAGGCTGCCAGAGAGTATCAAAAGGCACAGCGAGAAAGTAATAGTTGGGTAGGAGAGGAAGGAGGACCGAACGTCTTTTATGGTTCTGCCGACGGCAAAAAACGGAACTACAAGGTTAAGAAAGTAATAAGGGTAAAAATGCCAAAATCTGCTAAACTAAAAATGAACGTACGTCATGGTGAGGTAAAGCTAGCAGAGAATACCAATAATATTAATGCAACCTTGTCCTATGCAAGGTTGCTCGCTTCGACCATAGATGGGGATAAAACCTCTATTGTTGCTTCCTATTCGCCAATAGCCGTAAAGTCATGGAATTTTGGGGAATTAGTAACTAACTATTCTGAAGGTGTGGAGCTTAACGAAGTACGCTCTTTAACCTTACATTCTAATTCTTCTGATATTACTATTGATAGGTTTTATAACAATGCGCTAATCCATTCGGATTTTGGCGCATTGAAAATAAAAGATATCGATCAAAACTTTAAAGAACTGACCATTAGCTTAAAGAATGCAGAGTTGGAATGTTTTTTGCCAAATACCGATTTTGAGATTGGGATTTCAGGAAACGATTCGACTTTAAAGAAACCAAATACGCTTAATCTAATAAATCACGAAGATGGTAAAACCTTTAGTTATTCTAATAATAGTTCCTCTTCTAAGCAAATTACAATTGATTCTATGTACAGTGAAATAGTGCTGCAAGAGTAATAGCACCCAAACAGATCTTAAGTCTCAGTAAACCTACGCCTTCACAATCAATGTTATATTCCAACAGTCTTAAACACTACAACCCATTGCACTACCTTTTTAAAGCCATAGTAGCAGAGTAAATGAAGCAGCAATGCTGGTGTTTTCTCTAAAACGCGATAGGGTTTAAGAGTCTGTCTTTTTATTCCAATATACTATTCTGTCTTCATGCATAGCATCCAGACCCATTTGAACACATAAGGCAGCTTTGGCGCCTGTAACGATGCTCGATGTCGGTAGGGTATTGTTAATGATGTTATCCTTAAAATCGATTAAGGCTTGTTTACTAGGGTCTGCGTGTTCTACGTTCAGCGGAATCCCTTTCCCTTCATCCCAGCGTACGGTCGCACCGGCTACACCATCGACCTCTGTAATTTCTTTTTTATAATCCCCTTCTGGGTAAAACCAGGCTTTAACATAGTCTAGTATTATAGTCCCCTTATCGCCCATCACCTTAATTTGGTAGTCGTCTTTCGAATTACTTGTCAAACAGGTAAATGTAGCCTTTACACCACCGGGATAGCTGTAAATTAAATGAATATTATCATAGGTTTCTCTACCATCTTTCCAATAGTCAATACCACCAACACCCATTACCTTGTCTGGTGTTGCCTCTAATACCCAATTGGAAAAGTCGATTTGATGAGAACATAGTTCTGCTACTAAACCTCCCGAATATTCCCTATACATTCTCCAGTTTATGGCTCTTTCTAAGGAGGGATCCGATACGGGACGTCTCCAGTTGCCATTTCTGTTCCATTGGCATTGTATTGCGGTTATCTTGCCAATTTTGCCATTTCTTATTAGGTCTACAACATGAGTATATAACCGTGAGCTGTGATACTGATGACCAGTTTGTATGACCTTAGAAGAAGCTGTTGCCTTCTCCAATAAAGCGGTTATCCCTTTATACCCTTTTGCAAGAGTTTTTTCGGAATACAGATGTTTTTGTGCATCGAGAACATCGATGCCAATTTTAGAATGGGTATTGAAGGGTGTTGCTACTAATACTGCATCTAAGTCTTTATGTTCTAAAAGTTTCCTATAGTCTTTGTATCCTTTTGCCTTACCTCCACTATTTGCAATTCCTTTTTCCAATCTAAAAGGCAAAACATCACAGCAGGCTACCACATTTAATTCAGGAATAGAATTCATTACCGAGATTAGTCCACTTCCTCGATCGCCTGTACCAATTACCCCAATATTGATAGAAGATTGTTTGTTGGAGTTCGAGTTAAATGCCGCGCTCACGGTGCTGGCGGCACCTATTGCAGATGCTGCTAAACCTGTCTTTTTTACAAATTCTCTTCGTTTCATTGTTTTAATACCTATAATTTTGGTTCCCAACCAGATTCATATTCTCTTTTCCAATTTGCCATAGCCTTTTCATTATTGAGTACTTTTCCGGTTGTAGTATCAATAGTTAAAGTTTCACCAGCGTCCTGTGCCATATTACCTAAATGACATAACATGGTGGAAATACTCGCATCCGAAATTGGCGAGTTTTGTGCCTCATCTTTGCGGATAGCATTGAAGAAGTTCGCAATATGCATACCGTCTAAATCCCCCGCACCCATTGCATCTATGGTTGCACTGGTGCCGCTTTCCAATTCTGTTTTAATTTCTTTACCATCCAGTCCGTAAAGTCTGTAACTTTCTCTGCTTAATTCTATAGACCCTTTACTACCATAAATAGTAGCACCTCTTCCAGGTCTTTCTGGTTTCATTAGCCCGCGGCTATGACCATTCCACGTGATAAATTTGTTATTGTCAAAGGCGAAGGTAACTTGTTGGTTGTCTACAAATTCCCAATCATCCTGGTAGGTGTATTTTCCTCCAAAAGAAGTTACTGACTTAGGTAAGTCTACCCCCAGGGCCCATCTGCAAATGTCAATTTCGTGTGTTCCGTTGTTATGGATTTCTCCCGTACCCCAATTTCGGAACCAATGCCAGTTATATGGATGTACATTGTCTTTAAAATCTTTTCTGGGGGCAGGCCCTTGCCAGAGTTCCCAGTCCAAATAGTTCGGGACATCAATTTTATTCCCAGTTCCAATGCTTTGTCTATTATTAGAATAATAGGCTTCCCCTTTATATACTTCTCCAATAATGCCATTCCTTATATCTTGAATCGCCAGTATAGAAGTTTGTGCGGAACGTTGCTGGTTGCCCATTTGCACTTTCTTACCATATTTTTTTTGAGCGGCTACCAGCAGTTCATTTTCATGAGGATTGTGACTACACGGTTTTTCTACGTACACGTGTTTCCCTGCCTGAAGCGCCATTATCGCCATGGGGGCATGCCAGTGCTCCGGTGTTGCAATAAATACTGCATCCACATCCTTATCTTCCAGCATTTTTCGAAAATCTTTCTCCACCTTTGGCACATATCCGATAGTTTTTTTACTCCAGATATTGTGTTCCTCGATGATGTTATCGTCTACATCACAATTGTATATTATTTTGACATTCGGACTTTTATTAATCCCCATAGTTAGGGCTTTCGCCCTGCTTCTAATACCAATTACTGCAACTTGTAACTGGTCATTGGCAGATAAAAAATTGGCTGTTGTAATGCCGGGAATTCCTAAAGTTCCCAAGGTTACAGCAGCACTCCCCGCAGTGGTTTTCTTTATAAAATTTCTTCTAGTGGTCATTATTTGGAATTTAGTATAGGTTTGATTTTAATATTTTTAAAGGAAACAAGGTCTCCATGGTCTTGCAAGAGGATATGCCCTTCCTTGGCTTCACCAAAATTGGGCCAAACTTTATATTTGCTTTCAGCAACAAGGGTTCTGTATTCGGGACTACCTCTTTCGTATTCCAATACTTTCATCCCGTTTAACCAATGCTCCACATGACCTGAGTCAGAAACTATTCTCGCATGATTCCATTCCCCAATTGGCTTTACATACTTATCTGGATCTGCCTGAATCAAGTCGTATAAGGATGCCACCGTTCTGCTACCTTCGTGATTCCCCAACTTGGCATCTGGGTGTACCGCATCGTCTAATATTTGGTACTCCAAACCTATGGAAGATCCTGGGCCCTTATTTATATCTGTATTTACATAATACTTAATACCACTATTGGCTCCCTCTGTAAGTTTAAAATCGAGCTGTAATTCAAAATTATCATAGACATCTTTGGTCACAATGTCGCCGCCTGCAGCAGACTCTGCTCCACCAGATGCTAAGACACTGAGTACTCCATTTTCAATTACCCATCCCTGCTCAGGAAACTCGTCCAGTCGTGCGCCCCGCCATCCTTCGGTTGTTTTTCCATCCCATAACATCTTATAACCAGAATCTTTTTCAGAAACAGTTAAAGCATTCTTTGTTACTATGGGCTTTAAGTCCGTTTTTCTACTGTATTTAGATAGACTATCGGTTAATATCTTAATGTTTTTCCACTTAATTTCTGTGCCAGCTTGTTTGTCCTTTCCAATGCTGTGCACTTGTAATCCAATAAATCCCTTTGCCGTTTTATCATCAATTAAGTAAGAAGCAGCAACCCCGTTGATCCAGGTTTTAAGGGTGTCACCGATGGCTTCAATTCTGTAATGGTTCCACTCATTTTGTTTAAATGCAGCCCGTGCTTTCGGATTATTCTTTAAAGTGTTTAGCCAACCTCTCCTTTGTTCATCATAAATTCCTGCACTCCAGGAACGTTTGGAAGGGTCAATTTCTATCTGATATCCGTGAACTCGGCCGTTGCGATAATGTGGTAGGCTATTACTCCGGATTTGTATACCAGAATTCATGGTTGAATCGACTTTATAGTCTAGTTCTAAAATGAAATCTCCATAGTGCTGGTCTGTTGTTAAAAAGGTGTTTGGGGTATCATGAACGGTCTTGCCTACGATGACACCATCCCGTATTTCATAGGTAGCATTACCTCCTTTTATAGTCCAACCGTCAAAAGAAGTACCATTAAAGGGCTCTTGCCAGGGTGTAGTATCTTTTTCTTTGGTATTACATGCTCCAAGGAATAACATAGTAAGCATTGCAAAGATTCCAAGAGTAGTGTTGTTTTTATTGTATTTCATTTAGTTAAGTTGTGGATTAGCAATCCCTAAATATAGGCATACATTTAGCAATAAAAAAAGCGACTTGTAAAAGTCGCTCCCTATATCATAAAGAAAA
>CAZWPZ010000112.1:0-2889 GCA_964636005.1 uncultured Eudoraea sp.
TGAAAACAAGATCTTTATAGACAAGCTTAGAAGAGAGCTTGAATCCATAGATGAGCCCATCAGAAAAAATATACTGAGTGTAGGACGAAGAAGCCTGATCTATTTGCGTGATGAAGATTTTTCTGAAAAAGAAATGTTGCAAAACTGGATCAAAGAATACCATGCACTTCAGCAACCAAAATACAGTTCACATTTATATAGCGAACACGATAATAAGGCCACTAATATTGAGGAGATCGAACCTGAATACGATGAGGAAGCAGAAGATGTTGATGCCAGATTAGTGATCCGGGATAACTTTGACACCTTGTTGAGCAAACATAAAAAGGTACTTATTTTTGGTGAAGATTCCGGAAAGATCGGCGATGTTAATCAAGGCCTGGAAGGCTTACAGGAAAAACACGGAGAAGAAAGGGTCTATGATACAGGAATCAGAGAAGTTACCATTATTGGACAAGGATTGGGAATGGCCATGAGAGGCCTGCGACCGATCGCTGAGATCCAATATCTGGATTATATTTTCTACGCGGCTCAGGTGCTTACCGATGACCTCGCAACTTTACGATACAGAACCTTCGGAAGACAAGTAGCTCCTTTGATCATTAGAACAAGAGGGCACAGGCTGGAAGGTATTTGGCATTCAGGGTCCCAGATGGGTAGTTTGATCAATCTGCTTAGAGGCATCTATATTTTGGTACCCAGGAATATGACCAAAGCCGCAGGTTTTTACAATACTTTGATGAAATCCGATGAGCCTGCTTTGGTCATTGAAAATTTGAATGGCTACCGACTTAAAGAGAGCATGCCAACGAATTTAGGTGAATTCACCACCCCAATCGGAGTAGTGGAAACGGTGAAAGAAGGTACTGACATTACACTGGTTTCATATGGTTCTACCTTAAGAATGGTGGAAGAAGCTTCGAGAGACCTGTCTCAGGTAGGTATCGATGTTGAGATCATTGATGCGCAATCTTTACTTCCTTTTGACATCGAACAGGATGTATTGGCCAGTGTTCAAAAAACAAATCGACTTGTTATTATCGACGAAGATATTCCTGGTGGCGCTTCAGCCTATCTGTTAGAGGAAATCGTCAATAAGCAGGGAGCATATCATTATTTAGACAGCAAACCCACAACGATCACTGCCAAGGCCCACAGACCGGCTTATGGTACGGACGGAGATTATTTTTCAAAGCCTTCTGTCAATGATATTTTTGAAGGAGTGTACAGGGTAATGCAAGAAAGTGATCCTGCGAAGTATAAGAGTTTATACTCCTGATCCTATTTCAATTATGTAACATAGATCACTGATTACCAGATAAATTATCAACGAACTATTGTTTATTATCAGGAAAATAGTAATTTTGCCGTTGATCTTAAGCCAGAGTTGAACGGCTATTATAGATCTTCAGCTGCCGCCAAAATTTTTTAATCTATGATCAGAAAAGTCATTTTCTTGTTGTGTACTGTAATTTTGGTAACGGGCACTACTATAGCCGGGACAGCGTCAAACAATTCCTTTTACGAGATTGAAATTGAGAACTTCAAAGCTTATGCAGAAGAGTTGTATCAAGCCCTGGATGACGATGATCTGGACTATCGTCCCTTTGAAACTGCGCTCAAAGGATACCTCAAATTACAGAATGAAGGACAGATCGAAGACGGGAGTTTGCTTACTGTAATCGATATGAGTATCTCTGCCAATGACAACCGTTTTTTCCTCATAGATGTCGACGAGCAGAAGATCGTCCATAAAAGTATTGTGGCTCACGGAAGAAATTCAGGAGGTGAATACGCCAAGTATTTCTCGAATAAAGAAGGCTCTTTTAAAAGTAGTATTGGGTTCTATCGAACCGGAGAAACCTATCATGGAAAACACGGATTATCGCTAAGGCTTGATGGTCTTGAGTACAGCAATAACAATGCACGTAAAAGAGCTATAGTCATTCATGCCGCCGATTATGTAAGTAAGGTTTTTATAAAGAAGAACGGGCGATTGGGACGGAGTTTAGGTTGTCCTTCACTGCCTCAAAAAGACTATGATCAGATCGTTCACAAGATCAAAAACGGATCCTTACTTTTTATCTATTATCCAGAGGAGAATTACCTTAAGAATTCCCTGCTGGCCAATTACCAGATCTCCAGAGAGACTGGCAGCGTTAGCACGGTAAACCGCGCCCAATAAAACTACACTAAGCTCTTATTGATCCTCTTGACCAAACCGGGACCTTCGTAGATAAATCCTGTATACAATTGGATCAGATCTGCACCGGCCTCCAATTTCTCCTGCGCATCTTTTGCTGAATGAATCCCTCCTACTCCAATAATAGGAAATGACTTGTTGGATTTTTCCGATAAAAAACGAATCACTTCTGTGGATCTGTCCTTAACAGGCTTCCCGCTTAAACCACCTGTTTCGCCTTTATGAGAGGATACAAGCCCTTCTCTGGAAATAGTGGTATTCGTTGCGATAACTCCTGCGATCCTGGTCGTATTCACGATATCGATAATGTCCATTAACTGACTGTCTGTAAGGTCCGGAGCGATCTTTAACAAGATCGGTTTTGGGGCCTTCTTTTTATTGTTCTCGTCCTGGAGGGTTTGCAGTAAATTCGTTAGAGGCTCTTTGTCCTGAAGCGCTCTCAGGTTAGGCGTGTTGGGCGAACTTACGTTTACCACGAAGTAATCGACCACATCGAATAACTTTTCAAAACAGATCATATAATCATCAATGGCCTTGTCATTAGGAGTCACTTTATTCTTCCCGATGTTCCCGCCAATGATCACATTTGACTTACGTTTTTTAAGCCTTTCCACCACCACATCAACACCATCATTATTAAACCCCATTCGGTTGATCAAAGCCTCATCGTCTTTCAATCTGAAGAT
>CAZWPZ010000113.1:0-5415 GCA_964636005.1 uncultured Eudoraea sp.
GGAAAACACAGTCATATAAATGGTAAAATCGATAATTTATCTCCTTTTGACACCACCAACGTCACCTTTCCTCAATTGCTCAAAAAAGAAGGCTACCAGACGGCCCTATTTGGTAAACTTCATTTTGGAAATACTCCTAAAGGATTCGATGAGTACAAAATTTTACCCGGCCAGGGAGACTATTACAACCCTACCTTTATCACACAAGAAGGGGACACAACCATCACGGGTTATGTTACGGATATTATTACCGACCTCACTTTGGACTGGCTCCAAAAGAGAAGGGTTAAGGAAAAACCATTCCTCTTGATGTATTTGCATAAGGCACCACACCGATCATGGCTTCCAGCGCCAAGGCACTATAAGGAATATACCATAAAAACGTTTCCCATTCCGTCCAGTCTTTTTGATACCTATGCCAACAGGGGTACCGCCTCGAAAATGGCCGAAATGAATATCTTGGAACACATGATTCTGAATTACGACAATAAAGTGTATTCCCATATTATCGATTCCCTGGGTATAGACGATCGTAAACTTTTCGATCCCTTAGATAAAATGAATGCAGCCCAAAGAGCGGACTGGGCAGATAGCTATGATCCAATTAATAAGGAATTTGCTAACTCCTATGGGCAAATGAACGATTCTACCTTAATGGTATGGAAATACCAGCGGTATATGCAAGACTATCTTGGCACTATAGCGGCTGTAGATGAAAATGTTGGTCGCGTGCTGGACTACCTCGAAGAAGAAGGCCTGGACCAAAACACCATGGTAGTATATACTTCCGATCAGGGATTTTATCTGGGAGAGCACGGCTGGTTCGACAAGCGGTTTATGTATAACGAATCCTTTAAAACTCCGCTATTAATCAAATGGCCAAATCGTATAAAGCCTGGAATTACCGAAGATGAAATGGTGCAAAATCTGGACTTTGCCCAGACCTTCCTGGAAGCAGCAAAAGTAACTGCGCCAGAAGACATGCAGGGAAAAAGTCTTATTCCATTACTTCAGGGTAAAAAAGAGCTATGGGACAGAGATGCTGTATACTACCATTACTACGAATTTCCTGCTGAACATCATGTAAAAAGGCATTATGGCATTGCAACAAAAGACTATAAGTTAATGCACTTTTACTATGATATTGACGAATGGGAACTCTATGACAGAAACAAAGACAAGGAAGAAATGCATAATCTCTATGGTGACCCTGGATACCAGGATGTAGTAGAGGTGCTCAAACAAAAATTGGCGGCCCTTCGAGAAAAGTACAAAGATTCAAAAGAACTAAGCGATCAATTTATTCAGATATATAAAGACAAAGGCTGGATAAACGAATAGGACTTGGATTATTTATAAAACTTCTTGTCTTTTAAAGAATGGGCTTCCTCTAGGACGGATTCAAGTACAGCGGTATTAATTTCGTCCAAGGATTTATAGCGCAGGGATTGAATAACCTTCCTGCCATCTCGTACCAAATGACTTTGATTCTTGCTGATACGGGCTCCCATCCAAAAGCCCAAATCTACATATCCTTTCGTTTGGTTTAAATAACAAAAAGGTCTTTCCTCTATATAATAAAAGGGAATTTTGTATTTGTATTTTAAAACGGCCTCCGGATAGGTCTTTTCAATAAAGCTTTGTAAAAACAATAATATCCCCTTATAAGGTTCTTCTTGATTCAGTATGTAGTTTACTGCAGGATTCATATCTTTAAGAGAAAAAGATTTGACTAAGTTATTTATTTCTTTTTTGTGTGCACTGCATTCTATTGCTTTTTCCAATGACTATTCCAAGATAGATTCCAGGGTAAAAAGATATCCCTCCTTTCAATCGATAAAGGATTTGGGATATAGGATACAAAACGATTTTAAAAAAGACGAGGAGCGTGTTCGTGCTGCATTTATTTGGGTCACCCATAATATGACCTACGAACAAATAACACAAGAGGAGGAAAACGAAAAAGCGTATATCCGCTTTAAAAATGAAAAAGAAAGGCGTAAACAGTTAAGGCTGTTTGCTCTTGAAGAAATTAAGGAACCCTTTCTTTTAAAAAAGGGCGTTTGTAAAGAATATTCCTTAATTCTCAATGAGCTATGCATGCAATTTGGCTTGCCTTCTAAAGTAATTACGGGGCTTTCAAAAACCAAAATAGATGCGTATGGCTCGGAAATTGTGTATAAAAATCATACCTGGAATGCGGTACAAATAAATGGAGAATGGAAACTAATGGACCCAACTTATGCCTCTGGTTATTTAGATATCCGCAGTAATGAATTTATCCGCAAACACACAGAGCATTTCTTTTTTACAGATCCGGAAGATTTTGCAAAGCACCATCATCCTGTAAACCCTGAATGGCAGCTATTGAAGAACCCAATAAGTATTCAGACCTTTTACAGTGCTCCCTACTACTTTCCAAAATTTTTTGAAAAAGGCATAGAACTATCATCAAAAACAAGTGGTATACTAAAGACCTCTGATACAACAGTAAATTATGTTTTTTTTGATAAGCTACCAGAACAACACGGCATGCATTATTCCGTGTACGGAAGTGGTGAATTAAGACGACTGGGGTTTAAAAAACTAATAGAGGACCAATACGTCTCCAGAATTCGCTTAAAAAAGAAATTATATAAAAATGATGACTTGCTAACCATATTTATGGATGAAGAACCCATCTTAATTTTTAAAATTAAGGACCCAGGCGTTTCTCCAGTTCTTGCTAAACTATCTAAATAATGAAACTACCAACTTTAGTCTTTCTTTTACTTGGCCTGCTCGCTGTTGGCAGAGCCCAAACCCATTCGCATGCCGGAGCAAAAGCAATTATGTACCCCAATATTACAGGGTATATTACCTTAAAAACGGATCTGCACCAACATACTGTTTTCTCCGATGGTTATGTATGGCCCAATATAAGAGTACAAGAAGCTTTAAGAGAAAACCTCGATGCTATTTCCCTTACGGAGCATCTGGAATATCAGCCACATAAAGACGATATTCCTCATCCGGATAGAAACAGATCCTATCAAATTGCATTGGAGGAAGCGAAAGAACACGATCTATTAATTGTTCCCGGGTCGGAAATAACGAGGTCGGCTCCTGTTGGGCATAGTAATGCCATATTCATTACCGATGCAAATTCGCTTTTAGCGGAAGATCCGACGGTCCCCTTTTCAGAAGCAAAAAAACAAAACGCCTTTGTCTTTTGGAACCATCCTGCCTGGTATGACCAACGCCCAGATGGGAATCCGGTTTTAAGTAATTTTCAAAAGGAACGTATAGATAATGGAGAACTCCACGGCATTGAGGTCATTAATGAAACAGCCTATTCACAAGAATCCCTTCAATTGGCCTTGGACCATAATCTTACCATAATGGGAACTAGCGACATACACGGTTTAATAGATTGGGATTATATAGAAAAGGGAATGCACCGACCCATTACGCTGGTTTTCTCCAAGGACAAAAGTTTAAAGGGTTTACGGGAGGCACTTTTTTCAGGAAGAACCGTAGCCGTTTACAACGACTTGCTGGTAGGTAAGGCGGAGTTCTTGGTCCCTCTTATAAAGGCAAGTCTGGTTGTTAGGCGTGCAGCCTATGTACCAGACACCAAAGTCTTAAAAATTACCCTGGAAAACATCAGCAGCAGTGACCTAATCTTGAAAAACAATATGCCCTTTAGCTTTTATAGCAAACCGCCAATTTTTACAGTTTTAGCAGGAGAAACCACAGAACTGCAACTCAAAACCTTGGAAATCAAAACGGAGGTAGAATTGAATCTGACAGCCATGGGTGCTTATACAGCCCCTACCGAACATCCGGAAATTCGGTGGGATGTAAAAGTAGAATAAGCCTTATTCTTTGCCGTCTACATAGTCTAATAAATAGGAAAATTCTGGTGTAAGCTGCCCATTTTTGGTCATTCTGGCTCTTTCCAATATACCATCCTTGTCTCCATTAAAAAAAGCAGGGATTACGTGGTTAACGAAAGCTTCACCAAAGCCTTCACTGGCGTCTCTGGGAAGTTCCGCCGGTAAATTATCTACAGCCATGACGGCTATTGCATCATTCTCTAAATAATCTACCTCCTTCTCCGTCTTCGGGTCATAACCATAAATAGGGTTTTCAATGGTAGAAGCTCTAAGCGTTGAGGCCACTGGCCCGTCTATATCACAACTAATATCTGCTACCACACTAATCTTAAAGTCTTTCGATTTAGCATCTTCTCTTGTAAAAATATAAGGGGCACCTGTTCCATAAAAGTGGCCTGCCATATAAAGATTGGTTACTCTGGCAAATCGATTAAAATCAGATATGTATTCCTCCGGATGATCAAAAAAGTCTTTTTCCCCAAGCACGCGTCCATCTTTTCGTTTGTTGTAATCCAGAACATCAATCTGGCAAAAAACAGCCTCATCATACTCCTGGGACAAATACTCCTTTACAGAAACCTCACGCATCTGCATCCCAGTGAGTACTTCTTTGGCCCCATTTCCAACACGACCCTTACCAGTAATCAAAACTTTGGTATTGTTGAGCCGAAGCCGTTTTAAGTTCTCAATAAGTGCTTCTTTATCTTTAAGGTCTCTCGCCTGTGGTAGTGTAAAGTTCTTCGTTTTTAACCCTAAAGCCCGTATTCCGTTGTAGGCACCGACGATACCTGCATACCTACCAAAAGCCACTAACCGAATTCCTTTCTCATTTCGGATTACTTCATGATCAAATAAGGAGATATTTTTCTGAAGTATCGCCTGCAACAAGGCTCGGTTGTAGGGTTGTTTTTTTATCGTATGCGAGAAAAAGAAATAGTTCTTATTAGGTAATAAAGACTCTATGGGGACTTCTTTTACCCCGAGTAAAACATCACAACCAGACATAGTATCTGTAACAGTAATGCCTTCGTCCTTGTATTCCTGATCGGTAAATACACGTATATCCGATTCTTCTACAAAAATAGTTGCCTCTTTATGCGTAGAAAGCACTTCAGAACATGCCTTTGGAGAAAGGACAACCCTTCTATCCTGGGGAATTTTTCGCTCTTTTATAATTCCGAAAATCATGGGAGAAAAATGGTATAGATTTTGTTCTAATGTACAAGGATTTAATGAAGGCAACAAATTCCTTAAAGTAGTTTTCACAGAAAAATCGGGAATTTTCTTAAGTTTGCAAACCGTTTTAGAAACGGAAGTTCTTTTATTTATGGGGCCGACTGGTTTTGACAGCGAGACCAATGGTAAAGTAAGCATGTCGAGCGCTGGGATATAGCTCGTTAATATCATATTTCAAACTTTTAATTGGCGATAATAATTACGCTCTTGCCGCTTAATCTGAATTACAGTAAGATTTAGCCTCGTCTCCGCAAGGCGGAGAAGCGAGATGTCCCTTGATAGCCCTTGTTGACGGCGATCT
>CAZWPZ010000114.1:0-8441 GCA_964636005.1 uncultured Eudoraea sp.
TTGAAAACCCAGACCTGCTTCCCAAAAGAAAAAAATCCTAGGCTTGAACTTTCCTCTGTATATAGCAAAAAGGTATGTGCGTTCTAAAAGTTCTCAGAACGCAGTAAACATCATTAATTTTATCACCTTTTTGGTTATTGTTATTGGTTCTGCAGCCCTGTTTATTGTTCTTTCTGGCTTTTCCGGCCTCAAGACCTTTAGCCTTTCTTTTAGTTCTATTTTCGACCCCGACCTTAAAGCAACTCCCATTAGCGGCAAGTTTTTTAGCTTATCCCTGGAACAGGAACAGAAACTCCAGGAAATAGAAGGAATCGCCTTCTACTCCAAGGAAATGGAAGAGCAGGTATACCTTACCTACAACCAAAAAAGTTCCGTAGCCTATCTAAAGGGGGTAGATAGCGCCTATATACAGGCAACCATGGTAGATAGCGCCATATATTGGGGTAACTGGGCCATAGACAATCAGCAGGCGGTGGTTGGTCTGGGAATTGCCCACTTGTTGAGTTTAAGTATCAACGACTACCAAAATCCTTTGCAAATTCTTGCACCTAAACCAGGACTGGGGTCTCAGGCACAACAAGGGTTTGGCACAAAACCCTATAACGAAATGCCAGTAGTAATTAGTGGGGTGTATGCCGTGGAAGAAAATCTGGATAAAAAATACATTCTTACCAGCCTGCCCCTCGCTCAGGTATTACTCGAAAAAGACAATACCCAGATTTCCGGAATTAACTTCCGCCTGGATCCGGAGGCAGATGTTAAGAAGGTCCGCCAAGATCTTAGTGCCTTGCTGGGAGAGAATATCAGTCTCCTGAACAGAAGACAGTTAAACAGTTCTCTATACCGCATGCTTAACACCGAAAATTTAGCTACCTACCTCATCTTTACTCTGGTACTGATTATTGCTTTATTTAATGTGGTTGGGGCGATTATTATGATGATATTAGACAAGCAACAGAACTCCAAAACCCTCTACTGCCTTGGGGTTACTATCAAAGAAATCAGACGGGTATACTTCGTTCAGGGGGTTATTGTTACCAGTATGGGGGGCGTTATAGGTCTCTTTCTGGCATCTCTGCTCATCTGGTCCCAACTGGCCTTTGGATGGTTACGAATTACACCAACCCTTGCCTACCCGGTAGAATACAAACTGGTAAATGTATTGGTGGTTTTGGCTACGATAGTGGTTTTGGGAATTCTGGCTTCCAAAATAGCTAGTAGCAGGGTAACGAAAAAGTTGCTTTCTTAAACAAAGGCGTGGGTGCCAAACTTCTCCAGTACCTCATCAAAGGTTTTAAAAACATCTTTAGATTCGTCGCTGGTAACCATCTTCATTCGGTATTCCTTAAAGTTGGGAATCCCCTTAAAATAATTGGTATAATGCCGTCTGGTTTCAAATACCCCTAGCTTCTCCCCTTTCCAATCAATAGACATCTGTAAATGCCTTCTTGCAGCTACTACCCGTTCCTCCATATTGGGGGGTGCCAGATGTTCTCCGGTCTTTAAAAAGTGTTTTACTTCTTTAAAAAACCAGGGGTAGCCGATACTGGCGCGACCAATCATGGCCCCATCCAAACCGTATTCGTCCCGCATCCTTTTTGCCGCTTCCGGACTGTCTACATCCCCATTTCCAAAGACAGGAATATGCATTCTTGGGTTATTCTTTACCGCTGCTATGGGCTTCCAATCGGCATTGCCCTTATACATCTGTGCCCTCGTCCTCCCATGGATTGAAATGGCCTTACATCCCACATCCTGTAATCGTTCTGCCACTTCCACTATTTTAATAGAGCTATCATCCCAGCCCAATCGGGTTTTAACGGTCACCGGCAAATGGGTATGATTCACCATGGCCTTGGTCAAAGAAACCATAAGGTCAATATCTTTTAAAATCCCTGCGCCGGCTCCCTTACTGACTACCTTCTTTACCGGGCACCCAAAATTAATATCGATGATATCCGGCTTGGATTTTTCTACTATTTCGACGGATTTCAACATAGAATCCAGGTTGGCTCCAAAGATCTGGATGCCTACCGGACGTTCTTTTTCATAGATATCGAGCTTCATAACACTTTTTGCAGCATCGCGTATAAGCCCTTCTGAAGAAATAAACTCTGTATATACCAAGTCTGCTCCCTGTTCCTTGCACAAGGCTCGAAAAGGAGGGTCGCTCACATCCTCCATTGGTGCCAGCAACAATGGAAAATCCGGAAGTTCTATGTTGTCTATTTTAACCACTGGTATATCTTTTGTGACTGCAAAATTAGGGAAATTTATAAATATCCTATTTCCTCTTCCAACGGCAAAGGCTTGCTCTTTTCCGAAGGTCACTCTCTTTAGTTGGTGTATTTTCAATTTGTTTGAGGTCCGATAGGAAGGAAAGGCTAAGAATGATGTATCTTTGAAGCCAATTTTATATTGCAGATTAAGAAAATGAAGCATATTCGAAACTTCTGTATTATTGCCCATATAGACCATGGTAAAAGTACCCTGGCCGATCGTCTTTTAGATTTCACCGGTTCCGTTAGCGACCGTGAAAAGAAGGAACAACTATTAGACAATATGGATCTGGAGCGCGAGCGAGGGATTACTATTAAAAGTCATGCTATACAAATGGACTACTCCTACCAAGGGGAAGACTATGTGCTGAACCTTATAGACACTCCCGGGCATGTCGATTTTTCTTATGAAGTATCCCGATCTATCGCTGCTTGTGAAGGAGCCTTATTAGTGGTAGACGCTGCCCAGAGCATTCAGGCCCAAACCATCTCCAATTTGTATTTGGCCTTGGAGAACGATTTAGAAATCATTCCTGTTCTCAATAAAGTGGACCTACCCAGCGCTAGTCCGGAAGAAGTGACGGATGATATTGTTGATCTTCTAGGCTGCGCACCGGAAGAAGTCATCCCAGCAAGTGCCAAGACAGGAATTGGAATTGAAGATATCTTAAGTGCTATTATAGAAAGAATTCCAGCGCCAGAAGGAGCAATGGAGGAGCCTTTGCAAGCATTGGTGTTCGACTCTGTTTACAATCCTTTTAGAGGGGTGGAGACCTATTTCCGGGTTATCAATGGGGAAATAAGCAAGGGGCAAAAAATTAAGTTTGTAGCAACCGATAAAAGCTACTTTGCAGACGAAGTAGGCACCCTGAAACTAACACAAGTTCCCAAGAAAAATATTAAGGCGGGAGATGTTGGCTACTTGATTACCGGCATCAAAGATGCGAGAGAAGTGAAAGTAGGGGATACGATTACGGACGCCGCCAATCCGACAAAAAATGCCATTGCTGGTTTTGAAGATGTAAAACCCATGGTTTTTGCTGGTATTTATCCGGTAGATACGGAAGATTTTGAAGAGCTGCGTTCTTCCATGGAAAAATTACAACTCAACGACGCCTCTCTGGTATTTACTCCGGAAAGTAGTGCCGCACTAGGCTTTGGCTTCCGTTGTGGTTTCCTTGGGATGCTGCATATGGAAATTATTCAGGAGCGTTTAGAACGGGAGTTCAATATGACAGTGATTACCACGGTACCCAACGTGAGTTACCATGCCTTCACTACAAAAAATCCGGACGCACCCATCATTGTAAACAATCCAAGTGATTTACCCGATCCTTCCACTCTGGAACGGGTAGAAGAACCGTATATCAAGGCAACCATAATTACCAAGTCCGATTTTGTCGGGAATGTGATGTCGCTCTGTATTGATAAAAGAGGACAGATTACCAACCAAACCTATCTTACTACCGAACGAGTAGAACTGAACTTTGATATGCCCCTGGCAGAAATCGTGTTCGATTTTTACGATCGTCTAAAAACCGTGTCTAAAGGTTATGCTTCTTTCGACTATTCCCCCATTGGGATGCGGGTTTCCAAATTAGTTAGGGTAGATATCCTCTTAAATGCACAACCGGTGGATGCCTTATCTGCTTTGGTACATTTTGACAATGCCCAGTATATCGGAAAGAGAATGTGCGAAAAGCTAAAAGAACTCATCCCAAGACAACAGTTTGATATTCCTATACAAGCTGCTATTGGTGCAAAAATTATTTCCAGGGAGACCATTAAAGCCCTGCGAAAAGATGTAACAGCCAAATGTTATGGAGGAGATATTTCCAGGAAAAGAAAACTTCTGGAAAAGCAGAAGAAAGGTAAAAAGCGAATGCGTCAGGTAGGGAATGTGGAAATTCCGCAACAAGCTTTTATGGCAGTTCTTAAACTAAACGACTAGGGCGTTAAGTCTCTGATTATCATCGGATATAAGTGATTATCTTTTCAGATTTTTCTTACTTATTTTACTCTTCCTAACAATATTATAGGCCTTTCGATGTTATGTTGTATGTAAGAAATAACAACAAAAGATGACGACGTATATTGCCGAGTTTAAAGCGGTTCATTCGATAATACAGGTGATACAACACTCTGTATTTACCTGGCAACAAGAAGGTGGAGAGATTGATCCGGATTTACTGTCTGGAAAGATAAAAAGAGAATCTTCTTTGCATTTTTACAAGCTCCTTGCGGGAAAAAACTATCCCATATCCCTTGAAGATATTTCGGTGGAAATTAATAAAACTGGCTCTTTTCTGGGTTAAGTACTCGGGCTATCAGAAAAACCTTTGGAAAGGTTGGTATTAAAATGGAAGTAAAACTTCTGGCCATAGCTATCTTCTGGACTTCTTATCTGCTTCTACCAGTTTATCGTTGTTCCATTTCCCTTTTGCGATAATATCCCCTTCACCGTCTATAAACTGTCCGGACCCACTTCTCTTGTCTTCTTTCCACTGTCCGGTATATTTGTCCCCATTGGGCCAGTAATAGGTGCCTTGGCCATTGCGTTTGTCCTTTGCATAGTGCCCTTTGTAGTATTCTCCATCCGCCCAGTAAAAGGTCCCTTGCCCGTGTCTCTGGTTGTTTTTCCATTCCCCTTCATATCTACTACCAGTATCTAACAAGGCTATTCCAAAACCATTGGCCTTCCCGTTTTTAACCTGCCCTATATAATGAATGTTAGCGCCTTTATTGGATTTAAACTCCAGATATTCCCCAAAAGACTTTTCTTGTAATTGCCTCTGAACACGAGACAGTTTTACTTTGGCTTTTTCCAATACAAATCGCAAGGAATCGTTTTGATTGGTAGCGTTGGCAGCAGCAAGCTCGTAAGCGAGACTATCTTCTTCCATGTTATTATTTGGAATGGCATTGTAATTTGCTGCCTCCAGTCTCATGAGTTTCTTAGCCATAGCAATCCGCAAAGGGATAACGCTCTTGTTTTCCGAATTAAGCAAAGTCGAATTATTATACGATTGCACAGCATCCGAATACTCCCCATTAATTAAAAGAGAATCAATCCCCGTCAATTCCTCGTATTGGGCCAATTGCTCCAGAATTACTCTTGTCTGGTCCTTGTTGGAAGACAACTCCTTTTTTAGGTTGATGGTTTGATAGCGGTATAAGAGAGCTACCGCGGTCATCAAAACAAGAACAATAGAGAGAATAGTAATTTTAATTTTCATACATTTTCACTTGGTCTCACGTACATACCTACGAATTAATCGGTAAAATGGATCTCAGGAAGCTTATTTTTTACTTTTCTGAAGTCGGGAGAATAGTACATATGCAAGCGTACCGTCCAGGATTGCTTATAGACACTTCCATTGGTGAGCTCCTGTCCCAGAGAATACATCATCCCTGCTGCAAAGGTTAATCGTGGGGTAACAATATAGCCGAGGGTAGTGGTAAGTCGCAAATCTTCCATCGGGCTTGCCACCACAGGTTTCCCACTTTGCATAATCAATTCTGCCTCAGGGGAAACATAAAAGGTCTTCGGTTGTAATTTATGACTGTTTAGAGGGGTTTTCATCCGGAACATATACCGCCACCTGTTTCGAAAAATATAGTCACTATCTGCTGCAAAACCCTGTGTCCATCGGTGTTCTATCCGTATCCGATGATAAATCATGGAACTGCCAAGTGGTAAAGCAAATTGGTATTGATGCCAAATACGCCACTCTGGAACCACATTGCGGTCTATAGAAAAAGGGTCCGTATTAAAATTGATACGCACTACTCCTCCCAGTCTAACATCAAACTTCTTGGAAAAGATATAGCCAATGGCATGTCTGTTGTACAATTGGGCTATCTGACCTGCAAAAAGCGTATTATCGGTTTCCTGAAAACGGAAATGGGTTTGTGCATCCCAGAAAAGCCGTTTCGAAATACGTATGTTGCCATAGGTATTGATCCATAACTTGGATACAGGATCTTTATACTTAGACTCCGGAAGCAGAATTTCTGGTTCTTCCTGTGCCTGGATTCCCAGACTGACCAAGGAAAATATGGCAAGGAGCCATAGGCTTTTAAAAGTGTTTAAACGTGTCATTCTTCCTTGGCTTCTGCATTTACGCTATTAAACAATTCCAGTACCGTATTCGGGTCTTTTTCTCTCCGAAGTTTACGCTCCAATTTCTTAGTCTCCCTTTCTCTTAGCACAAACATGCGCTTATTCGTTTGTGTTATTTGTTCGGACACTTCAGCCGCTATTTCACAGCTAAGAGAGTCTTCTACACGTTTTAAGAAATAGGGAATTAATACTTTATCATATGCAGAGGTGATTCGCTTTTTCACTTCTTCCTCCATGACAACGGCCATAAAAGGATTCCAAACGCCATCCACATATTGCTTTTTAATGGAGTCTCTCTCTTGTGGTAAATTCGCCAACACTCTGGATAGCTTGTTCAACTCTTCAAAACACTTTTCTAAATCGTTGGCAGCATTTATTTTCTCTGGGGTTTCATTGCTGGCTGCGTAATCTGCTAACTCTTTCTCAGCAAAAACACGAATAGACTTAAACGCCTTTTTATAGGAGGTCGAAAATTTGTTCTCTACCGAATCAATGAACCCAATTAAACTATCATTTAAAACAATCAGATGTTCTTCTACTGCAAGAAGTTCTTGTTGCCCCTGATGTTTTCCAAGTTTGCTCTGTAATTCCTTTTCTACTATTTGAAGACGCTCCAAGGCATAGGTCGATACTAAAGCCGAAGCTTCAAGGTCGTTCTTTGCTAGTGCATTCTTTTCGGATTGTGGTAAGGAGAACTCATAGCGTTCCATTTTTTCTTCCAGGTAGGTGGAAAGGTTAACAGAGCTGGTTGGTATTCCATTTGGCCAGATATAACGCATTAACTGATCCCGGGGTATAAAATCCAAAGCTCCGGATCGTTCGTAGTCCACTAACATTTCTAAAGGATCTAACCACTTGTCTTGTATCGCCATTAAGACCGCATATCTATATGCTGCCTCTTCATCGGTTAATTTCAATAAATTTAGTTGGGAGTTGTTTAGAAGTCTGTCGCTGATGGCCTTTGCTCCATTCAGCTGTTTTTTTATCTTTTGAACATGTTCCTTTTCCAAGGAGTCTAAAGGAAAATGCGCTAGTTTCACTTTCCACTGAGGATAAAATGTATCGCTTCCCAACGCCTTGAAAATATGGTTTATTTTCCTGTAATACGATGCATTCTGCTCTAATAATTCAGGTAAGAGTCCGCCTAAAAATTGCATAGAGTCTTTAGGCATCAGTTGAAATCGCAATGCCTGTATATAGCCCTTGTCGAGATGTAAAGTTTTCAACTCGGTGCCCGGAAGTTCATCCATTTGCCATTGCCGCTTCTCACCGTCATTTACAGTCTCTACACGCTCTAAGACACCTTCCTTAAAATACCAGTTTTCTTCTATTTCCAAATCCCCTCCACCAAATACAGTCCATTGATCGTGCGCCTGCCCATCTCTCAAGAAACGTCCGACCAACACCCCATTTAAATTCTCTAATTGAAAACTCCCTTGTGGAATCCCGTTTTGAAAGTCAAACTTACTCTTAAAATATACCTGAGCAATCTCAGAATTCTCTATACGGTTTACTGCAATATTCCAAGTCCCATCCGGGCGGCCACCACTAAGATTCCCTTGCGCCTCTTCTTCTTCTCCATTTACCAATACCCGGTATTCATAGTCTACCACTTCAGCGCTGTCTCCAGAAGTAAAAGAACCAAATCGCAACCTCCAATTACCCACTGGAATATTGTCGGCGTAATTTCCTGAAAATAGAAAAGAGGAGTCTTCCCGTTTTAAGAGGGATTGCAAGTCGGATCTTTGCATTCTAAAAGTACCATTACGTAAGGTATCCCCTTCCGCAATTCGATACTGATACGTTGCTTCTCCTTCATATTTGGCAATACGGAGAGGTCCTCTATAGGTTTGCTCTTGAGATTGTGCTCTATTGCTGCAAAGTAGCAGCACTATAGAAATACATAATCCTATAAGAGGGGTTCGGAATAAATTCATCCGCCAAATGTTAGTTTTTAATATTGGTTACGAGTAAAATACGAAAAAATAAAGGCTTTGGACTTCGGGGTGATTGCTTTCCTATGCAAAATGCCAGTTTTC
>CAZWPZ010000115.1:0-14365 GCA_964636005.1 uncultured Eudoraea sp.
TAGATGGGAAGAGCTGGCAAAAACAAAACACTTGATTTTCTTTTTAAGCAGAAAGGCAGATCTGCTTCCTTTCCTCACCAAGGTTTATGCTTTAAATGGAAAAAATCTGCAACTACTTGAGGACGGTACTGGATCAAAACCGGCGATTCCTGCTCCATTTACACATACGATTCCAGAGGGACTAGATCCATTCACCTACCCACACCCCTTAGTGGTTAAACTGACCAATGTATCCGTTCAGTATGGGAATACTTCTGTACTCAACAACATTAATTGGGTAATAAGACCGGCTGAGTTTTGGAAACTCTCAGGACCAAATGGAAGTGGTAAAACCACACTACTTTCCATGATAAATGGGGACAACCCAAAAGCTTATGGCCAAGACATATACCTTTTAGGACATCAAAAAGGATCAGGAGAAAGTGTCTGGGATATTAAGAAACAAATGGGGTACTTTACGCCTTCCATGATCGACCGATTTAAAGGGTATCACACTTTAGAAAACATGTTGATTTCGGGTCTTTATGATTCCATAGGGCTTTATATAAAACCTGGAAATGCGCAACAAAGGTTGGCTACAGAATGGCTGAAATTAATTGGGTTAGATCATAAGAAAGACAAATACTTCCACACTCTCAATCTAGGAGAAAAACACCTTATTATGTGTATTCGGGCAATGATTAAACATCCGGCTCTACTTATTCTGGATGAACCTACGGCAGGATTAGACGATACGAGCGCTGCAATGGTTGTCGCCTTGATTAATAAGATGGCCGAAGAAAGTGAGACAACCATTATTTTTGTTTCCCATAGGGAAGAACCGTTGTTACAGGCACCATTGGAGTTCGCTCTAAAACCCACCCCTTTTGGTTCAGAAGGAGAGCGCACAGCAACTAGGTAGTAAGAGGATAGCCTAAAACGTACAAAGCTTAAACTTTAAAAATTATAATTCACTTATTTCCCTTGTTTTGAGCAAATTAGTGTACCTTTGCGGCTAATTTAAATATATATTATGAATAACGGTACCGTAAAGTTTTTTAACAATACCAAAGGTTTTGGATTTATTACCCCAGAAGATGGTGATAAAGATGTGTTTGTGCATGTAAGTGGGTTAACGCAAGATATCACAGAAGGCGACAAAGTAAGTTTTGATATCGAAGAAAGTCCAAAAGGATTAAATGCAGTAAATGTAGAAGTTATTTAAGGATAAACTACTCAAGAAAAAAAAGCCTGTCGAAATCGACAGGCTTTTTTTATTAGGTTACCGCATAGAAAAAGGGCAAAGTGTTCGTGTCACTTTGCCCTTTTTGCATAAAAGTTATTACATCCTATTTCTTATTCGATATCTTATTTTTAAGCGTGTCGAACATCACAGGGGTAGCTATAAATAGAGAGGAGTAAGTACCTACTATCACCCCAATAATCATGGCAAACATAAATCCTCTTAAGGATTCTCCTCCAAACACAAATATTGCCAATAACACAACAAGGGTAGTTAAGGATGTATTTAATGTTCTGCTGAGTGTACTATTTAGAGCAAGATTAATATTGGCACCTGCTTTCCATCCATGTTCATCAACTATCTCACGAATACGGTCAAATACAACCACCGTATCGTTAAGGGAATAACCTATTACAGTAAGTATTGCTGCTATAAAGGCTTGGTCTATTTCCATACTAAATGGCATTATCTTACTAGTAAGCGAAAATATGCCTAATACAATAAGTACATCGTGGAAAACTGCAGATACCGCACCCAAAGAGTACTGCCATTTACGGAATCGCAATAATATATATAGGAAAACAACGGCCAAGGAACCAATGATTGCCCAAAGTGCATTCTTTTTGATATCATCGGCTATTGTAGGCCCAACTTTTCTATATTTTAATACACCTATATCCCCATTAGTACCGCCTGGAATAAAGTCTTCATAGGTAGTACCATCAGGAAGATACTTTTGTAAGGTGGTAAATAATATTTCCATTATCTCCTGGTCTACCTCAGTCCCTTGTACGTCTACCTTGTACTTGGTGGTCACCATAATCTGATTCGCATCTCCAAATATTTTGGCGCTTGCGCTACCCAATGGTTCCGATAATTCTGAAGTAATCTCACTTGGATTAACAGGGTTGACAAATCTAATTTGATAGTTTCTTCCACCAACAAAGTCTACCCCTTGATCTAATCCCTGCGTTACCAAAGAAAAAATACCAACCACTACTAAAATGGAAGAAAGTACATAGGCTATTTTTCGCTTCCCAAGAAAATCAATATTCAGATTTTTGAATAAGTTTTTGGTTATTGCCGTAGAGAAATCTAGACTCCTTCCTTTTCCAGATATATACCAATCGACAAGCAATCGGGTAACAAAAATCGCTGTAAAGAGAGAAGTTAGTATACCTATAATCAAGGTAGTTGCAAATCCTTTAATAGGACCACTTCCGAAGACTAGTAATATTATGGCTGTAAGACCTGTGGTAACGTTGGCATCTAGAATAGAGGATAGTGCATTGGCAAAACCATCTGCAATGGCCTGACCTTTACCTTTTCCTTTGGCCAGCTCTTCCTTAATTCTTTCAAAGATCAGCACGTTGGCATCTACAGACATACCGATAGTCAGAACAATACCCGCAATTCCAGGCAGCGTTAAAACGGCACCTAAGCTAGATAAAACGCCAAATATCAGGACGATATTAAATACTAATGCAATGTCTGCAAAGATTCCGGCCTTACCGTAATAGAAGATCATCCAGACCAATACAAAAACCATTGCGATTAGAAAGGAAGTAAAACCACTATCAATTGCTTCCTGCCCTAAGGACGGACCAACAACAAAGGAATCAATTATTTCGGCGGAAGCTGGTAATTTACCAGCACGTAACACATTTGCAATGTCCTTCGTTTCGTTTACTGTAAAGGTTCCTGTAATTTCCGAGCTACCTCCGGAAATACCCCCTACCTGTGATACTCCGGGAGCCGTATAGACCTTATTATCTAATACGATTGCAATACCGGTATTATTAAGGTTAGCTTCACTGGTAAGCTTTTCCCATAGCTTGGCTCCTTTTACGTTCATGTCCATCCCAACGGCCGGTCTATTAAACTGATCGAACTGGTCTCTGGCATCGCTCACAACATCTCCACTGATACGTGGCGTGTTATCCCGATTAGACTTAAGGGCGTATAAGGCCGCAACTTCAGAATCTTTAGTAGGTCTTTCCCACAAAAACTTTGTAAACTGGACATCGGCAGGTAACAGTCTTCTAATTTCTGGCATGCGAAGATAGGCTCCCACTTCTGCTGTATCCTTAATAGCGGCCATACCTACGGCATAACCAGGGCCGCTAAGCTGTAATTTTTCAAATAAAGGATTACTCTCTGCAGCCAAGTCTAAAGAATCTTGTGTAACGTCAGAAAGTAATGAGTCTATTTCAGATTCTTCTTTATCGACTTCTGCGGCATCCGTACTTTCGACTAGCGCTTTAAGACGTTCATTCGCTTGCACAAAGAAGCTCACCAAGCTCTGATTTCCTGGCTCATAGGTTTCCCAAAATTCTAACTGAGCGGTACTTGATAACAGGTCCTGTGCTCTGGCTATATCTCTGGCACCTGGCAACTCTACAAGAATTCTTCCAGAGTTACCTTCTCTTTGAATGTTTGGTTGTGTCACTCCGAATCCATCGATTCTTTCACGTAATACTTCAAATGCAGAAACAACGGATTCATCAATTTTCCTACGAATGATTGGTTTAACCTCATCATCCGTCATCTGAAAGTTTATTTCATCACTGAGCCCTTTATTGGCAAAAATATCGGGAGAAGCTAATTTGGTATCCCCTTTTATATTGTCAAAGGATTCGAAAAACAATTCCAAATAAGTGTCATCACTATTTTTAGACGCCTCATCCGCATCCGCCAACGCCTTATTGAATACCGGGTTTTTTGTATTATCTGCTAGACCTTTTAGAATGTCCTTCACAGAAATTTGGAGGGTTACGTTGATACCACCCTTCAGGTCCAGACCCTTGTTTAGCTCTTTCTTTTTAGCATCATCGTAACTGGTGTATCCCAATATAGGATTTGCGCCAATAGAGTCTAAATACGTGGCTTCAACAGCTTCTCTTTTAGCAACATAGTCTTCTTCTGACGAAGAAATTGCGGAAACGGCAAATGCTTCAGCGTCCTTTTCTACTTTTGCAGTAATGAATGTATAGGAAAGTTGATAGATACTTACCAATCCAAACAAGAAGGCAAATAACTTTATAAGTCCTTTATTCTGCATGCTTTAATTGATTTTAAAATGGAATTTGTAAACAGCGTGCAAATATATCATTTCCCTTAAGAACTGACAATTTATTTAGTTTTTTTGTAGAGCGACACATCCCTACAACCTAAACGGTGTAGGATTTAATGGATTAAACAACAAAAAGGAGCAGTAATTCGTGTGGATAGCACTCTACAATTTATGTCATAAGCGGCCCTAGCCTGTGGTAAAATTGTGAAAACACTCGATCCAAGATGTACTTTTAGAAGGCTCCAAAATGGGTAAAAAAAAGCACCCTTTACGAGTGCTTTCTTAATTTTATAAATGAAATCTAAACCTCCAAGAGCCCATTGGTCTTAGATACTCCAGCCGCACTTTCTTGCATTTTGTTTTTTTCTGCATCAGAAAGTTCTATTTCCACAATTTTTTCAATTCCGCTTTTCCCAAGAATTACTGGAACTCCAATACAAATATCCTCTAAACCATATTCTCCTTCTAACATAGCAGAACAGGGAAACATCTTTTTCTGGTCGCATGCTATGGCTTGAACTAGTGAAGAAACGGCTGCTCCGGGAGCATACCATGCACTTGTTCCTAATAATTTTGTTAAGGTAGCACCTCCAACTTTGGTATCTTCTACAACTTTCTGCAGTCTTTCAGCACTAATAAAGTTAGAAACCTGTACACTGTTTCGTGTTGCTATACTCGCCAACGGCACCATTCCGGTATCACTATGCCCCCCAATGACCATTCCGTCTATATCGGATATTGGGGCCTCTAATGCTTCTGCCAAGCGATATTTAAAGCGTGCGCTATCTAATGCGCCTCCCATACCAATAATTCTATTTTTCGGCAGGTTGGTAGATTTATGTACCAGATACGTCATCGTATCCATTGGATTCCTCACAGCGATAAGTATTACGTTTGGTGAATGTTCAATAAGATTGGAGGCAACCGTTTTTACGATTCCTGCATTAATACCTATCAATTCTTCTCTTGTCATCCCAGGTTTTCTCGGAATCCCTGAAGTTATTACTGCAATGTCACTGCCTGCAGTTTTCTCATAAGCGCCAGTAGTACCAGTTATTTTTGTATCAAAACCATTTAAAGATGCTGTTTGCATAAGATCCATTGCCTTTCCTTCGGCATAACCTTCTTTAATATCTAACAAGACCACCTCTGAAGCAAAATCTTTAAGAGCAATATACTCTGCACAACTCGCTCCTACCGCTCCTGCACCAACTACTGTAACTTTCATATTATTTAGATTTTTTATTGATTTTTAAAACGTTCAAAATTAATCAATTTTAACATATTCAAGAACTCAAATACCAGTTTATTTCCACCAAAATAGCCTTTATTTTTTTCGATCTTGCTTGCCGTTCAACGAAGATAAAATAGGAAGTGTGCATTATATCGAAAAAAAACAATACCTCAGAAAAACTGTCGTTAGCTATTTAACGTAAGATCCCAAATCGTTAACCTATACATTGTGAAAAGACTGTTCTCCCTATTTGCAATTATTGCTATTATCCTGGCTAGTAATTGTTCCAGAATTCCAGAAAATAATGACCCTGTTATAGGGATTTGGTATACTATCGATGTAAAGAATAGTAACGAAACCAGTAAAGAAATTATTAAACAAGAATGGATTTTTAATGATGCGTATTTAGGGAGATACCATCGCTATAGTGGATCCAAGATTGCATTTAAAACGGATTTTGGTTGGCAACAGGAAGATGGCCTTTATACCATTAGTTATCCGGGAACGAACATGGCTAGTCAAAAAGCCATTTTAAAAGACACTCCTGAGGGGATGCACCTCAGTGATCCGGATGGTTCTGTTTTAGCGATAAAAGAATAATTCCCCGCTTTTTTCATATAGTTAAAAGGCAGCTTTGGTATCCAAAGCTGCCTTTTTTAGTTACTCTCAGAGAATTTTTTAATAGATATTAGGCATCTATATTGGCATAAACTGCATTCTTCTCTATAAACTCACGTCTCGGAGGAACCTCATCGCCCATCAGCATAGAAAAAATCCGATCCGACTCTGTAGCATTGTCAATAGTAACCTGACGGAGTGTTCTGAAATCCGGATTCATGGTGGTATCCCAAAGTTGCTCTGCATTCATTTCCCCTAAACCTTTATAGCGTTGAATACTAGCACTGCCACCAAAACTATCTACAATTGCATCTCGTTCTTTATCGTCCCAAGCGTATCGTTTCTTAGCGCCCTTTTTTACAAGATATAAAGGTGGAGTAGCAATATAAACATGTCCTCCTTCAATTAATTCTCGCATATACCGGAAGAAAAAGGTAAGAATCAAGGTTTCAATATGGCTCCCATCTACATCAGCATCACACATTATGACCACTTTATGATAGCGCAGTTTTTCGAGATTCAGGGCTTTACTATCATCTTCTGTTCCTATAGTAACCCCTAGCGCGGTATAAATATTCTTAATTTCTTCATTTTCAAAAACCTTGTGCTGCATGGCTTTTTCCACATTCAGTATTTTTCCACGTAAGGGCAAGATAGCTTGAAAATTCCTATCTCTACCTTGCTTGGCTGTACCGCCTGCAGAATCTCCCTCAACCAGGAACACTTCACACATAGCAGGATCTTGCTCTGAACAATCCGATAATTTCCCTGGCAATCCACCAATACTCATTACCGTTTTTCGCTGCACCATCTCCCTCGCCTTGGTAGCTGCATGCCTGGCCTGAGCAGCCAGAATAACTTTTTGCACAATGACCTTAGCATCGTCCGGATGTTCTTCGAGGTAATTGGTCAGCATTTCGGAAACTGCCTGACTTACAGCTGAGGAAACTTCCCTATTGCCCAGTTTTGTTTTTGTCTGTCCTTCAAATTGTGGTTCCGCTACTTTAACAGATACAATTGCAGTTAGTCCTTCCCTAAAGTCGTCCCCGGACACCTCAAACTTCACCTTATCTAACATACCAGAACTATCGGCATACTTTTTCAGAGTAGAAGTGAGTCCACGTCTAAAACCTGATAAATGGGTACCACCTTCATGGGTATTTATGTTATTGACATAAGAGTGGAGGTTTTCCGTATAGCTGTTATTGTATATCATTGCAACTTCTACGGGAATTCCATTCTTCTCGCCTTCCATAGAGATAACTGCTTGTATTATTGGCTCTCTATTGCTGTCTAAGAATCGAACAAACTCTTTTAATCCCTGATCCGAATAGAATACTTCCGATACGAAGTTCCCCTCTTCATCTTTATTTCTTTTATCCGTGATAGTTATTGTAACCCCCTTATTGAGGTACGACAACTCCCGCATCCGGTTTGCCAGAGTCTCATAATTGAATTCTACCGTTTGGGTAAAAATCGAGTCGTCTGGATGAAACGTAACAATGGTTCCCGTTTCTGAGGATTCCCCTACACTCTTTACGGGGTATATAGACTTTCCTCTTTTGTATTCTTGTTCCCAGATTTTTCCATTCCGATGAACCGAAGCTTTTAAATGATTGGACAATGCATTCACCACAGAGACCCCAACACCATGTAAGCCTCCAGACACTTTATAGGAGTCTTTATCAAACTTACCTCCTGCTCCGATCTTGGTCATTACCACTTCCAATGCAGAAATCCCCTCCTTCTTGTGAATATCCACAGGGATTCCACGACCGTTGTCTTTTATAGTAATGGAATTATCTTCATTGATATAAACATCTATCTTATCACAATGACCACCCATAGCCTCATCTATGGAGTTGTCTACTACCTCATATACAAGATGATGCAAACCTCGCACACCGATATCTCCAATATACATCGAGGGCCTCATTCTTACATGCTCAATCCCCTCTAACGCCTGAATACTATCCGCTGAATATTCATTCTTTTTTGCTTCTTCGCTCATACAAAAAATTAAGTGTTTTATTTATTAATTCGCAATCTCACAAATATACGTAATACCCCATAAAATATAGCTTTAGCATTAGTATGAAGTCTCGAAGTTATCAACAATTTAACAACAATTTTAAACGGTTAAGAACAACCGAAAAAAAAACATCATTCTGAACTGTCATAGTATCCAATAAATGGACTTATCTCCTTACTTTTGTACTGATTTAAAAAAGAATTTTCATGGCTGATTCTAGAGGAGTATCCTTAAAATTAATGTCTCAAATCCAAAAAGTGGTCGACATACAAGGTAAAATCATTTACTTCTTGCTAAGCACCATTTTGGCATTTGGTCTTACCTATTGGTTGTATGAACCAGAAATGAATCAGGCTCAAATCTATGTTCTCTTCTTGCTGTTTTTAGCAATAGGTTTATGGATGACTGAAGCCATACCTCCTTTTGCAGTAGGTCTTCTGGTTTTCGGTTTTTTGATCTTTGCCATGAACAGCTACTATTCAAAGATCGACCCCGGTAATGCACAGTCGTATTATGTAGAGTATATTAACTCTTGGTCCAGTAGCGTTATCTGGCTTATGTTAGGAGGTTTTTTTATTGCAGAAGCCATGAGCAAAACCAAGTTAGACCGACAAGTTTTTCGTTTTTCCATTTCAAGATTTGGATCCTCTCCTAAACAGGTACTTTTGGGCATCATGCTCACTACGGCCATTTTCTCCATGATCATGTCCAACACTGCCACCTCTGCGATGATGATAGCCTCTGTTCTCCCTTTTATAAACACCTTAGATAAAGACTCTCCCTTTACAAAGGCCATCCTTTTAGGGATAGCCGGCTCTGCCTCTATTGGAGGTATGGGAACTTTGATTGGATCTCCGCCAAATGCAATCGCGGTGGAAGCATTGAATAATAATGGCGTCAATATCGGTTTTATGGAATGGATGATGGTAGGGTTTCCTCTTGCTATCCTATTGACCTTTTTGTTTTGGCTACTACTAACCAGAATATACATTGCAAAAAAGAAAACCTTTGTAATTGAACTTCCAGAGGAAAAAATAGATCCAAATAGTACCAATTACCGCTTTGAACGGATCAAGAAACGAGTGGTTTTGGTCGTACTTGCTCTAACACTTCTTCTATGGTTAACAGAAAAGGCACATGGCATTCCTGCTTCCGTTGTTTCCCTCTTACCCATAATACTGTTGACAATATCGGGTATAATTAATGGGGATGATGTGCGGAAACTTCCTTGGGATACCTTAATGCTGGTTATGGGTGGATTAGCTCTTGGATTGGCAATAAAAGAGACCGGACTAGCCAGTTACTACGTAGAAAAAATTCAAGGCAATAATCTGAATTTTTATTTCCTTGCCCTGTGTTTTGCATTTCTAACCGTTATCATGTCTAATATCATGAGTAATACAGCAACTGCAACGATTCTAATTCCAATTAGTATCATTCTTACCTTTAATGATCCTGTTGTACTGCCTCTAGTAATTGGATTATGCGCCTCTGTAGCTCTCTTTTTACCTATCTCTACTCCCCCAAACGCCATTGCCTATAGTACTGGTAAATTAGAACAAAAAGACTTTAGAGTTGGAGGTTTAGTTTTTGGAATATTGGGCCCACTTATAATTACGGCCACCGTTGTTCTAATTTTTACGGTGCTCTATACAAGTTATTAGTTTGATTCTCATTTTTATAGTTTCCTTGTAGAGTATATAAACTGAAGAAGCACCTTAAAAGGTGCTTCTAAAGAACTAATTAAAAAAGAACCCTTACTTACCTTAAAAGGAAGTCAGGTAAACAGAATCTCAGGTAATTCAAATAATTCTGGTTTATTTTTCGTAGGCGTCTTCATGAACTTGAGCGACTGCCCTTCCCGAAGGATCGTTCATATTTTTAAAGGCGGCATCCCATTCCAGTGCAATCTTGGTACTACAGGCCACAGAGGGCTCTTGAGGAACAGACAATGCTGCTGCATCACTTGGAAAATGACCTTCAAAAATAGATCGATAGTAGAACTCTTCCTTGGTGGTTGGTGTCTGAATAGGGTAGCGAAATTTAGCATTTGCCAACTGTTCGTCCGAAATTTCTTCCTCTACCAATTCCTTTAGGGTATCAATCCAGCTATAGCCTACTCCATCTGAAAACTGCTCTTTTTGCCTCCAGGCCACACTCTCCGGTAACATGGATTCAAAAGCCTTTCTAACTACCCATTTTTCCATACGCTCCCCATTAATCATTTTATCTTTTGGGTTAATACGCATGGCCACATCTATAAATTCTTTATCGAGAAAAGGAACTCTGCCTTCTATGCCCCATGCCGCCAAGGATTTATTTGCCCGCAGACAATCGTACATATGTAACTTACTGAGTTTCCTTACCGTTTCTTCATGAAATTCTTTTGGGCTTGGCGCTTTGTGAAAATACAGATATCCTCCAAAAAGCTCATCCGCTCCCTCTCCAGAAAGAACCATTTTTATTCCCATCGACTTAATTACGCGAGCCATTAGATACATTGGAGTAGACGCGCGTATTGTAGTAATATCGTAGGTCTCTAGGTTATATATTACATCTTTAATGGCATCTAATCCTTCTTGTATGGTGAACTTGATCTCATGGTGTACCGTACCAATATGATCCGCGACTTTCTGTGCTGCGGCAAGGTCAGGAGACCCTTCCAAACCAACAGAAAACGAGTGTAGTTGAGGCCACCATGCGTCTACCGTATCCCCTGATTCTACTCGTTTTTGGGCATACTTTTTGGCGATAGCAGATGTCACGGAAGAATCTAATCCTCCAGACAGTAAAACACCATAGGGCACGTCGGACATTAATTGCCTGTGCACTGCTTCTTCCAAAGCTTCTTTAATTGCTGCAATACTCGTTTCGTTCTCTTTAATCGCGTCGTATTCCATCCAGTCTCTGGTATACCATCTCTTGAGCTCTCCATCGGAACTCTCTAAATAATGTCCCGGAGGAAAAAGTTCTATCTTGGTACAGGTGCCTTCCAAAGCTTTTAGTTCGGAAGCAACATAGAAGGTACCATTTTTGTCCCACCCCATGTAAAGGGGAATAATACCCATATGGTCTCTTGCTATAAAATACGATCCTTTTTCAGCGTCATAGATAGCAAAACTAAAAATCCCATTTAACTCATCAATGAAATGCACACCCTTCTCTTTATACAGGGCAAGAATCACCTCACAATCTGACTCTGTTGAAAAATTATACCTTCCATTAAACTGTTCTCTTAAAACTCTATGATTGTATATTTCTCCATTTGCCGCTAACACCAGGTTTTTATCCTCACTAAACAAAGGCTGTCTTCCCGAGGCTGGATCCACAATAGCTAATCGCTCATGGGCCAGAATAGCCTTGTCATCTGCAAATATCCCGCTCCAATCCGGTCCGCGGTGTCTAACTTTTTTAGACATTTCCAATAGCTTCGGCCTTAAACTTTCCGTACTCTCCTTAACATCAAAGGCACAAACAATTCCACACATGTTTATAAAAATTATAATTATTAGAAGCAAAGATGCACTAATTAATTAGGTTTTAAAATTAATAAAGCTATTATAATTACAAATTAATACTACAGAATAGAGTAACTATATTTAATTGTAATTAAAATGAGTAAATTATTCCAAAAACGGTTCATTCTGTAAGTCTGTTAAATTTTAACGACTTTTTATAAGACCTAGGTTAAATTTCACATTAGATTTGACAAACTCAAAAAAACACTGACAATTATGAAAAAATTAGTTACAATTATGCTTATGGCCGTAGCAATGGTCTTCACTAATGAAGTAAATGCCCAAGAATTTAGTGGCTTAGACAAAAGTCCGGCAGATATTGCTTCGTACCCATCTAGTTATAAAGTTTCCGACAAGTTAATCAAAGTAGTATACAGTAGACCTCAACTTAAGGGAAGGTCTTTGGAGCAACTTGCCCCAACGGGAAAAGTATGGAGAACTGGAGCCAATGAAGCTGCAGAAATCACCCTGTACAAAGACATGATGTTTGGAGACACCTCTGTAAAGGCAGGGACCTACTCTCTATTTACAGTTCCAGGTGAAAATGAATGGACTGTAATATTAAATAGCAAGTTAAACCAATGGGGAGCCTATTCCTATGACGAGTCTGCTGATGTTGCCAGAGCATCTGCATCTGTTAGCAAAGGTTCGGATCCGGTTGAAGCTTTTTCAATCGCTTATAAAGAAGTTGATGGTGGTGTCCATATGGTAATGGCATGGGGTAATGTTATGGTGGCTGTCCCATTTAGTCAAAGTATGTAAAATCAAATTGAAATTGAATGGAAAAGCCGAAGATAGTTCTTCGGCTTTTTTTTGAATCCTAAATTTCCTTAAGATAGTTTGTTTCTTTGTCTATGCCAGAAATAAATGATTTTGCTAAGGTACTGCCAGCACCTGCTAGTCCGACTTACTTATTACAAATGCAACCCTTCTATTGGTAGTCCTTCCCTCTTTGGTATCATTCGTACGTATTGGTTGCCTATCGCCAAAACCCTGCCAGCTTATACGATCTTCCTTAAGACCTAGAGTCATAAAATAAGAAGCCACAGCAAAACACCGTTTGTCTGATAAAATCTGATTGTACCTAGGGTTCCCAACATTATCGGTATGTCCTTCTATTCTAATTTTAAGTGCCACATTGGTTTTTAGATAATGGTAGATTTTATCTAAGTCGTCCTTGGCATCTTCCAACAATTCATAGGTGTCAAAATCGAACAGAATAGTATTCACTACATGGGTTTTATCCAGCTCAAAGACGGTAGAAACAACGGTACTGTCCTTAGCCGCTAGTTCTCCCGATTTCTTATAGTTTGTTTGAATGAGCCTAACGTCATCGAGGTAATAATAAGCCCCTTTTTTCCTCCCTTCTTTTATCTTGACTTTCGCCGTGCGCGCATTATTGAAAAAGTTTCCTATAAGCAAATATTGCTCCTTCCCAGTAGCTGTAAATGCGGTGCTAACCTCGGTCCAGGACTTCATGTCTTTCAAATAATTGTTCGAATTAAGTTCCAATAAATAAAACGTATTCTGTTTCATCCTGTACAAATGCATTTTGGAAAGTTCTTTTTTTATATCCAACTTAATTTCCTCATTGGATAGAAGAACCCCGAATTTTTTAATGGCATAGTCCGAATCGTCCGCAAGACTTATTTTGAAGGACAAATCGTATTCCTGTCCTTTTTGAAGTGTTCTCTTTAAAGGAACTTGAATGTATTCCCGATAGTCTTGGGGGGCATATAAATAAAAGCCTGCGTAACCTGTACCCGAGAAAGCATCTTGTTTTCCATTAAAATTTTCTGGAGCTCCCATGGTCAGACTACAGCTATTGAAGTAATCTGTAGAGCCCTGGGTAGGTGTATTCCAGGATACTACATCAGCCTCAAAATTCCCCAGGTGTTTTGGACAGCTCACATACTCTTCAAAACTGCCATTATATACCAGATTCTGACTAGTGCAAATAATTGGGATAAAGGCGAGAAAGCAAATCGTTATATATGTAGACGTATTTGTAAAAAACATAGGACTACCTTTGGTAATTTAAAAGTACCAAAAAATACTTGTGGAACTTTTTTTTCGCCATATGCTTCGCTATGTAGTCACAAAACTTAGACAAGACGGTCTTTTATGTTTGCTCCCGACGGTATAATTATGTCCTACTAACCGTCTAAAAATCAAATTTATACGAGGCTCCAGCCATAATCTGGAATCCCTGGACTCTAAAATTAGCCCACCTTTGATACGAATTGTTAGCAATATTATTCGCTTTTGCAAAAATGGTCAGTTGCTTGCTTGCCCTATACCCGGCATAAGCATTAGCATCAAAAAAACTATCCAGGGTTATAATGGTAGAAGGAAAATCTTGTGGTAAGGTATTTGGTTGGGCGACTGAACGTATATCGTTTCTTTCTCCTACGTAAAAAATGTTAGCCCCAACGTACCATTGTGTTCCAATTTGATAGTCCAAAAAGAGAGAGGCCTGCAAGTCTGGCAAGTTCCAGGCAGGATTTCCAGTCTCTGTAGTATAGTCAAAAAATTCCCCGTTTACACCCAAGGTAAAGTCCCTATTGACATCCAAACTGAGTTCCGCAAAAAGCCCCAAGGTTTTAACATCGTCATAGAAAACATCAAATGAATTTCCCCAATAATATCCCTTAGAATCTGTTCTTCC
>CAZWPZ010000116.1:0-3425 GCA_964636005.1 uncultured Eudoraea sp.
AAGGCCGCTGTGTCTCCAGATATATGGAAATAGGTCGCCAGGCCATAGATAGCAAAGGCATTGGCATAGGCACTCTTTGTATTACCCACCGGGGTATACACACCATTTTTTAAAACTAAGTTGGTATGAAATCCTCCATAGATGCTGTCCTGCATTCTTCTACTCAAATACTCAAAAGCATGCTGGGCAAGATCTAAATATTGCGGTTCTTTATAGTGTTGGTATAAGGTCGAAGTGGTCCAAAGATGACGTGCCTGGGTCACTAAAAATTTAGACTGCGCACCTTCTGCCTCCCATTTATAGTTAAAGTCTGCATAAAAACCTCCTTCTATGGTATCCACTGTTTTGGGATACCATGTTTCCACTAGTACCATTAAAGAGCTCCTTAACTCTTCAAGTAAGGCTTCATCATTGTGAATACCTGTGGTTCGATTTTTCTCTTCTTTTAAAGCACAAGAAGCTAAAATCATGAAAAGTACTGCCACTAGAATACCAATACCAACCGATTTTCCAATAATCCTATTCATAATCTAGTTCCTTTAGCTATTCTAATATACTACATATTTGTTCATGTGACTTTTACCTTGTCTATTACGAGATATACCGTTCCCGTTTTTGAGAACTGTGTTATTTCTTAGTAACTTGTTCTTTCATTTAATAAAGAACCGTCTGTTGTACTCCATCGTTGATATAGAAACTACTGGAAATGGAATTAAAGGCAATAAGATCACTGAGATTTCAATCTTTGTCTTTGATGGCCAGCAAGTTGTAAAGGAATATACTACCTTAATAAACCCAGAATGTGAAATTCCATATTACATTACTGGTCTTACAGGTATTGACAATGAAATGGTGCGAGAAGCACCTACTTTTGAAGAGGTTGCGGATAATGTTCTAGAATTATTAACGGGCACCATCTTCATAGCCCATAGTGTAAATTTCGACTATAACGTTATAAAGGAGGAGCTGAAAAATATCGGACGTTCCCTAAGTCTAAAAAAACTCTGCACGGTTCGATTGTCCAGAAAAGTGTTTCCCGGATATACATCCTACAGTCTGGGAAAATTATGTTCCTCTTTAAACATCCCATTAAAAAATAGACATCGCGCCAGAGGAGATGCCGCCGCTACCGTCCTACTCTTTAAAAAGATCTTACAAAAACCAAATGCAGATGAGGTCATCACTACCTTTTTAAATGCCAGATCCCAAGAAACAACACTACCCCCAGGCCTATCAAAATCTAGTTATGATTCCTTGCCCAATAAACCAGGGGTTTATTATTTTAAAAACGCCAAAGGAAAAATCCTGTACATAGGGAAAGCTAAAAATATTAAAAAGCGGGTTTTGGGGCATTTCTATGATAAAACCAAAAAAGAGTTAAAACTCTGTGCGGAAACCAGCGAGGTAGACTATGAATTATCGGGGAATGAATTGTTGGCACTTTTGATGGAATCCTCTGCTATTAAGCACCACTTTCCTATCTACAACAGAGCTCAAAAAAGAAATGTAGTGGCTTATGCCGTTTTCTCTTACGAGGACAGACAAGGCATACTACACCTGGCATTCAATAAAAAGAAATTGGTGCCTAATCCTATAATCACCTTCTACAACACCACAGATTGCAGGTTAGTCATCGAAGAACAATGTAAAAAATTTAATCTTTGCCCTAAATATTGTCATTTACAGGAAACGACTGGTCCCTGCACCCATTTCAGAATTGTAACATGCAAGGGAATTTGCAGAGGTGAAGAGTCGATAGTAACCTATAACGCTCGCGTTGAGGAAGCCATTAAGCATGCGTTAGACTCTCATCAGACCTATTTGATTAAGGACAAAGGTAGAACAAGGGAAGAGGATGCTGTTGTGTTAGTAAAAGATGGGGCCTATGCAGGATACGGATTTATCCCTAAGAACAGAAGTGCACCCACTGTCCAGGACATCCTGGCACATATTACACCACAAAAAAACACCATTGAAACGGAACGTTTAGTACACTCTCATATACTAAAACATCCAAGTTCCATGCAGCTGATACAGGATTAAAACTATTCTAATACCAGATTTAATAGAAAAAGTAGCGTGTATTATTTGTCCAGTTGGTTATACATTCGGATAATAAACCATAACCAAACGATAAAGACAATTGCTACGACTAAAGAATATGTAAAAATTATCTCGTTCAATTCTTAGGCTTTAAATAGTTCATAAAGCCTAAGATGGTTGGAGCCCAAAATGCAACGAAAATAGCCTCGAGTTTGTGTCCTGTGAGAAACATGGTCTCAGAGACTACAATAATGGACAGAACAACAAGAAGCATAATGCAATTTATTATTCCTATCCGCTGAATAAAGTTTTTTATCATATTAGGATTAAATATGGCTGAAGATAGTAAATATTATGAACGGATTAAAATCCTCCAGACGTCGGGTGTCCAAATAGTGGAAAGTTATGCTATACTAACTCCCTTCTTTTCTTCCGCTATTCATAAGATTTAAAAGAATTACCACAAGAGCGACAACTACAATTGCAAAAACCGCAATCATTGCTATTCCGTTACTCCAGTTCACTAAGGGGAATACTATTGAGTTCATAATAATACAACTTGGTTACTATTAAGGTTTATTTATCTTACATGTATTGAGTCCAAACAATCCGTAAATTGGACAAAACCCAACTAGACTAGTGAAAACAAATACCGCGGCCATGGTTAATAATATATAGGACAAAATACCTTGCACCACATTAAAATAAACCAAAATTGCCGCTACAATTGCCATAAGAATCCTTACAGATCTGTCTACTCTACCCATATTTGTTTTCATACCCTTTTTGTTTTAAAATTATACTTACAAAACGGCTGTTGCCGTAACAGTCGAACTCTTTGAACTTCCAAGCTAAATTAACATCACCCAGCCACTGAGCAAATGATAAAAGTCATGTTATAGTGTTGTAGGACAAACATAGTCTGTCACCGCTACTCCTTCTTTTTTTAGCGCTGTAAATCCACCTGCCAGATCGATCAGATTATGGATCCCCCTACTTTTGAGTATTGAGGCTGCTATTACGGACCTATACCCACCGGCGCAGTGTATGTAAAATCTGTCGTCACTCGGGAATTCATCAATAAAATTATTTATCTCGGCTAGTGGCGTATTTTTAGAATCCACCAGATGTTCTGCATTAAACTCGCTTTCCTTGCGAACATCAAAAACGGGAAGGGAATCCTTTTCCATAAGTTTCTTTGCAGAGGATGCATCCAAAGAATCAATGGTATCTACTTCTTTATCCGCTTTTGTCCAGGCAGAAAACCCACCTTTTAATACGCCTAGGGTATTATCAAAACCGACCCTGGATAATCTGGTTACGGCTTCTTCCTCTTTCCCTTCCGGGCAAACCAATAACAAAGGCTGATTTACATCTGCAAT
>CAZWPZ010000117.1:0-2992 GCA_964636005.1 uncultured Eudoraea sp.
AGCTCTCGTTCCAATCGTTCTTTAATATGCCGGGATGTTACAAACTTGCCATCTTTTCCAAAAAATGGACTATCGTTTATAGTAAAGAGCATGCTCATGGTTGGCTCGTCTATGGCTATAGTTTTGAGCCCCTCAGGATTCTCAATATCCGCAATGGTATCTCCGATTTCAAAACCTTCTAAACCAACAATAGCACATATATCTCCTGTTTGCACCTCCTGAACTTTCTTCCTGCCAAGTCCTTCAAAAGTAAAAAGTTCTTTTACCTTAGATTTCACAATAGCACCATCCCTTTTCACCAAAGAAATCTGTTGCCCTTCTTTTAAACTGCCTCTCTGTAATCTACCAATTGCAATCCTCCCTGTAAAGGAAGAATAATCCAAAGAAGTTATGAGCATTTGGGTAGTTCCCTCCTCTGGCTTAAAACTTGGAATGTGCTCTACAACCATCTCTAAGAGTGGTTCGATGGAATCTGTTTCATTTTGCCAATCCTCACTCATCCAATTGTTTTTAGCAGAGCCATAAACCGTGGGGAAGTCTAATTGCCATTCTTCTGCTCCAAGTTCGAACATCAGATCGAACACCTTTTCATGTACTTCCTCAGGAGTACAGTTTTCTTTATCTACCTTGTTAATTACTACACAAGGTTTCAATCCAAGATCAATAGCCTTCTGCAGAACAAAACGTGTTTGTGGCATAGGTCCTTCAAAAGCGTCTACCAGCAACAATACCCCATCTGCCATATTTAACACCCGCTCTACTTCTCCACCAAAATCGGCGTGACCAGGAGTATCGATAATATTTATCTTGGTGTTCTTATAAGTCACCGAGACATTCTTGGATACAATGGTTATACCACGCTCTCTTTCCAAATCATTATTGTCCAGAATAAGTTCTCCTGTTTTTTCGTTTTCGCGAAAAAGTTGGCAATAATGCAAGATCTTATCCACTAAGGTAGTTTTCCCGTGGTCTACGTGGGCTATGATGGCAATATTTTTTGTTTCCGACATCTTTTTGTTTTGAGCCTGCAAAGATACTCCTATTTTTGGGTTGTTGTTATAAAGTTGTGTTATTTTTATTTTATTGATTTATAGGACGTAACGGCATTTAGTTCCCATAAAAAAACAAGTATCTTTGCTCTTTAATCTTCCATTATGAAATTAGAACGCATTCCTAACCTAAAAAATACGGATAGCAACTCATTTTTCCTTCTTGCAGGGCCTTGTGCCATAGAAGGAGAAGAAATGGCCATGCGCATCGCTGAAAAGATTGTTTCTATAACCGACAAACTTAAAATACCTTACGTATTTAAGGGTAGTTTTAAAAAAGCAAATCGAAGCCGCGTGGATTCCTTTACGGGCATTGGTGATGAAAAAGCTCTAAAAATTTTACGGAAAGTTGCTGATACTTTTGAAGTCCCAACCGTAACCGATATTCATACCAACGAAGATGCTGCCAAAGCCGCAGAGTACGTTGACGTATTACAAATACCAGCTTTCCTGGTCCGGCAAACCGATTTGGTAGTTGCAGCAGCCGAAACTGGGAAGACGGTAAATCTCAAAAAGGGCCAATTTATGAGCCCGGAAAGTATGAAGCATGCGGTTAACAAAGTTCTCGACACGAACAATGAGCAGGTAATAATCACAGACCGAGGTACCATGTTTGGCTACCAGGACATGGTAGTAGACTTCAGAGGAATACCCGTAATGAAGAACTTCGCACCAGTAGTATTAGACGTTACGCATTCACTGCAACAACCGAACCAGGCGTCAGGAGTAACAGGAGGGAAACCAGAATTAATAAGTACCATTGCAAAAGCAGGAATCGCAGCAGGGGTAGACGGCATTTTTATAGAGACTCATTTTGATCCTGCAAATGCAAAAAGCGACGGTGCCAATATGTTGCCCTTAGATCAATTAGAACGACTGTTAACCAATTTAGCCGCTTTGCGAAACACCGTTAACTCCCTGGTGTAGTTGTTCTATATACAAGCATTGAAGATTATGATAAAACACACTTTACAAAGCGTATTCCTTTTACTTCTTTGCACCTTTTTCGTGAGCTGCAAACATCAAGAACCTGCAAAGAGCAATAAGCAAGATAGACCCAATATTGTATTTATTATGTCCGATGATCACGCCTATCAGGCCATTAGTGCATATAACAATACCCTAATTGAAACACCAAATATCGATCGTATCGCGAAGGAGGGAATGCGCTTCACCAATGCAAGTGTTACCAACTCCATTTGCGCACCTTCCAGAGCAGTAATCCTAACCGGGAAGCACAGTCATATAAATGGTAAAATTGATAATTTATCGCCTTTTGACACCACCAACGTAACCTTTCCTCAACTGCTCAAAAAAGAAGGCTACCAAACGGCACTATTTGGAAAACTTCATTTTGGGAATACTCCTAAAGGATTCGATGAGTACAAAATTTTACCCGGCCAGGGAGACTATTACAACCCTACATTTATCACACAAGAAGGAGACACAACCATCACGGGTTATGTTACGGATATAATTACCGACCTCACTTTAGACTGGCTCCAAAAGAGAAGAGTTAAGGAAAAACCATTCCTTTTGATGTATTTGCATAAGGCACCGCACCGATCGTGGCTTCCAGCACCAAGGCACTATAAGAAATATACCAGAAAAACGTTTCCCATTCCATCCAGCCTTTTTGATACCTATGCCAACAGAGGTACCGCCTCGAAAATGGCCGAAATGAATATTTTAGAACACATGATTCTGAATTACGACAATAAAGTATATTCCCATATTATCGATTCTTTGGGTATAGACGATCGTAAGCTTTTCGATCCCTTAGATAAAATGAATGCTGCCCAAAGAGCAGACTGGGAAGATAGCTATGATCCAATTAATAAGGAATTTGCTAACGCCTATGGGCAAATGAACGATTCTACCTTAATGGTATGGAAATACCAGCGGTATATGCAAGACTATCTTGGCACTATATCGGCTGAAGA
>CAZWPZ010000118.1:0-6035 GCA_964636005.1 uncultured Eudoraea sp.
ATTCGGTATGCCATCGGCATCTAAGTCGAATGGATTGGTTAAAGGATCATTGTCGTTGTCCAGGTTGGGATCCTCTGTGGTATCGAGAAGTCCATCGTTATCATCGTCGATATCTACACTATCCATTACCCCGTCTCCATCCGTGTCAACAGTGCTTATGCTATTATCTTCCGCGTCAACAAAATCGGGTGTATCGTCTTCATCTGCATCATCATTGGTAGGATCTCCATCCTCATTGGTATCTTCCTCTGTTGTATCCATTCCGTCGCCGTCATCATCAGGGTCTCTGTAGTTTACATCTTCTGTACCATCGGTATCAGGAAGGTCATTTGCAGGATCGTCTATCTCGTCATTGACATCAAAACCATCGTTTATATCACTACCCTCGTAACCATCGTCTAAACCATCTCCATCGGTGTCGGTACCTGTATAGGTCTGATCTGGTTGTCCGTCAAAGTTAAAATCGTTCCCTTCATTATTATCGGGAACCATATCGTTATCCGTGTCCTCATCCAAATAGTCTAATTCGTCCGTCCCATCGGTATTAACCGGTTGTATTCCTTCATCCCCACTGCCTTCATAAGCATCGTCCAGACCGTCTCCATCTGTATCATTACCTGTTGGGGGTATATAGCCTGATGTCGTTTGTCCTTCCACATTATCCGGTATACCATCATCGTCCGAATCTATATCTCTGAAATCAGGAGCGGTATCTGCATCGTTATTTACTGGTGTAATTCCTTCGCCAGATCCTGGTGTTTGCTCATAATGGTCGTCCAAACCATTTCCATCGGAATCCATTCCACAAGGCTCTTGAAACGCATCACTTTCCTGTGCTTCCAAATTATCGAGAATACCATCATCGTCAGAATCAATGTCTCTGTAATCAGGAATACCGTCGCCTTCGGTATCTGTTGGGTTAAGCCCTCCACAACTACCAGGGGTTTCTTCATAATGATCATCCAGACCATTACCATCGGAATCTATACCACATGGTGCAACAAAGTCATTGGTTGTTTGCGCTTCCACGTTATCCAGAATACCATCATTGTCTGAATCTATGTCAAGAAAATCAAAATGGCCGTCGTTGTCTGAATCCACTGGACTGATTCCTCCGCAGCTTCCCGGGGTTTCCTCATAGGCATCATCCAGACCGTTCCCATCCGTATCTTCTCCACTGGCAGGGACAAAATTAGCAGTTCCTTGGGCCTCCCTATTGTCGATAATTCCATCATTGTCCGAGTCTACATCAAAATAATTAGGAATCCCATCATTATCAGAATCGGTAGGGTTGGTTTCCGGGTTATCATCACCATCCTCATTCAGATCTTCCACAGTGTCTATTATACCATCGTTATCCGAATCAATATCTTCCGAATCCGGGACTCCGTCCTGATCGTGATCTATAAAAACTGTAATAGGATTAGTTACTTTTGTTGTAGCGGTAAACGAGGCTGTAGTTAGCAGTAGCAGACCAAGAAGCATCAGGTTCTTAAGGAACACATACATCTTGGAAAAATGGGGCGTCACTAGTTCCATAAATGATTGTTTTCATTATCAACAATACACCATGGCTAGTAGGTAATATAAGAGTTTGGGACTCTTTAAATTGAGCGCAATATATAGCTAATATATAAAGTGAACAATCAAATTTTATCCACAATTTTGAACTATTCTTTAAAGACGGGCTTTAAATCGACAAATGGTGTTAAAAAGTAATCTGGCATGCACTTTGTCTGCTAAATGTCTTATAATGAGATATTTATTTTTTACAATTTATCGAAGTTATGAACAACTTATCGTGCCAACACCGATCTCTCTAACCAGAAAGAAGAAGTTATTAAGGAAATAAAAACATCGGTATATGGAAGTGGTAAGTAAAAATGCAATTACAAGATTATTCCTCTTTATATTTTGATGTATTTTTGTTCAAATTTTTTAAAGTGAGTTTTACTAAAGAAATCGCAAGAAGAAGAACGTTCGGCATTATTTCCCACCCTGATGCAGGAAAAACTACATTAACAGAAAAGTTACTTCTATTTGGTGGTGCTATTCAGGAAGCAGGTGCGGTAAAAAATAACAAAATTAAAAAGTCGGCCACGAGTGATTTCATGGAAATTGAGCGGCAGAGAGGTATCTCCGTAGCTACTTCCGTGCTGGCATTTATATATAAGGATAAGAAAATAAACATACTCGACACCCCTGGTCACAAGGATTTTGCGGAAGACACCTTTCGCACCCTTACTGCTGTCGACAGTGTAATTGTGGTAATTGATGTGGCCAAAGGGGTGGAGGAGCAAACTAAAAAGTTAGTAGAAGTTTGCAGAATGCGTAAAATCCCTATAATTGTCTTTATCAACAAGCTAGACAGAGAAGGAAAAGATGCTTTTGATCTCTTGGATGAAGTGGAGCAGGAGTTAGGATTAAAGGTGACCCCATTGAGTTTCCCTATTGGGATGGGGTATGATTTTAAGGGAATCTATAACATTTACGAAAGAAACATAAATCTTTTTAGTGCTGCTAATAAAAAGAATATTGCCGATACTATAGCAATAGACGACGTTCATGATCCGGAATTGGAATCCCATATAGGCGAAACGGCAGCTGGAGACCTTCGAGACAACTTAGATTTAGTAGAAGGCGTTTATCCCCCATTTAATAAAGAAGACTATCTCGAAGGGAATCTCCAACCTGTGTTCTTTGGATCTGCACTAAACAATTTTGGTGTTAGGGAACTTCTCGATTGTTTTATTGAAATTGCACCCCCACCAAGAGCCAAAAAAGCAGAAGAGCGGGTGGTACAGGCCAATGAAGATAAGCTTTCTGGCTTTGTTTTTAAGATCCATGCCAATATGGATCCTAAACATAGAGATCGCTTGGCCTTTGTAAAAATTGTCTCGGGTACTTTCGAAAGGAACAAGCCCTATTTACATGTTAGAAATAATAAGAAATTAAAGTTTTCTAGTCCCAACGCCTTTTTTGCAGAGAAAAAAGAAATCGTAGATATATCCTATCCCGGGGATATAGTTGGCCTGCACGATACAGGGAATTTTAAAATAGGTGATACTCTTACAGAAGGAGAAATACTACATTACAAGGGTATACCCAGCTTCTCTCCAGAGCATTTTAGGTATATAAACAATGCCGACCCAATGAAATCCAAACAATTGAGCAAGGGAATTGATCAACTTATGGACGAAGGCGTGGCTCAGTTATTTACCTTAGAGTTAAATGGGAGGAAAATAATTGGTACAGTAGGGGCGCTACAATACGAAGTGATTCAATACCGGCTAGAGCACGAATACGGCGCAAAGTGTAGCTATGAAAACTTCCCTGTTTTTAAAGCTTGTTGGATAGATCCACAGGACACCACTAATGAAGAATACCAAGAATTTCTTAGAGTAAAACAAAAGTTTTTGGCAAAAGATAAAAGAGGTCGACTTGTATTTTTGGCAGATTCTGCTTTTTCCTTACAAATGACGCAGCAAAAGTATCCTAGTGTAAAACTTCACTTTGTATCCGAGTTCGAATAAAACTATTGAGCAACTGAAATACTAGTGGCTCCCTATTTCTCAGGCTTCACCAGTTGGGCCAAAATTTAGAGGTATTGGTGGCTGATCATAATCCTTTATCGGACCATGCGCTTTTTCAAATCGGTTGACATTGTCATTTAGCGCTTTTAAAAACTTTTTCGCGTGTTGGGGTGTAAGAATTATTCTGCTCTTTACCTTGGCCTTTGGTGCTCCGGGCATCATACTTACAAAGTCGACAACGAACTCAGAAACAGAGTGGTTAATTATTGCCAAATTGGAATAAATCCCTTCTGCCAGTTTTTCATCGAGTTCGATATTGATTTGTTGTTGTTTTGAAGATTTTTCAGACATATAAACAAAAAAAAGCCCTCAATTAATAATTGAGGGCTGGCTAAATTTAAAATTTCAATTCTTCTTTGCGAGCCATAATCTCGTCGTATTCCTCTTTGGAGCCAACGATAATATTCTCGTAATCCCTCATTCCTGTTCCGGCTGGGATCTTATGACCTACAATAACGTTCTCTTTTAGTCCTTCCAACTGGTCTACTTTTCCACTAACTGCAGCCTCATTGAGTACTTTCGTCGTTTCTTGGAAAGACGCAGCGGAAATAAAGGACTTCGTTTGAAGGGAAGCACGGGTAATACCTTGTAATATAGGAGTAGCAGTTGCTGCCACCGCATCTCGAGCCGTCACCAATGTCTTATCCGATCGCCTTAAAATAGAGTTCTCATCTCTTAATTCTCTGGCTGTAATGATCTGACCTGGTTTAAGGTTTTCTGACTCTCCAGCATCTTCTACTACTTTCTTACCAAATATTTCATCGTTTTCATGAATAAAATCATCTTTATGAACCAATTGGTTTTCTAAGAATGTGGTATCTCCAGAATCCTGAATTCGAACCTTACGCATCATTTGACGTACAACTACTTCGAAGTGTTTGTCGTTAATCTTAACACCTTGAAGTCGATATACTTCCTGTACTTCGTTTACCAAATATTGCTGAACAGCAGAAGGTCCTTTGATGGCAAGTATATCTTCTGGTGTTATAGAACCATCCGATAATGGCATACCAGCTCTGACATAGTCATTTTCCTGAACTAGGATCTGGTTAGAAAGTTTTACTAAATACTTTTTAATCTCACCCAATTTGGACTCAATGATTATTTCGCGATTTCCTCGTTTGATTTTCCCAAAAGATACAACACCGTCAATTTCAGTAACTACAGCTGGGTTAGACGGATTTCTAGCCTCAAAGAGCTCTGTTACTCTTGGTAAACCACCCGTAATATCACCAGCTTTTGCAGACTTACGAGGTATCTTAACCAGGATTTTTCCTTCTTTGATCTTATCTCCGTCATCTACCATGATGTGGGAGCCTACTGGTAAGTTATACGATCTAAGAACTTCGTCTTTGGAATTCTTAATCAATAAAGTAGGAATTAACTTTTTATTTCTGGATTCCGATATTACCTTTTCCTGGAATCCTGTTTGTTCGTCAATCTCTACCTGATAGGTAACTCCTTGTTCTATGTTCTCATAAGCAATCTTACCTGGGAACTCCGAAACAATTACCCCATTATAAGGATCCCACTGACATACTAAATCTCCTTTACTGACCTTTGCTCCATCTTTAACAAAGATTTGCGATCCATAAGGGATGTTGTTTGTACTGAGTGTTATACCAGTTTTTGCATCAACCACTTTAATCTCTGAAGTTCTGGAAATAACGATATCTACTTCTCCTCCTTCGTTGTTTTCTCCTTTTACAACTCTCAGATCTTCAATTTCGGCAATACCATCAAACTTTGTCTCTAGCTTACTATCTTCTGATATGTTTCCAGCAATACCACCAACGTGGAACGTTCTTAAGGTTAACTGTGTACCTGGTTCCCCAATAGACTGTGCAGCGACAACACCTACTGCTTCACCTCTTTGTACCATCTTGTTGGTAGAGAGATTTCTTCCATAACACTTGGCACAAATACCTCTCTGCGCCTCACAAGTTAAGGCAGATCTTACTTCTATTTTTTCAATAGGAGAAGCTTCTATTCGTTTCACGTCAGATTCCATTATTTGCTGACCTGCCTCTAATAAAAGTTCTTCTGTAATAGGATTGTAAACATCATGTAGAGAAACCCTTCCAAGAATACGCTCTCCAAGTGTCTCCACTATCTCTTCGTTTTTCTTTAAAGGAGCAACCTCTATCCCTCTTAAGGTACCACAGTCCTCAATATTGACAATAACATCCTGAGATACATCTACAAGACGTCTTGTTAGATACCCAGCATCTGCCGTTTTAAGTGCGGTATCTGCGAGACCTTTTCTAGCACCGTGTGTAGAAATAAAGTATTCCAAGATGGAAAGACCTTCTTTAAAGTTAGATAAAATTGGGTTTTCAATAATCTCACCACCACCTGCTGTAGACTTTTTAGGCTTAGCCATTAATCCTCGCATACCGGTAAGCTGTCTTATTTGCTCTTGAGAACCCCTTGCACCTGAAT
>CAZWPZ010000119.1:0-4714 GCA_964636005.1 uncultured Eudoraea sp.
GATACTGCCAGAGTATTAGACCTGCCCCTGCATGATGCCGATAGAATTGCGAAGCTCATTCCCACCATGTCTAAATTGAACAAAATCTTTGGTCTGCAGGAAGCAGATCTAAAAAAGAAGTTCAGAACGGATGAATTGGAAAAAGTACATAATCTTTTGGCCATTTCGGAAGGAGATGATTTAGAGGCACAGACCGTGAAAATGGCTCGGGTGTTAGAGGGTTCCCTGCGAAATACGGGGATACACGCATGTGGCGTAATAATTACTCCGGATGATATTACCAATTTTGTTCCGGTAGCCACTGCTAAAGACTCGGATCTCTATGTCACCCAGTTCGATAATTCTGTGGTCGAAAGTGCCGGGCTTTTAAAAATGGACTTTCTGGGATTAAAGACCCTCACATTAATAAAGGATACCTTAAAAATTGTCAAGGCTAAATATGGTAAAGATTTAAATCCGGATGAATTTCCACTAGATGATCCTGCGACCTATGAATTGTTTCAAAGAGGGGATACGGTAGGTATATTTCAGTACGAATCCGTAGGAATGCAGAAGCATTTAAAGGAATTAAAGCCTTCTGTATTTGATGATTTAATAGCCATGAATGCCCTGTACCGACCAGGTCCGATGGAATATATCCCCAGCTTTATCGCTCGTAAACACGGCCAGGAAGAAATCACCTACGACTTACCGGAAATGGAAGGTATTCTTAAAGAGACGTATGGAATAACCGTATATCAGGAGCAGGTAATGTTGCTTTCTCAAAAGCTTGCGGGGTTCTCCAAGGGAGATGCAGATGTGCTCCGAAAGGCAATGGGAAAAAAAATATTTGCCCTTTTGCAGAAATTAAAGCCACAGTTTTTAGATGGAGGAGAAAAAAATGGCCATCCCAGAGAAACGCTAGAAAAAATTTGGAAAGATTGGGAGGCTTTCGCCTCTTACGCCTTTAATAAGAGTCATTCTACTTGCTACGCCTATATTGCTTATCAAACAGCCTATCTAAAAGCGCATTATCCTTCGGCCTATATGGCTGCCGTATTGTCTAACAATATGAACGACATAAAGCAGGTCACCTTTTTTATGGAAGAATGTAAACGTATGGGACTTGAAGTATTAGGGCCCGACGTTAATGAGTCTTATTATAAATTTGCCGTCAATCAAAATGATGCAGTGCGTTTTGGCATGGGGGCAATTAAGGGAGTTGGTAGGGCTGCTGTTGAAACCATTGTAGAAAACAGAAAGGAAAAAGGCCCCTATAAATCCGTTTTTGATTTAGCAAAACGGGTAGATTTAAGAGCTGCAAATAAGAAAGCTTTTGAAAATTTGGCCCTGGCAGGAGGTTTCGACTCCTTTGGTGGAGCCCATAGATCTCAGTACTTTCACAAAGAAGGAGATGGCTTAACTTTTCTGGAAATGGTCCTGAAGTTTGGCTCGAAGTTTCAGGAAAGTGAAAATTCATCTCAGGTTAGTCTTTTTGGAGAGACCAGTGAAGTTCAAATTCCGGAACCTATTATACCTCCTTGTGAACCTTGGGGAACCATGGAAAAATTAAAAAGGGAGAAGGAGGTAATTGGAATCTATATTTCAGGACACCCTTTAGACGATTTCAAAAAAGAAATTAATTCGTTTACCAATTGTACCATTTCTTTCTTTGCCAATTTAGAAGAATATGTAAACAAAGAATTGGCGTTTGCCGGAGTTATAACCGATGTGCAGCACAGGGTTTCGAAAAACGGAAAAGGATGGGCAGTATTTACCATAGAAGATTACACTGAGAGTTATGAGTTTAGAATATTTGGTGAAGAATACTTAAAATTCAGACACTTTCTCATGATTAATTCCTTTATATATATTAAGGTTTTTATTCGTGAGGGTTGGGTAAACCGAGATACAGGAAAAAAAGGAGAGCCCAGACTTCAATACAATCATTTTAGTCTTTTACAAGACACTATGGAAAGCTTTGCTAAAAAATTGACTATCAAGTTAAACATTCATGATCTAAAAGAAACCGATATAGCTAATTTACAAGACACCTTAGTATCGCACAGAGGGAAACATTCTCTTTATTTTGTTGTATATGAAAACAATCAAAAATTAAAGTTGAATTTGTCTAGTAGAAAACAAAAAATTGGTATTTCGTCCGAACTTTTGCATACTCTGGATGAGAATGAAGTGCATTATCAGTTGAACTAAATAAACTTTATCAATATAGACATAGGAAAAATGTATGTATTAGAAGTAATGAATAGGGATAATATTTGACTAACTTTGTATAATATTTAAACAACAATAAAATGGCTTTAGAGATAACAGACGCTACTTTCGATGAAGTAGTTTTAAAAAGTGATAAACCTGTGGTAGTAGACTTTTGGGCTGCGTGGTGTGGACCATGTAGAATGGTTGGTCCTATCATAGATGAGGTGAGTACAGAATATGAAGGAAAGGCAGTAGTTGGCAAAGTGGATGTTGATGCCAATCAGGAATTTGCCGCTAAGTATGGCGTACGAAATATTCCTACGGTATTGGTCTTCAAAAACGGTGAAATTGTAACACGACAGGTAGGCGTTTCTCCGAAAAAGGTATATACGGATGCCATAGACGCTGTGCTATAGGTAAAAGAACGTTTAAAAATTTAAAAAAGGTTTGGCAGATGTCAAACCTTTTTTAGTTTATCTTGCTCCTATGGATTTGAGGTCAGAATTACATAAGGCTCCATTATTTCAAAACATAGAACTTCTAGCAAATCAAATTGTAGAAGGGTTTATCAGTGGCATTCACAAAAGTCCGTTTCATGGGTTTTCTGCAGAATTTGCCGAACATAAAATCTACAATACCGGAGAAAGTACCAAGCATATCGACTGGAAGCTCTTTGCAAAAACTGACAAGCTTTTTACCAAGAGGTATGAGGAGGAAACCAATCTTCGCTGTCATATGATTTTGGATAATTCTGCTTCCATGTACTACCCTAAAATCCAGAACCCGTCTATTACCAATTTAAACAAGATAGGCTTTGGAGTACTTGCTATTGCAGCCTTAATGAAAATATTAAAAAAACAACGCGATGCTGTGGGTCTTAGCGTTTTTTCGGATAAGTACTCCTTTTATAGCGGTGAAAAAGGTAGCGAAAGACAGCATCAAATGTTGCTGGCCAAACTAAGTGAGATTAGTATTGATAATTCTCCGGCTAAAGGAACAGAACTGTATAAGTACCTCCACCAAATTGCTGAGAAAATAAAAAGACGAAGTTTAGTTTTTCTTTTTACGGACATGTTTCAAACGAGTGCTGAGGACGACAAACTGTTTGAAGCCTTACGACATCTTAAATACAACAAGCATGAGGTAGTCGTTTTTCACTTGATGGATTTTGATAAGGAATACCATTTTAACTTTGAAAATACACCCAAGCGGTTTGTAGATATTGAGACGGGACAGCACATAGATTTATATGCCGACTCTGTAAAAGATGCCTATGAGGAAGGCATTTCTAATTTTGTAAAGGCCTTAAAACTCCGCTGTGCCCAGTATAAAATAAAATATGTAGAAGTCGATATAAAGGAATCCTTTTCCAAAGTGCTGAATACCTTTATGATTGAAAGACAAAATTTTCTATAGCCTCACATATTTTAAAGAAATTTGTTTGCGCAATTGAAATAGCGGCGTATATTTGCACACGCTAAACGCCACGGTCTGGTAGTTCAGTTGGTTAGAATACCTGCCTGTCACGCAGGGGGTCGCGGGTTCGAGTCCCGTCCAGACCGCAAAGCAAAGCCCTTCACAGAAATGTGAGGGGCTTTTTTAGTTTAAGAACGTAAAAGTTTACTTTTTAAGTGAAGAAACTAAAAAAGTACCGGCCAACGCAGTTGGCGAAGGGCGAAAGTTTTGCAGGAGCCCCCATGAGGCCGCTTTCGAACGTAGGTGAGAAAGCAATCCCGTCCAGACCAGGACCGAATGACCAAAAAATGTCCAGTGGACATTTTTTAATGAGGGGCCAGGCGGTGCGATGGCGAAAATGTCCATTTAATCTTGAACATGTTTTATCGAAGCAACCAGCTAGTGCCTAGTCTAATGTTGCCTTTTAGTTTCAGAACGTAAAAGTTTACTTATTAAATAAAGAAACTAAAAAAGTACCGGCCAACGCAGTTGGCGAGGGGCGAAAGTTTTGCAGGAGTCCCTATAAGGCCGCTTTCGAACGTAGGTGAGAAAGCAATCCCGTCCAGACCAGGACCGAATGACCAAAAAATGTCCAGTAGACATTTTTAAATGAGGGGCTAGATGGTACGCTGGTGAAAACAACCATTTAATCTTGAACATGTTTTATCGAAGCAGTCGACTGGCGCCTGGTCTAGAATAGCCATTTCTTAGGCCTCAAAAAAACAATCTCTACATAATTGATGCCTATTTGTCTTGTATCGATAAAATAAAATATTAGGACTATCTTAAGCCATCAAAAATTGTTATGTTTAATTTAGAAGTGCCTTAGATACGACAATGCTGACATTAAGAGTAATATTAAATGGGTTTTCTTAATACAATACAAATTATTGCCGCCTTTAATTTTTTCCTAGTTGGGGGGCTCATTCTGTTAAACAAAAGGGTAGTCACCTATGGTGTAAAACTTCTGGCGATATTCCTAGTAGCTAAGGGAGTGACTCTCTTTACAAATTTAACATATAGTATGGACTGGCCAATTCCTCAAAATGTAGTGATTGTATTG
>CAZWPZ010000120.1:0-2762 GCA_964636005.1 uncultured Eudoraea sp.
GCCTATTCGGAATACGCCTTAGAAAGTTATAATTATGGGGTGGTAGATTATTTATTGAAACCCATACGAATAGAACGTTTTCTAAAGGCTGTTAATAAGGCTTCAAATATTAAATTAGGTGTATCAACTGCGCCCAAAAAAAGTCAGAATCTTCAAATAAAACATGATGGCATCCCAATCCAGATACCCTTTAAATCCATCCTGTACATCCAGAGTTTTGGTAATTATTTAAAGATATTCACAGATTCCAGAATGTATTTGATTTCAGAAACCCTTACGTACATCAGTACTGTCCTGTCAGAAAATTTCCAGCGCACGCACAAATCCTATATTGCCAATTTAGACAGAGTTACGAAATCCACGGCGACCAATTTGTGGCTTGATAACAATAAAGTACCGATAAGTGCTACGTATAAAATCATTGTGCACAATAAAATAGCAGTTTTAAAAAACAGGACCTAAGTAAAATTTAGCACGGACTACAAGTGCCTCGACCATAGATTCTAACTTGCCATCTAAACCAACAAAAAACGAATTACTACAGCGCTTTTGGGTTAGGATAATTATCGGATTGGTCTTCCACCGTTTCGTCCATACATACGAAGTCCTTTTCTAAGGTCAGGACCAGTTCGGACCCATCTTTTAGTTGCTGGTTATGGTAGAAACCGACGGTGTCCTTTATATGCCAGTTGTTTAACATCGCAGAAGGAATATGTAATACAATGGCATTGTTATTAAATGAAGCACTAAGCGTATCTTCTTGAGATTCTTTGACAGCATAGCAAAAGGTCGCCTCATCAAATGGCGTTTTCTCTTCTACATATCCTTTTTCACACAAGTTGTTCACTTCGGTTTTGGTTAGTCGGAAGCGTACAGAATTAGCTCGTATTCTAATTTTCATTTCTCAATCTTCTTTAAGCGGTTTGTGATTCTTTAAGTTCCCTTTTTTTATAGCGCAATTTACCTAATTCTATTCCAATTGAAGTCTTTGCAAGCATAGTAAAAACAAAAGCTCCTAAAGCCCATATTCCCAAGGTCACCCAGATTTCAATCCATGTTGGTGTATATTCCGCAATTTTGCCATAGGGTCCGGGAATAAAACCCGGAACAATTAATCCAAAGCCTTTTTCTATCCATATCGCTACAAAGAGCATAAAGCAACAAATATAAAGTACATTAAGATTCCTACGAAGTTTATGGAAGGTCAATAGAATCGTCGCCAATACATTCAACGGGATCGCTGTCCAAATCCAAGGTAGCAAAGCCGTTTTGCCTTCCAGTCCAAAGAAAAGATAATAGGCGCTTTCACTGTGATGGGTTGGAGCATAAAACTCTTTAAATAATTCGGATACCAGCATAATTAAATTAATTTGAGCAGCTACCGTAACGATCATAGCAATTTTATGGATGGTCTTGTCCTCTATCCTAAACTCAGAAAACTTACGTATTGCGGCCAATACCAAGATTATAAGTGCAGGACCTGCGGCAAAGGCCGATGCTAAAAATCGTGGCCCCAAAAGGGCATTGTTCCAGAAGGGACGCGCTTGCAGGCCTTCATAAAGAAAGGCCGTAACCAGATGGATACCTACTGCCCATAAAACAGACAAAATAGAACCAGGAATATAAACACTTTTCTTCGCCTCTTTCCCCTGGTAATGTCTAAATAATATGTAAAGGGGAATCGTAATATTGATAAATAAATACCCGTTCAGCACTATTACATCCCATGCTAACATGGAACTGGGAAAATTAAACACCCCTATACCGGGTATCATATGCCATAGAACGGAAGGCCCTCCCATGTCTGCAACGACAAAAACCAAACACATCACCAGTGCCGCAACGGCTAGTCCTTCACCCACTAACACAGCCTGTTTAAAGTCGATATCGTGGAGCACGTAGGTCGGCATCACCAGCATTACCGCAGCGGCGGCAACACCTACAAGGAAGGTAAAATTGGAAATATACAAACCCCAACTAACCCTGTCTGTCATCCCAGTTACGCTTAGACCTTCTTCTAATTGAATAGAATAGGCATACATGCCTAAAAGCATAATTACGGTTAGGAAAATCATCCAAATATGGTAGGTCTTAGAGCCGTGAGTGATGTACCCCAAACTATCTTTTACCATACTTATAAAGGCCTTTACTGTCTCCATTCTAATCTTTTTCTAATCGGATTCCTATATTAATTAATCCATAAAATACCAGAACTTGGGTTCGGTTCCCAAATCCTCCTTTAATCGAAATACCTGTTTGTTTTCTAATACCCATCGGATGGTACTGTCCGGATCGAGCAGGTTTCCAAATATTCTGGCACCAGTGGGGCAAGCTTCCACGCAGGCTGGATCTTTCCCGGCTCTGGAACGTTGTACACAAAAGGTGCATTTTTCCATTACCCCTTTCTTTCGCATGCGGTTGCCCAGATAATGCTGGTTTTTGTTTACTTCCTCCTCTGGCACTTCGGGCTTACTCCAATTAAACCTTCTCCCGTCATAAGGACAGGCCGCCATACAATACCTACAGCCTATACACCAGTCGTAATCTATTACCACCAAGCCATCTTCTTCCCTCCAGGTGGCTTCTACCGGACAAACGTCCACACATGGTGGATTATCGCAATGAAAACATTGGGTGCCCATATAGAAATGCCCTTCCGCAGGGACCTCATGGTAGTAGTTGTCGTCTGCCTCACTAAACTTAAATCCCTGCCCATCTTTCATTTCATGAATCCGGATGTATTGCATTTGTGAATTCCGGTC
>CAZWPZ010000121.1:0-8278 GCA_964636005.1 uncultured Eudoraea sp.
CTTCACAAAATTCAATTATTAGCTCCTCATGTGCCCTATCCGATAAGGCACAATATACTTTTTCGTTTACACGATCCATTAGGATACTTCCTGTACCTTCCAGAAATACTCCCTCTTTCTCTGCTGAAGTATAATCTATAACTTGATCGATACTATATCCTTCAGCTTCCAATGTATCTAAAATATCCTCTCTTCTTTCCTTCCTTCTATTCTCGGCAAACATGGGGTATAAAACTACTGTACCATTGGCGTGAAAGGAGATCCAGTTGTTTGGAAATACAGAGTCCGGGGTGTCATTTTCGAGGTTATCGTCTATAACAATGATCTCAATATTATGTGACCTAAGAAGAGCCACAAAAGAATCAAACTCTTGCTGGGCAGCAAGGTTGATAGCTTTATTTTTCATGGAAATATCTTCCATAAAATAATTGTTAACGGCGGTCTGTTCGTTCATTCTAAAAGCAACAGGCCTTATCATCAATATGGTATTTGTAATCTGCTTCATTCTCAAAAAATAGTGGCGCAAAATAGTCAATTCCCAATTATTTTATTCTAAAAAGTACGAATAAGAATAAATTAATTTGACCTGCTAAAGACATTTGTAAACAAACCTATTTTTAAGGTAAACCTATAAGAAGAAGAACGAATTCCCTACAAACTAAACCTGTTTAACCCTCTAATTTTTCTCGGATCAGAGGCATGGTGCTACATCGTAAAAGTCCGCCTTGTTTTGAAACCTCGCCATAGGGTATTTCTTCTACAGTAAACCCTTGGTCCCTTAACCAGTTATTAAGTCTAGTAAAGTTCTTTTCGGATACAACCACCTCTGGACTTATAGAAAAAACGTTGCTAAACATCTGATACATTTCATCAGCAGTAATTTCGAAGACATTTTCTCTGCCAAAATGGTCGATTAACCATATATACTCTTCCTCTTTTAGAAACCCATTTTTATGAATAATAGCCTTATCTTTTCCAATGGGTTGAAAACAACAGTCTAAATGCAGCGCATTCTCTTTTGGGTGGATTATCGATTTTCGAAGCTCAAAAGATTTCACTTTTTTATTGGGAAACATCTTTTGAATATAATCCACTCCTTCCTTATTGGTCCTGGCGGTAATATAATCCGGGTAGTCATGCCCCGTGTAGGTACCTATAAAGATATAGTCTTTCCATGGCATAACATCTCCTCCTTCTATATGAACTTCTTCTGGCGGATAATATATGTTATTCGGATCAATAGACTCTAATACGTGAATAATCGCTTCAAACTCTTCTTCTCTATGGGGTAATATGTTTGCTTTTATCAATTTATCTTCAATGACAAAGGCAATATCCCTTGAAAATATCTGATTACAATTCTCCAAAATTTCAGGACGGTATACTTTTACGCCATATTTATGAAAAACCTTTGCAAAGGCCTCCATTTCCTCAATCATATCCTCTTCTTTGGGATACGTTCCTGCCATTATGTGTTCCAAAGATTTTGGATCATAAGCATCTTCTGGTTTAGGCACTGGTCCGTTGTCCTTTGCCGTACCTAAAACCACTACCTTAAGTCTAGATACTTCATCAAAGACGGATAACTCTAGCATAGTAAAATCGATAAGGATTAACGCTTTGAGAGCTCAACAAAAGAACGCTTATTCTCGCCAATATAAACCTGTCTTGGTCTTCCTATAGGCTCTCCTCTTAGCCGCATTTCTCTCCATTGCGCTATCCAACCAGGAAGTCTACCTAAGGCGAACATTACGGTAAACATATCTGTAGGAATACCCAAGGCACGATATATAATACCGGAGTAGAAATCTACATTCGGGTACAATTTTCGATCTACAAAATAAGGGTCTTCCAAAGCTTCTTTCTCCAAGGCTTTAGCAATATCCAAGATTGGATCTTCAATACCGAGGTCAGAAAGCACCTCATCCGCAGCCCTCTTAATTATTTTAGCTCTGGGATCAAAATTCTTGTAAACTCTATGCCCAAAGCCCATTAGTCGAAAAGGATCATTCTTGTCCTTCGCCTTGGCCATGTACTTGGCTGTATCGCCACCATCAGCTTCAATGGCTTCAAGCATTTCCAAAACAGCCTGATTGGCTCCCCCATGTAAAGGTCCCCACAAAGCGGATATTCCAGCAGAAAGGGAAGCAAATAAGCCTGCATGAGAAGATCCAACAATTCTAACAGTAGAAGTAGAACAATTTTGTTCGTGATCTGCATGAAGTATTAATAATTTGTCTAATGCCTCAATCACCACCCTATTTTGGGTGTAATCTTCATCCGGCATACGGAACATCATTTTATGAATATTCTCTACATAACCTAAAGCACTACTGCCATATTCCAAGGGAAGGCCTTTTTTCTTTCTCAAGGTCCAGGCTACAAGGACAGGAAACTTAGCTAATATCCGAACTATTGCATGATACATGTCTTTTTCGGAAGTGACATTCACAGAGGAAGGGTTAAAGGCTATTAGAGCACTAGTAAGTGAAGACAGTACTCCCATCGGGTGTGCAGATTTCGGAAATCCATTCAAGATTTTCTTCATCTCTTCATCTACTCTCCCTTCTGCCTTAATATCCTTATGGAATTTGTTCAGCTCTTCTTCATTGGGAAGCTCTCCAAAAATCAACAAATAAGCTACTTCTAAAAAATTGGCCTTCTCGGCTAGTTCTTCAATAGAATACCCCCTGTATCTAAGAATACCCTTTTCACCATCTAAAAAGGTGATGGCGCTTTTACAAGAACCCGTATTTTTATATCCGGGATCTAGGGTGATAATATTACTAGAAGCTCTTAATGTTTTTATATCTATAGAGAGTTCATCCTCAGTACCCCTTATTATAGGAAAATCATAGGATTTTCCATCAAAATTCAATGTTGCTTTGTCCGACATAGATTAATATTTCAATTTAAATACAGAACCGTAAATTTACGAAAAAGCAAGCACCTTAACAATTAGATTAAGGAATTAGAATCAGATAACGGCAAGAAATTTTAACTAAAAGCAAAAAGCTATAGGATACTATGAACTTTACAATTTGTAGAGCTTTAGATAATATTGATCTACCGATTTTTCCCAGGTAAATCTCTCCTTTTTTGCAGCTTCCTGTATATCAATCCATTGAGTCTTATCTTTGGAGAAAACGTCCAGGACCTTGTCGAATCCATCGAGCATAGCAGTAACCTTTGCATCATAGGTGGACCCATCAAAAGAAAATCCAGTTTTCATATGTTTTACAGTATCGATTAAACCTCCTGTATGGTGTACATAACATGGATTCCCATTTCGCATTGCCAACATCTGACTTATCCCGCAAGGCTCAAATAAACTAGGCATAAAGTAAAGATCTGACTCTAGGTAAATAGAATCTATCAGGTCTTCTGATTGACCATTGGTGAAGATAAAATTCTTGTGTTTATAGCTGAGATCCCGAAATAGCTCTTCATACTCAGGGGCACCAGTACCCAAAAGCATAAATACACCATTTACCTTTTTAAGTTTTGCTAGTATTTGCTCGAATGCTTCTGGAGAACGTTTAAAGAAGTAGAATTTTTGTTCTGTCAATCTCGCCACGCTGGAACATAAGAAAGCTGGTCTCTTTTCTAAAATATCTATGACCTTTTCTCCGGTATGTGCCAGAAAATCTGCTTTGTATTTTTTAGACTCTTGTTGTAACCATTGAAAAATGGCTCTTATCGTATTTTTATAAATATGGCCACTTTCTGAAGTCCTGATATCTTTGTAGTTACATCCATTTAATATCCCAAACAATCTCTTCTCTTTATCGGCTTTTTTCAGATCGTTCTCCAAACCTTCACCACCAATAAATTCGGGCGGTTTACTGGGCTTTAATACGTCTTTTTTGTACGAAGGGGAAACGGTATGCACCGCATCTGCAAGTCGAATGCCCACAGCCATTAGATTGATACAGTCTTCATAACGAGGATCTTTTAATGTCTCATAGTCGAGAGGTATTTGAGGAAACCAATTTTGTAAGGAAGAATAATTATTATGAAATGGTCTAATCCCCTGAATAGCCAGATTGTGAATAGTATAAACAAAGCGGATTTTTTGCAGGTTGCTGTAATCCTGGCAATAGGCCCTTAAAAAAAGAAGTAAGCTACTGTGCCAATCGTGTAAATGCACTACATCTACTTTACCGAAAGAACCCTTCTTTATGGCTTCGGCAACCGCTGTACAAAAAATAATAAACTTAATGGCATCCGTGTAGAACGGTTCCTTAGGATCATTGTGATAAATATGCGCAATATCTCCTGCTTCTATCTCAGGGTGGTGAATAACATAGTGATGTACATTGGCCACTTCCTTTTTTGGAATAACTTCGTACAGTTCTGCTGTATAGCGTTTCCCTCTTAAATCAAAATTTAACAGTGTTCGCAGGGTACCTCCATCCTGATGTAATCTACCATAGGAAGGTGTAACTACATGAACCTTATCTCCTTTGCGCGCAATATTCCTCGGTACATCTCTTACGACATCCCCCATGCCTCCCGCCTTACAATTGCGAATAGCATCATTTTCCGCCGAGACAAATAGAAAGTTATTCATATGCAATTTTTGATTGTTAGATGTTTTGGTTCTGGTTTACTTAAGGGATTCGTTAAAAAAAGCCTTTCTGAAGAGAAAGGCTTTTAAGCATTTACTTTATTGCCCAACTTTAAAGGCTTTCTCCTGCGGATAGTAGGCTACATCGCCCAATTCTTCTTCTATTCGTAAGAGCTGATTATACTTTGCCATTCTATCACTTCTGGACGCAGAACCCGTTTTTATTTGTCCCGTATTTAATGCAACCGCAAGATCAGCAATAGTGTTATCTTCTGTCTCACCAGATCTATGGGACATCACAGAGGTATAGCCTGCATTCTTCGCCATATTAACTGCAGCAATAGTTTCTGTTAAGGTTCCTATTTGATTTACTTTAATTAATATAGAATTAGCAATCCCATTTTCAATCCCTTTTCCAAGACGCTCTACATTGGTAACATACAAATCGTCACCAACTAGTTGCACGCGATCACCAACCTTTTCGGTCAATACTTTCCAACCGTCCCAATCGTTTTCATCCATGCCATCTTCAATTGAAATAATCGGATATTTATCGCATAATTCTGCAAGGTACGCTGCTTGTTCATCTGAACTTCTTATTGCGCCGGAAGCACCTTCAAATTTGGTGTAATCATATTTGCCATCGACATAAAACTCTGCCGCAGCGCAATCTAAGGCAATCATTACTTCATCACCAAAGGAATACCCAGCATTCTCTACTGCTTTTCCAATAGTTTCCAAGGCATCTTCCGTTCCGTCTAATGTAGGTGCAAACCCACCTTCATCGCCTACTGCAGTGCTTAATCCTCTATCGTGTAATACCTTTTTCAGATGATGAAAAATTTCCGTTCCCATTTGCATGGCATGAGAAAAGTTTTTTGCCTTTATTGGCATAATCATAAACTCCTGAAAAGCTATAGGTGCGTCAGAATGAGACCCTCCATTTATAATATTCATCATAGGAACTGGCAAAGTATTGGCACTAACACCTCCTACGTATCTGAATAAGGACAGACCCATCTCATTGGCAGCTGCCTTTGCTACAGCCAGGGATACTCCTAATATGGCATTGGCACCTAATTTCGATTTATTTGGAGTACCATCCAACTCGATCATAGTCTGATCAATAAGGTTCTGATCAAACACTAGCATTCCCCTTATTTTGTCGGCAATTGTTGTATTCACATTAGACACAGCAGTACGCACACCTTTACCCATAAAGGTATCACCACCATCACGCAATTCTACTGCTTCATGCTCTCCTGTAGAAGCTCCTGAAGGAACTGCCGCTCTTCCTAACACGCCATTTTCAGTTATAACATCTACCTCCACTGTAGGGTTCCCTCTGGAATCTAATATTTGTCTTGCATGTACATCAATTATGGTACTCATATAATAATTTTTATTTGTTGAAATTTGTCTTACAAAGATACAAAAGGACAGTTAAGCTTGTAGCATATAACTGTCCTTAATGATATTAAAATAACAATTCGTTAAACTAAGGTGTCCTTATTTGCGATAGCCGCAATATTTTCAAAAAACTGATCAAATAAATATTCCGCATCATGCGGTCCTGGACTAGCTTCAGGATGGTATTGAACAGAGAAAACCCGCTTATTCTTCATCCTAATCCCCGCGACAGTCTTGTCATTTAAATGTACGTGGGTTATTTCAACATTGTTGTTATTCTCTGTTTCCTCTCTGTTAATCGCAAAACCATGGTTCTGAGACGTTATTTCCCCCTTACCCGTCTGAAGGTTCAATACAGGATGATTTATTCCTCTGTGCCCATTGTGCATTTTATACGTAGAAATGCCATTTGCCAGGGCGATAACTTGGTGGCCAAGACAAATTCCAAAAAGAGGCTTGTCTTCCGAAATAATTTCTTTCGCTGCTGCAATAGCTTCCTTTAATGGCTGGGGATCTCCCGGACCATTGGAAATAAAGTATCCATCTGGAGACCACAATTGCATTTCACTAAATGGGGTATTGTAAGGAAAGACTTTTATATAAGCATCTCGTTTTGCAAGGTTACGAAGTATATTCTTTTTGATTCCAATATCTAAAGCCGCAATACGGTAGGTAGCATCTTCGGACCCGTAGTAATATGGTTCTTTTGTTGATACTTTTGAAGCCAATTCCAGGCCTTCCATTTTCGGCACTTCCTTTAGAGACTCTTTTAACTTCTCTATTTCGTCTACGTCCGTAGATATTACGGCATTCATTGCTCCTGCTTCTCGAATATGAGAAACTAACGCCCTTGTATCCACATCCGATATAGCAAAAAGACTATGGTCTTCTAAAAACGCTTCTAAACTTTTATCGGCATTTATTCTGGAATACTCATAGCTAAAGTTCTTACATATGAGTCCAGCTATTTTAACAGATTCGGATTCATTCTCCTCTTTGTTTGTACCGTAATTCCCGATATGCGCGTTGGTGGTTACCATTAATTGGCCGAAGTAGGAAGGGTCTGTAAATATCTCTTGATACCCTGTCATCCCTGTATTAAAACATACTTCCCCATAGGCAGTTCCTGTCTTGTTACCGACAGCCTTGCCGTAAAAAATGGTACCATCAGCTAATAAAAGGATGGCTTTCTTTTTTGTTTGATACTTCATACTGTGTATTCCTTTAGTTTCACAAATAAACATAAAAAAAGGATAGACTTTTAGGTCTATCCTTTATAAAATATTAAAGATGTTATAAACATTTTATGCTTCAGAATCATTTTTCTTTTTTTCTGAATCTTCTTCTTTATTTTCATCGGTAGCAGCTGGAGTTTCCTTTACTTCCTCTTCCACTACTTCTGCTACTTCAGCTTCTGAAGTCTCTACTTCCTTCACTTCCTCTACGGCTTGTTCTGTAGCTTCCTCGGCAGTTTCAACAGATTCTGCTGTCTCCTGAGTGGCTACCACAGTGTCTTCCGACTTTTTCCCTCTACGACTTCTTCGTGTTGATTTCTTTTTAGCTGGCTTAGCTGCATTGTAAATTTCATTGAAATCTACCAATTCAATCATAGCCATATCAGCGTTATCACCAAGTCTATTTCCTAGCTTTATGATTCTAGTATAGCCACCAGCTCTATCACCTACTTTATCAGAAACATTTCCAAACAACTCTGTAACAGCATATTTGTCCCTAAGGTTTTTAAAAACAACACGTCTGTTGTGCGTACCTTTCTCTGTTGTCTGATTATTAGCTGCCTTTGATTTTGTTATAAGTGGTTCAATAAATTGTTTTAAAGCCTTCGCTTTAGCCACCGTGGTATTGATCCTTTTATGTTCAATCAGGGAACAGGCCATATTTGCCAACATTGCCTTCCTATGTGCCGTTTGCCTTCCCAAATGATTGACTTTCTTACCGTGTCTCATTTCTATCTATATATATTCTTTCTATTGACAGACAGTTGTCTTCGAATAGATCAATTAATCTTTATCTAATTTATATTTGGATAAATCCATTCCAAAATTAAGGCCTTTATTGATCACTAACTCTTCTAGTTCTGTCAATGATTTTTTACCAAAATTTCTAAACTTCATTAAGTCGTTCTTATTAAAGGAAACCAAATCTCCCAAAGTATCCACTTCTGCAGCCTTCAAACAATTTAGTGCTCTAACAGAAAGATCCATATCTACCAATTTGGTTTTGAGCAATTGTCTCATATGTAAAGACTCCTCATCGTAAGTCTCTGTTTGAGCAATTTCG
>CAZWPZ010000122.1:0-5903 GCA_964636005.1 uncultured Eudoraea sp.
TTCTTATTAGTGCTGATGGCAATATTTGGCTGTAATTCAAATCGTTTCCCCAGGCTTAAAAGTGCGTCTACCTCCAATCCGAGTCTGTAACTATCTCCCACATTAGCCCGAAGAGGCGCCCCAACATCATTTAATTCACCGGTAAGAACTAGTTGATCTTTGTAACGCATGTAGTATACGTTGGTGTTTAGCTGAACGGAAGGGGTAAGATACCTCCAACCTAATTCAAAATCATACAACCTCTCTGGCTTTGGGCTTCCGTTTTCATAATCGTTTCTGTTTGGCTCTCTGTTGGCTACTGCGAATGAAAAATAGAAATTGTTATTTGTATTCAGACCATAGGTCAGTCCCATTTTGGGATTAAAAAAATTAAAGGTATCATCAACTATACCCGTATCTTCTCCGTTGGCTGTATAGCCCACGTTTCTATATTGAAGATCCCCGAACAGTCGCCATTTACTTGTTAAATCATAATACATTTTACCAAAAAAATTGAAGTCCGTTTTTCTGGAGTTATCGTCGTAGTATCTATCTCGTATCATACTATTCGATGCAAAACGGGCCCAAATTATTTCCCCAAAATGATCTCCTTCATATATATTATATCCTCCACCAAGAATCAGCTTAACTCTATTCTTTTCATAATTTGCAGAAAATACGGTTCCATAGAAGTTATTGTCTAACCACCTCCTCCTTATTAAATCTGTAGTATTCACTAATTCACCATCTACTGTGATTGGTGTAAAGCCATACGTTTCAAAATCATCATCTTCTCTAAACTGCTCAAAATAACCCCGACCTCTGGTATAATGCAAGGAAAGATTGGTGCTCCAATTGGGCGAAAGTGTTTCATTCCAGTGCAACTGGAAATGATTTTGTTTATAATTATCTTCTTCCCTGTCGTAAAACTGAATATTACCATCCTCATCTGTGTAAATACCTGCTGGATTGAAAGTTCTGTTTGTTGCCAGGGTCTCCGCATCTATACCAAACCAGGATTGGTAGGTAATTTCGTGTCCACCAAAAATGATAGCTTTAATCAAGGTATTGTCGTCCAGATAACTCCCCTGCAAAAAGTAGGAGTCTAACTCTGCACTTGCCCTGTCAATATACCCATCGGATGTTATTCTAGATAACCTTCCTGATATTTCGATATGGTCGTTCAACAAGCCTGTGCTAAATTTAAGATTCGCCCGGAAGGTATTAAAACTACCGAAAGAACTTGCGATTTGTCCATAAGCTTCTTCCGAGGTGGCATCAGTGAGAATATTGAGGCTGGCTCCAAAAGCCCCTGCTCCATTAGTAGATGTTCCTACCCCCCTTTGTAACTGAAGATTTTCTGTGGAGGAGGCAAAATCGGGCAGATTCACCCAAAAAGTCCCGTGAGATTCCGAATCGTTATACGGTATTCCGTTGATAGTTACATTTACACGAGTAGCATCACTACCTCTTACCCTTATGCCTGTATAACCTATACCTGCTCCTGCATCTGAAGTGGAAACAACCGCCGGCAAATAGTTTAACAAAATAGGAAGATCCTGACCTAGATTTCGAGGTTGTATTTCCTCTTTTGTTAGATTAGAAAAAGTTACCGGGGATTCTTTGGTAACCCTTACAGCTGAAACAAGTACCTCATCCAGGACTATTTTCTTTGCTGTCGTAGTATCCGTTTCTTGTTCCTGAGAAGAAACAACAATAGTTAACATTAAAGCAAAAACAAATACAAAATTCTTCATCCGTAATAATTGTTACGAATAAAAAGGGCATTATTCAGTAGTGAATTGATTGTTGATTTCCTTAAAAAGGAAATTCCAAATGGTGACTTTCACCTCCCTTGGCAGCATTACCTGCCCAGGTTCATTGGGTATAATCTCAGCTTTTTCCTAGAAAATATCTCTAACCCTTTCTAAGAGGAAGCACCCCTTTGAGACGGCGCTAAACTACAACAGCAATTACTCAAATCATAATAAATTCGAAAATAATTTCTACAGGGTTTCACGATGTGCCGGTTTGAGTAAATCGTTAACTGTTTTTACAGGATTAAAGGTAATTAGTGGCACCTCAACAAAAATTGTATTCCAAAAAGCCATTCCCCCATTCCATAGACCTGGTAACTCCAATGCCTTCAGATCCTTTCCATCCTTAGTCTTTTTGGTAATAAAACCTTGCTTGGTATCTACAAAGTTTAATAGATTATATTTTTCGCCCTTGTAATTTTTTAATCCACAAACTAAATCGACCGGATTAAAATGCGTAGCCTCCTTAAAAATTGAAAGTTGCTGTTCGTTATTCAGATTTACCTGGGCTGATTCTACTATTTGAAGAGAAGTGTGATGGTTGGAATCCTTTATCCAAAAAGGCCCTCCTCCTGGTTCTCCTTCATTTTTTACCATTCCACAAACTCGAATAGGTCTGTTTATTTTATCTTTTAATATCTCTATCTGATCGGATAATGTGAAACTTGAGAAATTATCGACAAAACGGACATTCAGCCTTTCTTCTAAAAACTCCACAATTTCCGTTAAGTCGTCTCCGTTAATGCTACCTTCTTCTAATAATGATGCATATTTAAATGTCTGTTTTTGAAGTTTTAACAAAAGTCCTCCCAACATTTTTTTACTATCCCCAATTTGAGAGGCTAATCTGGAAACAACAACGTTATCCACATTCTTGATAAAGACCATATCCGCCTCTTGTTCGTTTAAGTTTTCTATCAAAGCTCCATGCCCTCCGGGTCTAAATAGTATACTCCCATCGTCATTTCTAAAAAAACTATTGTCCAAGTTTACGGCAACTGTATCCGTTGAAGACTTTTGAAAAGAATAAGAGATATCAAATTGGGTTCCCGTTTCTTCGGAAACTCTGGGTGCTATTTCCTTTATAGCAGAGTCAAAAAGGGTTTTGTGTTGCTCCGAAATTGTAAAATGCAATACAGCCTTGTTTTCCTTTGAGATATAATCTGCAGCTTCTTTAAGATGTTCTTCAAATGGAGTAGCGCTATGTGTGTCATATTTATGAAATGGCAACATCCCTTTTGGGTAGAAACCATAGTCTAGTCCTTCTGGGTAGAGCATTTCCTTGACAAAATGGAATAGTTTCAGATCTTCCGAAGTTTCGTCTGCATACTTCTCTCCTAAACTCTCAACTACTTGATCGTAAAAAGGAAATGCTTTTAAACCCGTCTGAAAAACTTCAATATCCTTATTCCCAGTTCGTTGCACATAGTCCTTTATTGATTCTGAACCAGAGTCAAATTCTTCTAGAAAGTTAAAGAGTGCCTTAAACATCCTGGAAGCTGCCCCCGAAGCCGGAACAAATTTCAGAAGGCCTAAATTGGTTTTATGTTGGTCGTAATATGCAATGAGTTCTTTGTGTTCTTCAGAATCAGGCTTTAGAATGCCATCCGATATAATTGCAGCACTTTTGAGAATTACGAAAGGAATGCCTTCCTCGAACATTGCCATCTGTGTCTTAATTTTTTCAATTGCAATCTGCTTCTCTCTTAATACCTGAATATCGGAGTCTGTTAATTGTATCATTTTTTTTCTAGTATTTTATCAATTGCATTTATCGCTATTTCTCTTCTTCTTTCACTGTCCCCTTCCAGTATAACAAAACTCTTGCTATTTACTTCCAAGACCTTTTTAAAACAGTCAAACATCTTCTGTCTTTCGTTGGGCTTGTCACGAAGGTCATCCTTTTCCCATGGAATATCAATAGATGTTAATAAATAAAGGTCATAAAAATTTGAAAGAGCATATTTACTAATGGCAGGATCACAATACCCCAAGTAATATGCCTCAGAGTAGACCTTTGTCTCCAAAAGATCCGTATCGCAAATAAGTAGTCGTTCCGATATTAAAGTAAATTCATTCTCTAACTGTATTTGCCCTTCAGCGATTGGCTTTAAATCCTCGGCCGTACATACTTTTTTTTCTCTATCCCATTTGTCTTGTAAATAGGTTCTTGCATACTCTGGAACCCAATTTGTCTTATAGTGTTTTGCTAGTTCTTTTGACATTGTTGTTTTGCCTGTCGACTCAGGGCCAAATAAAACTACTTTAACAAGGTCACTGGGCTTTTGTTTAAGTTTTTCTTCCATTCCAAATAGCCGAATATAGCGATTATCGTAAATAAAAAATACTGTAAAGAACTAAATACCAGTCCTTTGTATAAATAAAGTGGGACTGTTATTATGTCACCAATTATCCAAAACACCCAGTTCTCTAATTTCTTTTTGGCCATTAACCACATCCCGACAAAAAATATGGCAGTAGTTAGGGTATCCACGTAGGCTGTCCAATTATTAAACTTATTAAAAAATAAATAAACAAGGCTCACAAAAATAAGTGTGGCAACAAATAACCATAGCCCCCATCTTTGTTCCTTTTTAGTACAACTAGTAATTGGTATAAAATGATCCTTATCTACTTTTCTGGTCCAATAGTACCAACCAATTACGCTCATTATAAAGTAGTATGCATTAATTAGCATATCACCTAACAGACCAAATAGCAGTAGAATATAAACAAAAATACCAGTACTAATTATACCAGTTGGAAATACCAGGATATTCTCTTTTTTAGCATACCAAACACTGAGAAATCCAAAAAAAACGGCAATAAGCTCTAAGACAACCAAGTGGGTTGCAGTCTCTTCATATTGGGCAAAAATCCAATCAAAAATGAGGCTCATAATCACTTCGATCGCTTTTTACCAACTTCATATATAGCAAGCCGGCCTCCATTAATTCAAAGGAGTTTTTAATTTCCTCCTGTAACACTTTCATCACCTTATCGTAGTCACCAAAAACCTGAGTGCTCAAGGAATTTTCAATCACTATAAGGTCCGATGCACGTAACTTTTTAATAAAATTAATAATATGGTTTTCATAATCGTTTTGCAGCGGGGTTAAAGTTAATTCTACCGAAATTTTCATAGGTATTCCATGTTTTTAGTTCTCTTCTTCGTTCCTATATAGTCTTGTAAAGCGTACACACATATAAATCCTTCGAACTCAATAAATTGAAGTTTAAATGTCGTTTCCTTATTTGCATATCGGGTCAGCGCATTTATTGATTTTTTAGTATCTAGACTAAATTCTTCCACATAGATGTTCTTTAAAAAGCTAAGTCCTGGAGTTGCAAAAATTTTATAAATAGACTCTTTGCAGCCCCATAAAATAGTGAGCCTGCTAATAGTGTTTTCCTGCTCCTCAGGTAATTCCGGAATCGGGAATGTTGTGAATTTATGGGCAATACGCAAAATCTTAGGCCTCTTTTTTTCAATATCAATACCTACTTCTTCTTTAGTGCTTATTATAATTCCCGTATAATTAAAAGAATGGGTTATCGAAATATGGGCTCCGTCTCGAAGATGCGGTTTCCCGGAGGAATCGTAATATACATCTTCGTCTTGGTAACCAGCTTGGGAAAATAAATGCCTAACACTTAAATAGGCTCTTCTATGCAGCTCTGATTTCATCTCTTTAAGCCGATGTACAGAGCCCGGAGTGAGAATTAGGTCACGCTCCAAGTCATTTTCTTCCTCTGTTACTTTCCAGACCAGTAATTTGATATTGGGACTTACTGTTATAGTTTTGTAAAGAGGCATGCCATTTCTTATCTTATATGTACCTTTGCATTTTAGTAAATGCCTTAGGACTACTTAAGGCGAAAGTAAAAATAAATAGTTATGGGAACCAAAACAATCGCATACTTTCCGAATAAAGTTAAAGATATTTCACTTGCTTCTTGGGGGAGAAAAGAAATTAAACTCGCTGAAGCAGAAATGCCAGGTCTAATGGCCTTGCGAGAAGAATACAAGGAAGAACAACCATTAAAAGGGGCTAGAATTGCAGGCTGTCTTCATATGACGATTCAAACTGCAGTATTAATTGAAAC
>CAZWPZ010000123.1:0-21799 GCA_964636005.1 uncultured Eudoraea sp.
GTAGGGAAAACCGAAGGTAATCCATTGGGCTTTTATGTTTTAGAAGCGTTTCTAACGAAGTTTCCATAAGTCACCTCAAATTAAAAAGGCCGTAAATACAATAGAAATACGTAGTTTTACCGCCAACAAGTACAGTAAAGGGTAATCCGCATATTATCCTTCTGCTGCCGAGATATAGAGCTAGAAGTCTCTAAATTATGGTTTGCTTAATTTAACATGAACCTTTCCAGAGTCTCGTAATAATACACTTTGTCGGATCGTTTGTGCTTCTAGCTTATACCAATTAATAGTCATTATGGAAAGTCAAACGAAGTTAAACGTGTGCAGAATATGTACCAATAGTGTAAACAATACGCTTTACACCGCTAGGGAAATGATGTTCGGCTTTCGGGATGAATTTTTGTATTTTCAGTGTAGTGCGTGTGGGTGTTTGCAAATAGCTGATTTCCCAAAGGATATATCCAAATACTATCCTGAAGATTATTACAGTTTTGATGCATTTAATGGTAAGAAATTCAAAGGAATTTTAGGAAAAATTGTCCTTAGAAAATACGCTGCACTAGTAAATGGAAGAGGAATTCTTGATAGGGTTATAAGGTCATTTTCCGGGAATAAAGTTTACAATATATTTGAGAATCTCGATGTATCAAAAAATACTAGAATTCTAGATGTTGGCTGCGGTAATGGAAGAAGTTTTCTATATCCATTGGCAGAACTTGGTTTCAAAAACCTTCTGGGATGTGACCCATTCTTACAATCAACTATAGATTACGACAATGGATTACAAATTAAGAATTTGAACCTATTTGAAATGGAAGGTAGTTGGGATATAATAACTTACCATCATTCTTTTGAACATGTTCCAAACCCTTTAGAACACTTGCAAAAAGTTTCCGAACTTCTTAAACCCAATGGGGTATGTATAATTAGGATTCCAACGGTAACATCCTTCGCTTGGAAGCACTACGGGGTAAATTGGGTACAACTGGATGCCCCTAGGCATTATTTCCTTCATTCCGTTGAAAGCATGTCAGACTTAGGAAAAAAAGTGGGCCTGGAAATGTACAAAACACTCTATGATTCTACTCACTTTCAGTTTACAGCTAGCGAAAAATATATAAAAGATATCCCGCTCCATACTCCAAGACAAAAAGGAGTTATTGGATATATCCAAAGTAAAATTAAGCAACGTAACTATTCAAATAAGGCAAAGGAGTTAAACCGGGCGAAAAAAGGAGATCAGGCAGCATTTTTTTTTAGAAAGAAATAAATTTGAACCCTATTGTTTTCCTATGAAACTTAATAAAAAAAACAGTGTATTTATTGCAACCAGTTTAGACGGTTTTATCGCGGACAAAAATGGAGAGATAAACTGGCTATATTCCATTCCCAACCCGAATATGGACGATATGGGCTATACGGATTTCGTTAACAAAATTGATGCTCTTGTAATGGGAAGAACAACATTTGAAACTGTTTTGGGATTCGATGTAGACTGGCCGTATGACAAACCTGTTTTTGTATGGAGTAGTAAGCTGGATGAAATACCCAAATCGCATATAGATAAAGCGTATTTAGTTCGGGGTACTAGCACAGAAATAGTGACACAAATTCACAAAAAAGGATACCATAGGTTGTACATTGATGGGGGTGCAACAATCCGTAGTTTCCTTGCGTCTGATTTGATAGATGAAATTATTCTTTCAACGATTCCAATTTTATTGGGAGGAGGTTCTCCGTTGTTTACAGAACTACCAAACCAACAGAAATTTCAACTACTAGAAACAAAAACCTACCTCAATCAAATTACGCAAAGCCATTATGTTCGAAAAAGATAGAATACAAACTTCTGCCTATAGTTTTTGTAATTTTTGTTCTGGCCTCTTTCTATTTCTAAGAATTAAACGCTGAACTACGTCTGGAATTCAAGACCTGGCAAGTGGCTTTTCTTTAAGCGTTTAGCCAACTTTTAAAAGCGTTTGTTTTTTGTCTACTAACAATAAACTCCTTCTCCCCTGCCCTTTGAATAACAAGTTTCAGGCGGTGGTTAAAGTACTTGTCAATTTTTTGTATCGCCTTCTTCGCAACAATTTGACCCCGATTTATCTGATAAAACTCTTTGGCATCCATGGTAGATATTAATTGATCTAAAGTTTCATCAATTATGACCCTTTTTGTCTGGGTCACTCCAAAAGTTATGCTCTCTTCAGAATAGATATACACTAACTCATCCATTCTTATCTGAATAAAACCATCACCATCTTTCACTAGTATTCCACTTCGTGTTTTAGGTTTTTGTAAATCGTTCATTAAGCTATTAAGTATATCGACGGTATGCGTTAGTTCTTTTTTAGATCGACGGAGTTTTTCAAGTGCCCGATTAAGGTCTGCTTCCTGAATTGGCTTTAAGAGGTAGTCAATACTGTTTACCCTAAATGCACGGATGGCATACTGGTCAAAAGCAGTGGTAAATATAATTGGACAATCTGTGTGTACTTTTTGAAAAATTTCAAAACTAAGACCATCTGCTAATTGTATATCCATAAATATTAAATCCGGACTTTTATGGTTCTGTAACCAAAGAACACTCTCTTCTACCGTATCAATCACCTCCAGTAATTCGTAGTTAAAATCTAAACCACTAAGTAAGGACTGCAATTGATTGGCAGCGCGGGCTTCATCTTCAATTATTAATATCTGCATGCTCTAGTATTTGATTCTCATGAGACAATAATGGCAGGGATACTTTAAATATTCCTTCCTTCTTGCTAATTAAGATTTCTTCTTCCGAAATAAGTCTATATCGACTAGTTATATTCTTTAGTCCTAGCTTAGTAGTAGGTAAATGAGTAGATTTTGGTACGATTTTATTGTACACTATGAGTCTGTCATCCTGCGTCTCTACATAAATCTCCAATGGCTTCGCTTTGGAAATTACGTTGTGTTTAACAGCATTTTCTAATAACAGCTGAAGACTCATGGGAATAATGAGGTACTCTTTCTTCCTCTCATTTATATTCCATTTAATGCTAAGGTTCTGCCCAAATCGTTCTTTTTGAATATGCATATAGGCCTCTGCAAATTTTAATTCATCTGCCAAGGAAATTAAATTAGAATTCCCAGATTCAAGTATAAAACGATAGACCTCAGACAATCGGTTTACAAATTCCTTTGCTTCTTCTTTGGTATTCTGATCAATAATATCCCTAAGTGTATTTAAAGTATTAAAGAAAAAGTGAGGTTGCGCCTGATTTCTTAAAGCATCTAGTTGTGCTTGCACAATTGCTCGTTTGGTCTGCTCTTCTACACGTATCGACTCTTTTAATCGAATATAATAATACAATGCCTCATAAATAGCCATCGTCATGGTACTTATGAGGATTATGGGAAGAACAATCTTGGAACGCAGAGGATGGTTATAACTCTCGTCAAAAATATAACCCAGTATACTATTTCCTAAAAAGTCTATTGTTAAGATAGAAGTCACAAGAGCTAAGAATATTAAAGGGATACGTATTTTATTATCTCTTAATTTTGGATATCTTTTGCGTAAAGCAATAATTACCTTTCGCATTACCAACCAATTTACCGTAGAAAACATAAGAGATACACTCCAGTTGATAGTAGCCTCAAAAAATGGTAAACGCGCAAAGGAATTATTAGAGAAAAGAAAATCTGTTACAAAACTTAGTACCAGAATACCGACTGTAACAAACCAAACGTCATTAAAACCTAAATACTTTATTCGCTTTTCTTTATTAGATAAATGCATGTATTAGTAGATTTACTAGCCTATAAACGGCAATCCTTGCTTTGCCTGATAAAAAGTAAAGGCTATCCAAGAGAAGTACAATAATGCAAAACTTAGTACTACCAGGTTCTTAACATGGATATTACTTTTCCATCTCTCGTTTATAACTACTGCGAATAAAGGAATAATTTGTATACCATGCAATCCGAAAAAATGGGCAACACGCAAATCCCCTGCAACCGTACTCCAATTGACCAAAGGAAGACCTGCTCCCCCATCGGCAACTCCTACATTATGTGCCATTTGCGCAATCATCTGACCACCTACCCAACTGCCAAACAGAACAATTAACCAGCCAAAAAGAATACCCCATTGTACTGGTCGCGGGGTGCGCAGTCTTAATCTTATGGTTTCCACAATAAAAAAGACCATGGTCAGAACCAGGATACTTATTAGAATCCCCATGGATGCGAAAAGGATTCCATCTACCCAATTGGACTGATTATAGTGAGATTGTACCCCTCTTGCCCCCTGAATAAAAATAATACATATTTCTATCGCCATAGTCCAGGAGATAATAGAATTGATTACATTTTTCTTTCTTTTAGAGAATGGATATAAGGTTATCAAATAACCCGAAGTAAGTAAATATATTCCCCCAGAAATGCTAAACTTCAAAGGCTTAACCCATACATTGAGACCCAGTAATTCTCTGCTATCCAATGCCCAACCAAATAAGCAAACTATGGCCAGAATAAAATGCAGAATTACAATGCCATATAAAATAGGGCTTTCATTACGGACAATTTGCAATATATTTTTAATGAATTTCATTATTTAGATAATTTAATGGTTCTTATAATCATGAAGAGTAGAAAGCCTACAGGCCCTAACATAAATGTTGCAATTAGGCATGGTGCCATAAGCAACTGATGAATACCAAGCTGTTCATTCTGTTTAAGCATCCATATTCCAACGAGAAGGTCGAATGCCAAATAGTGAACCCATCCGGCCATTAGTGCATTCTTGAAAGTAAAAAGTGCCATAACAGAAGCCAAACTTCCAAAGTCTAAGCCACCACCTGTTTTCAGATGTGCAACCATGTAAAAAAAGTAAAAAAGAGAAAGAAAAAGAGGCACCAACTTATATTCCATTAAGAAACGGGTGAACTTCCATTTTGGTAATCCAATCATTAATAGCCACATGAGCATTGCTATCATGTTGGTTAGTGAAAAAACTTCTTCGCTGGTCATTGTATTATTTTTAATTAAACATGTACCAAATATGCGCTTAGATGTATTCTTATAGAAGATTTTTCTGCTGAACCATCGTTTTGGATTGTTGAACGGGAAAACAAACCCAAGAATTGAAGAAAGTACTGTGGAAACAGAAATGCGTTTCCTTGTGTGAAGCATCAGAATCTAGAGAAGCTCAATGATTTAAAGTTCGTTTCTAAAGTCAAATCACCAGAGCGGTTTCAAATGAAAAGTATTTCTAATCGTGGTAAATTATTGTCATCGTCACAAAACAAGAATCCCATTTGATTCTGATTAAACGCCTATCCTAAAAAAAGAAAATCAAACCAGTTTTAATTTTGTATGGTTATTGTAAAAGTATTAGACAGCTTTTGTAAAATTTCTTTACAGGAATCTAAAATCTATTCTTCATATATTGACGCAAGAATCTGATTACTAGATATATATACATTTGGCATAGTTCTAGGTTCTTTCTTTTCACATCCTAAATAGGCAAAGCATTAAGCAAAAGACTAACGGTAAAGGCACCAATACAAGAAACGGATTATGATAAAAAACTATTTAAAGACCGCTTGGAGAAATCTATGGAAGAATAAAGGTTACAGTGCCCTAAACATTTTTGGCCTGTCTATTGGAATAAGCTGCGCTTGCTTAATTCTTCTTTGGGTAGAAGATGAATTGAAATTTAATAGTGATTTTCCAAAAAAGGACGTGATATACTACGTACCGACGAATCAAAAATACGAGGGAGAGTGGCGTACTTTTTTTCAGGCTACCCCTGGTCCCCTGGCAGCAGTTCTAAAAGAGGAAATCCCCGAAGTTATTGGGAGTACCAGGACTATCGGCATAGACCTCCTTTTTACCGAAGGAGAATCTTCTATTAATTCGTATGGGAGGTTCGCTGATCCGGATTTCTTAAACATGTTTAGTCTGAATTTTATTGAAGGGAATCGTACTACTGCTTTTAAGAATCCTGATGCAATTGTTATCTCCCGGGAAACGGCAGAAAATCTTTATGGGGTTGGAAACCCTGCACTGGGAAAGGTTTTACGAGTTAACAATGAGACTAACTATACCATTAGTGGGGTATTTGAAGACTTACCTCCCAACGTAAGCTATGGGTTCGAATGGGTTGCTCCCTTTGATAAGATTGTAGAGGACAGACCCTGGATGAAAGAGTATGGAAGCTTATTTTCGGACACCTTTGTAGAATTATCCCCGGATGCCAACTTTGATGTGGTCGATAACAAGGTTCGGAAAGTCCTGCCGGCTAAAACCGGAGATGAAGACACCATTGCCTTCTTACACTCTATGAAAGACTGGTATTTAAGGTCCAATTTCGAAGGTGGAATGCAGGTAGGCGGACAAATAATTTATGTACGCCTATTCGCCTTTATAGCCGTAGTTATTCTTCTGATTGCTTGTATCAACTTCATGAATCTATCGACGGCCCGGAGCGAAAGAAGGTCCAATGAGGTAGGCGTTAGAAAAGTCTTGGGATCTGCCAGAAACAATCTGGTTTCCCAGTTTATGGCCGAGGCTTTGATTACTGCTTTTATTGCCTGTATACTAAGCGTAATTATAATTGAAATACTATTACCTAATTTTAATATTCTGATCGACAAGCAATTAGAATTACAACTATCCAGTCCAATTCATCTCCTATCTCTTTTGGGGATTACCATATTTTGCGGTCTTCTGGCAGGATGGTACCCGGCGTTTTATCTCTCTTCCTTCAGACCGGTCCAAGTCCTAAAAGGAGTTAGAAACAAAAAAGGAAGCGCTCCTTTTATTCGTAAGGGATTAGTGATAGTTCAGTTTACCATTTCTATAGTTTTTATCATTGCTACCCTAGTTGTTTTCCAACAGATAGATCATGTAAAAAGTAGAGATTTAGGCTTTGTTAAGGAGGATCTCATCAAGATTCCTGTAAATGGAGATATAATCAAAAATTTTATTCCTATAGAACAAGATTTAATGGCATCTGGTTATGTTGGTAATATTGGTTTATCGAATTCCGAAGTGCTTAGCGGAGGAAATAACGGATCCGGATTTCAATGGTCTGGAGGCATCGATACCGAGGATGTTTTAATTTCGTTCCGATATATTAGTTCCGGGTTTTTCGAAACAACGGGCATGGAGATTTTGGAAGGTCGCGGATTCCAAAACGATATCGATAATGCCAACAATAACATACTTGTAACCGAGTCGTTTGCAAAAATGATGGGTAGCGGTAGTGCCATTGGTAAGTCGGTAAGCCGTGATGATGAGTCCTATACGGTGATTGGTGTGGTTAAAGACTATCTCTACGGCGATATGTATGGAAGTAGCGATCCGGTAATGTTTTTCAACCATCACGGAGATGCGAGGTTTCTATATGTGAAGATTAAGTCGACCTCCGATTTATCCGGTATACTCACGCAGATAGAAAATGTTCTAAAAAAGCATAATCCAGCGTTTCCTTTCGAGTTTGAATTTGTAGACGATGCCTTCGATGCGAGGTTCAGAAGTGAAAAGTTGGTATCTAGTCTTGCCAATATTTTTGCCCTACTGGCCGTTGTCATTTCCTGTCTCGGATTATTTGGACTTGCCGCCTATACTGCAGAGCAACGAAAAAAAGAAATTGGCGTACGAAAGGTTCTTGGATCCAGTATAATAGGAATCGTTCAGCTGCTCTCCAAAGAATTTATGCGATTGGTGTTTTTTTCCTTCCTTTTAGCTATTCCATTAGCATATTGGATGATGCAAAACTGGCTAGAGGGCTTTGCCTATCGAATAAAAATAAATATCTCCGTCTTTTTCGTTGCAGGTATTGTGGCTATTTGTATCGCCTTACTCACGGTGAGTTTTCAGGCAATTAAAGCTGCCCTTGCAAATCCTGTCAACAGCCTTCGAACGGAATAAAATGTAATTAATCTGTATGCTAGTCGATAGGCGAACTATGGGTAGCTATGGCTTTTACCTTGCCGTTTTTTTTCTGATAAACATCTGTAAACCGCAGAGCTAATTTGGTAGTGTCCGTCCCGCTGGATCCAATAATCACCATTTCCTCTGTTCCTCGAATTACAGCTATATCGGAATAAAGGTTCACTTCGAGATCGTCATAGGTTATACTGTGAAAACTGTAATCTGCGTTTGAAAATTCTTCCATCGTCGCCTGTTTATCCGTCGTACGGCCATCGGAAGAACCAGAATATTTCCAAGAATCATCTAATATCTCATTTAGACCTAAGGCATCACCTTTAAGATAAAAATCGGTCCAACTATGCAATAGCTTTAAGGCCTCTTCTTCGGATATGATCTCCACCTTTTCGTCTTTTTTATCCAGTTTTGTAGCAGCATCTGCACAACTGCTAATGACTAACGCAATAAGGCTGATTAATATGATTTGTTTCATGTGTTCGTTTTTTTTAAATGGTTTACTTTTCATTACTGCTATGCCGCGATTATTTATATAGTAATAGCTAAAAGCAAATTTGGCTCGTCATTTCACTCAAGTCTTTTTGCATAGAGTGATCAAAGTACTTCTTGTTAGATTGAAATAGCCCATGACCGTCGAAAACTATAGCTAAGGAAAACTAATTAAAGTCTTCTGAAGAAAGTTCCTTGATGAGATTACGCATCATTTCCATTCCTTTACCCAACTGTTCTTTACTAATAAATTCGTCCGCCCTATGGGCCTGTTCGATAGACCCAGGTCCACAAATGGCTGCATGAAAACCTTCGTTTGCAAATTGTCCTGCTTCAGCAGCATAAGAAACGGTATCTAGTTTAGAATTACCTGAAATCTTTTGGATCAAACCAACAATCGGGTCATCCGCCTGGGTATCCAAATGCGGTACTGGTGGATGGTGTTCTACAGTCTTGATTGAAAAATCAGAATAAATAGAGCGCAAAGCGTTCTCTCGTTCCCGACAATAAGACTCAAATTCCTTTACGATAGACGGAATGTCGTCCATGGGGATGGTACGTAAATCCCAATAGAAATGTGCCTTATCTGCAATTACATTCGGAGCTATACCACCATTGACAAGACCAATATGAATGCTGGAATGAGGTGGATGGAATCGCTCATCTAAGCGGTTATCTTTAATCAAATTATCCATTTTTGCCTCAAGCCAGAGAATAAGACGCATGGCCTCATGTATAGCGCTTACTTCTTGTTTGATACGACTACTGTGGCCTGCAGAGCCGTTCACGTAAGTTTCGAGGATGTAAATACCCTTCTGACCAATAATAGGTTCCATCATGGAAGGCTCCCCGATTAGGGCGTATTTCGGTTTTTCTGAATAGTGATTACAAATATGTTTTGCCAGTTCCGGCGCAGCCAAACAACCCACTTCTTCATCGTATGAGAAGGCAAAATAAATTGGCTTTTTCAGACTCGCTTCTAACATTCCTGGCAACGCCGCCAAGCAACAAGCAAGAAAACCCTTCATATCACAAGATCCTCTTCCGTAAAGCTTGCCATCCCCTTTATCGGTTAACACAAAAGGATCGGAGGTCCAATTCTGTCCTTCAACAGGCACTACGTCCATATGCCCTGACAGAATAACTCCCCCATCAACAGCCGGGCCTATTCTACAGTGAAGAGAAGCCTTGGTGCCCTCTTTATTTGGCACCAGAGTGGTGCTAATACCGAGGCCTTCGATATAGTCTTTTATCCAATTTAGGATGCTTAAATTACTTTGTCCGCCAAGAATTGGAAAGGAAACAAGTTTTTCGAGAATGTTCTCTACGGTCATAGATTTATTTATAATTTATTGCTACGGCCACAATAAGGGCACAAAATGCTAACCCTAAAAGGCTAATTAATACCGGGAATATAAAACGTATCCATCTATCTATAGGAACGCGACACATACTTAACATGGCAATAAGTCCCCCAAGAGTTGGATTTACTAAATTAGACAATCCGTCCCCAATCTGAAAAGCTAGGATGGTTATTTGTCTGGAGAGACCTAAAGATTCACCCAAGGGTAGCATAACCGGTAAGGTTGCCAAAGCCTGACCGCTTCCAGAAGGGATAAAAAAATTAATAACCGATTGTGAAACCGACATGGCTATTGCAGACACATATAGCGGTAAACCCTCTAACATCAAAGAAAGTTGGTAGGATATGGTGTCGCCAATATTCCCCATTTCCAAAAGTACTTTGATAGATGTGGCAAAACCTACCATAAAAGCTCCAGGAGCAGCCAAAGCCACAGCTTTCAAAACCGTTTCACTCATTGTAGTGGCATTCATATTTGAAACAATTCCACAAAGCAAAGCGATAATAAGAAAAACTGCAGAGAGTTCATTTATATACCAATGCCAGTTAAAAACTCCATATAAAATAAACAGTAGGCCTAAAACAAAAATTGAAATAACTAACTTATTCTTGTTTGTTAAGCGATACTCTTGTAAAGGCTTTGATAAATTTAGTTCGGATATATCCAGGCCTTTAGCCAAGCTTTTTGAAGGTTCCAGAGTGATCTTTTTAAAATATCGTACATTGTAATAGGCCATAGCTCCAAGAGCGGTAAAACACAAAACACTACGCAAAAGTGCCCCGGAAAACATAGGTAATTCTGCCAATTTATGTCCTGTTCCCACGGTATATGGATTTATTGGCGAGAGTCCAAAACCAATGGTCATCGCTCCCACAGATATCCCAGCGGCCAACATTAAATCCCCTCCAAGGGCCAAACTTAGAACCGCAGCAATGGGTACCATGGCGATATTGTTTTCGTAGCCAACTGTAACACCAAGCAACCCATAAATAAAGGTTATCAAAACAATAATGAGATATTTATTATGCAGTCCCATACTTTTGACTAAGGTCCCCACGGCATTCTCTACGGCTTTCGATTTTTCCATAAACCCAAACATAATACCTCCAGCCAAGACAATAAAGATTATTTCAACTGCAGCTTTAAAACCTAAGGGTATAGCCTTAAACATATCCAATAAACCAACGGGTGAGGAGGGAACAATAGTGTACGAATTGGGCACCACGACATTTCTTCCATCAACCAATACCCTTTCATAAGTGCCGGCTGGCAGTATATAAGTTAATAGGGTTGCTAAAACAATTATTCCAAATAGCATGGTAATCGCGTGCGGTATACGACTAAAAAGGAAGGAAATTTTGGATTTGGTCATTTATGTTCTTCGGAACCTTTTATTTATACAATTGGTCATGGCAGTAGAATTATGTACTACGCTTCTGCTTAAGACTTAGAAATTCTGTAACTACAACTGCCTGTAAATATCGGTAAATTTATTTGCAAGACTACTTCAATCGAATTGTTTCCGGAATAATATGTCCGAATCAAAAGGAAATAGTTCTAAACCGTCCATAGAAATTTAGTGCCTACTCTAATAGTTTATAAACCAAAAACAATATCTAAGCCGAAGGAAGTAGCTTCAAAAACTAACTAAATACTGTTTTACTTGGATTTAAGGAATACATTCTGCGATAGGTGACAATTAAATATTTCATATCGGCAAGCGTTTTGAAAGTATAATCAAAATAGGCTTTTCATAAAAAAGAAACCCGCAATTATCATTGCGGGCTGTTTTTAAGGAATAGAATTCTAGAAGGACTAGTTTAGGATGCTTCTTCTTTCTTTAAGGGAGAATGGTGCTCATGAACAAACTTCCAGCCATCAGGGGTTTTTACTAAAAGTAGTGTTATCTGATCATTAACTACCACCAAATCTTCTCCGAACATTAATTGAAAATCAGAATGAAAAGTGACGTTTGCCACCTGATCGTATACGGCAATTTTTAAATCGTTAAAATCGAACTTTACAATTTCCGTTACGTTACCAAAAATCCCGCGTTCTGTTTTTTCATTTTCTATACTCCCTACCCTTTTAGCTCCTCCATTGAATTCTGTAAACTTGGGTCCATAAGCATGATAAGATATCAGTTTTTCCACATCCCCATTGTGAATGGTCTCTTTTAACTCTTCCATAAATACCAGAACTTCCCTTTCTTGTTCTGGAAAACTATCATAAATTAAATCGACTTCCACTATTGGGGCTACTACTTCTTTTTTTTCCTCTTTACAGGACGTTATTAATAAAACAACTGCTGTACCGAGAATTACTTGTCTTTTGAATTTCATTTTACTTGAATTTAATTGGTTACTTATTCTAAATCTTGTATTGCCGTTTTTATGTTCTTAGAACGGCTTGGTTTTTTAAATGGATTAAAGTCTTGCCTCCAGAATGAGATTGAATGGAGTTTCTGTGGCTCTTCGAAAGGAAGGAAAACCTGCTGAGGTAACTACCTCTTTGAGTCGTTTTTCACCCGCCTGTGCTCCCAGGGCCAGACCCACCTCCTGATTTAGAGAACAAGGAGTGCAAATACTGGTCGAAAACGCATAGAAAGCTCTACCAACCGGGTTCAAATTATCTTCCAGGTTATCCATAGCAAAGGGCTCAACAATCATGCAACTACCATCCGGTTTTAAAACTTCCTTCACATGTGCCATTGCACCAACCGGATCGCCCATATCGTGCAGACAATCAAAAAAGGTTACCAAATCATAGTCTGTTCCAGCAAATTCTTTAGCAGTGGATACTTCAAATGAAACATTCTCAACTCCTGCCTCGGCTGCTCTGTTCTTTGCTTGTTCAATAGATTTATCGTGATAATCATATCCAATAAAGGTAGAGTTGGGAAATGCTTTGGCCATTATTATGGTAGAAGCTGCATGTCCGCAACCGATATCCGCAACTTTTGCACCTTTTTGCAACTTCTCTTCTACCCCACTCAATGATGGAATCCACTGACTAACTAAATTACTTTCATAGGAAGGACTAAAGAATTTTTCAGTACCACAAAACAGACAGGTATTATGATCTCCCCACGCAACACCTTCACCAGTTTTAAAGGCACTTTCTATCTTAGGTGTATCGTTGTAAACTGAAGTGATGGCATAGAAGGCACCCGTCATAAAAACGGGACTATTTTTTACTCCAAAAACTGCTGCTTGTTCTGGAGTCATCGAAAAATTATTCGCAGAGCTGTTATACGTAATATATCCCGAGGCCGCTTGTGCAGACAACCATTCTCTGACGTACCTCTCCGCGGTATTCGTTTCATCGGCCAATTCCGTAGAGTTCATCGGACCGTTAAGTGCCAAGGACTCAAACAGACCCAACTTATCTCCTAATAATATAAGAGGTCCGTTTGCGGCAGCACCCATTTCGGTTACTACCTTTCCTAATAATTCATGTAATTTTTCTTCGTCTAGTTCCATGTTCTTAATTTTTGTTAGTGATTCGTTACTTAGTCATTGACTATCAAGTAAATAAACTTGTCCACTAAAGTTCAGAAAAGATGAGTAACGGTACCTAACAGCTATGTTGAAACTTTATTAAAAAATGGAGACAACCATTAAAATTATGTTGCAAAAGGTTTAAAATATGATTCTACAGCAGACTACCCTTATTGGGATTGCATAGAGACTATAGCCGAATCTAAGGCTGTAAATCCAACTTTCTCATACAGAGCAAGGTAACGAGGATCCTTGCGTACAGGAATTAAAAGGGGTTCTTGTTTTAGCCACGTCATTTCTACCTCATGGCGCTTATAAGACAAATCTAACCAGGAAAAAGCTTCGTCGTACTGATCAATACTAAAATAATACATGGCCAGAAACCAAGCCGGACTGCCAGAAGCTCCTTGATCATACTTGTTCTGAAGTTCTTTCAAATGTTTCATTGTTTTAGTACTATCCCCGTCCATTTGGGCATAAACTGCATTGAGCCACATTAATATGGGAGGGTAATCCGGGAACCGGTTAAGGAGTCGATCTAACTGAAGTTTTGATTGATCGTACTGTTTTAGATAATAATGGGTCTTCGCAGATTCTCGCAAATAAAACCAATTATCGCTGTAGAGTGGGTCGGATTCCCGCATTATTTTTTTTGCCTCATCTACCTTTCCCTGAAGCATTAGTGCCTCCGCTTTAAAAAAGAAAAATACACCGATGGAAGGATCCACTAAAATATTTCTGTTCATTGCCTCTACCGCTTCTTTTAACCTGCCTGTTTTAATGGCGTAATCGGCATCCATAACTGGTGTATCGTCATAGAATGAATTCGTTCTTAATTCGTGATAGTAAGGCTCTACTTTTTTGAAATCCCAATCAAAATAAAAATAGCCACTGTATAACTCATCTTTTATCTCTCTGGAATTAGGATCAATATCAAGCGCTTTCTGTATATAGTACTTGGCATTCTTCCATGCTTCTTGTTCTGTATACAGACCCCAGACCAAACCCCCACTCAACCAAATATCTGCAATCCCCAAGTAGGGCTCCAAAAAACTGGAATCAAGCGATATGGAATGTTCATACAAGTCTTTAGCTATTTTATAAGATTCACTATTGGCCTTATGCTTTTGAAATCCTGCCTGAAGATAGTAGGTATAGGCCTGCTTGTTGGTTGTAGCCACTTTTTGAATTTGTACTAATTCTTCTTTAGAAATAGGAGCATTCATTTGCTCTGCTATTCCTTCTACCACCTGCGATTGTATGCCGAAAATTTCATCATTCTTCCATTGAAAAGTATATTCTTTAGACCAGAGATGATTATTTTTTGGCACATTTACGAGTTGAAGGCTAATCCTTATCTGGTCACCTGATAATTGTAAATTTCCCTGAAGAAGATTTTCTACTCCCAGTTCCTTGGCAATAACTTCTACATTTTTGTTAGTGTTTTTATAGGTTAAGGAGGTGGTAAATGGGATAACCTTGTCTAAGGCACTAACCTTTGTAAGTCTTGATATGACCGCATCTGTCATTCCATCACTTACATATTCCAGGGATGAATCGCCAGTCCAATTTTTAAAAGGTAGTACAGCGATCGATTTGTGAAGTTCGGTGGTCTCATTAGCTGCAGTCGTTATGTTGGTATTGGTTGATTTATAATAGAACCAACTTCCAGTTCCCAGGATTAAAACCACTAGAGCACTTATAAAATAAACATTAATTCTTTTGCCTTCCTTGACACTTTTGTATTCGCTCTCCTGATCTTTACTTTCTGGTACCCGACTCACTTCTCCAGGGGTATATCCATAATGGTTGTGAAAACAAGTACTGAAGTAGGTAGCACTACTAAAGCCCACACGATAAGCAGTTTCTGAGGCAGTTATATCCTCGGATTGTAAAATCTCCAAGGCTTTTTTAAGCCTAAACTCCCTAATAAACTGACTTGTTGAAAGACCCGTAGCCCTCTGCAATTTTCGATGTAGACTAGACCTACTCATCCCAACGGCCTTTGCTAAACTATCTACGCCAAATTGACTATTATTTATGTTTTTCTCAATTTCTGAAGTAAGTACGGTCAAAAAAGAGCTATGGCGACTAAGGTCTCCCGAGGCGCTATGATTAGGTTGATTGGTTTCCATTTGTGCCGATTTCAGCAGCTATCCTTACAAGATAATCAATTTATAAGAATAGTAATGGAAGGAATTTTGACTACCCGTATAAATTGGTATTTAGAAATTCGTTTTTAAATTTTCCATTGGGATCCCATCGCACCGCCAATGCTTTAAACTCTGAATATCTTTTATATCGCGCAGCTAAATAAGAAGGGTCGGTAGAAAATAATTTGCCCCAATGCGGTAGGTACTGGTATGGAGCTAACTCTTTTTCAATCATTTTTATTAAAGTAGCAACTTCCTTTGGGTTTTGCTTCCAGGTAAAATGTATTGCCACACTATCCTGCTTATAACAGGGACTCAACCATAAATCATCAGCAGCAATAGTTCTGATTTCCGTAATCATTAATTGTGGATAAATTTCATTTCTTCTTTTCTCCAAGGCAAGAATCGCCTCGAGAGCCCTTTCCATGGGTACAAAGAACTCCGATTGAAGCTCTTCGCCACTACTTGGGGTAAACCCCATCTTAAAATGTGGTAGCCTGTCGTACCAAGGGCCTGCTATACCCATCTGTTCCGTGCAATTCTCAGCAGACATTTCGGTAATTGGATGTAAGTTTCTGGTGGCTGCCTTAGCTCCGTAATAGTTTTCTGTAGGTTTTGTTGTATTTTTACCTACTTTCTCTTTTACCCAAACCTGACTAATAATCTGGTTCTGCCAGTTGGTAAATAAGCTAACAGAGTACCCTCCGGACATAATTGCATCAAAATTTTCTTTTAAAGCCTCCAAAGGCAAATCTTGATATACATTCTGTTGTACATCAAAGGTTTTTTCAATAGCCAATGTAACTTGGGTTAGGATACCAAGTGCTCCCAAATTTACTACGGAAGCGTTGAGTAATTCAGGATCTTCTTCTTTGTCTAGTTTTATCAGTTCTCCATCCGCAGTAACTAGTTCCAAGGCTGTAACAGCAGATGCCAAATTTCCATTAGATACTCCAGACCCATGTGTAGCTGTTGCACAAGCACCTGCAACAGAAATATGTGGTAAGGAAGCCAAATTATGTAGGGCATAACCCCGTTTGTGCAGCTCTGGGGCAAATGCACCATATTTGGTCCCGGCTCCAACGGTTACGGTTAAGGCTTTTTCATCAATAGCTATAATCCCACTTAAGTTTTTAGTAGAAATCTGGTTCAAAGGACTGTCGGCAATATTATTAAAGCAGTGACAAGACCCCAGAGCCTTTTGTTCCGGCAACTGCTTTACAAGTTGCTGTAATTCTGCCACCGTCTTCGGGCTATGGAGTTGCTTTGCCTTGTACGTATAATTTCCTGCCCAATTGGTTCTTGGGGGCGGAACATTGGTTACACTTTTAACTTGATTCTTTGTATCTCTACAGGCGGCCATGGGTGCCATAGCACTAATTGCTGCAAATGCTGCAGTGGATTTGATAAATTTTTTTCTTTCCATTCTACTAGATAATGTCTTATGTCTTTTCTAAAAATACACTTTATTAGGCTAATTTCCATTTATCTGGCTACTTCTTATAAACTTCATACCACGGTACTAAATGTGCCTTAAGCAAATTGAACAGCGATTTCCCTTATTCCTTTTACCATTCATCGATGAAACCCTTATTTTAATAGGATAGAAAGATTTATGACATGGTAGATAATCTACCAAAATTCAGGATTTACAGCACACAAGATGCAGTTTATCGATAAAAACAATCCTCTACATCGATTTGGAAAAGAAGAAATAAAAAGTGGGTACATCTTTGAACAAAATTCAAACGAAAAAATATGAAAACAGTTTTACTCTTAAAAAATATTTATCTAGAAGGATTTAAAAATATTGGTAATTATATTGTTAGAAATTATTTCAAAGCTTTTGCCTGGTTTACTTTAATCATGTTTGCCGTAGTAACGTATGCATTCCTTTTTAGAGTATTTACTGGCTTTGCATTCGACTAAAATCAATACCTTCAATCCTAACGAAATTCTCATTTTTATCAATTTGTAGTTTAATTTCTGAAAAAACCGCTCCTTTCCGAGCGGTTTTTTGGTAGTGTTAGGTATCAGAAATCGATGACTTAAATCTTTACAATAGGTTTAGCTCCCCCCAAGTAATTGGTTTTTTAATTGCCTATAATCTCCGTTATTTGGATTTAGCTGTATTAATATTTCAAGAGTTTCCAGAGCTTCATATCGTAAGTTTAAATTCAGTTGTCCTAATAATTTTACATAGAGTAGTCTTTCATCAAAAGGAAATAATGCCAAACCTTTATTTGTTATCTCAATAGAGGCTTTGTTATTTTTTTGTTGTTGGAGAAGTAAAGCATAATTATAAAAGGCATTTTGGTTCGGAGGATCTAAACTGGTTGCTTTGGATAAGTAAAGCAAGGCTTTCTCCGTATTGCCTGTCTCGTTATACAGTAGACCAAGCATGTAGTGTACATAACTAAAATCTGGCTCTTGTTCTAAAACTTTTAAATATAAGATTTCCGTATCCTCTATTCTTCCCTGCTGGTAATATAATAGTGCGAGATTCATTCTGGCTCTGTTATTATAACTGTCTTCTTCAATGGCCTTCTGGTAATATGTCATGGCCTTTTCGGCATTAGCCCGACCCTGTTCATAAACGCCGAGCTGATTAAGTCCCGCCGGAAAGTCGGAGTTCGTATATAATTCGGTTTCGTATTCCTTAGTGGCCTTTTTGAACGCCTCGGATTCTTTTACTAGGTCAGTACTCAGGGTATGGAAATAATGTGCCGCAGAGATACGAATAGCTCTTATACTATCTCGAAGTAAAGGAACAACATGCTCTGAAAATTCTGGAACTGCTATCCTTTCCAAGCTTCGAATCGTTTCGTTGCGCACAAAAACGGAGGTATCGTTGAGATATAAGGTGAGATTTAATGCTTCTTCGTAGGATATCGGGCTATCTGCAAACCTTCCCAATGCGGTGGCTCTTGCAATGTCAGGATACGATCTATTAGTAAAGACTTTTTTAAAGGCATCCTGTTCTCCCGCATAACCTTTTAATAAATGATCCGAAAAATGGTCTGCCCGGTCGGGACCAAATTTATCCCTGATAATGTTTGCAGCCCAAGCTGCAGATTTATCTTCGTGGCACTTATTACATGCATTAGGTGTATTATAGGTTACTGATTGATCTGGTCTTGGAATCCTAAAACTATGATCCCTTCTATAATCATTTCCCATATACAACTTTCCATCCATGTGGCAATTAATACATAGGGACCCCTTAGAAGAAACGGGGTGAAAATGATGCGATTCAGTATTGTAATTTGGCGTATGGCAACTCAGGCACAAGTCGTTTCCTTCTTCCTTGAGTTTCAGAGAATGTACATTATGACAGTCCTTACAGGAAACGCCTTCTTCGTACATTTTACTTTGTATAAAAGAACCGTAGACATAGACTTCATCTCGGATCTGACCATCTGATTCATATAAAGGATCTTCCAGTAATCTTGCGAAAAAATGATCTGCAAAGGTACCCTTATAGTCAAAGTAGGGAGTTAGAGTGGTTCTACGTGCATGACATCTTGCACATTTATCTACCAATTCCTCAGAAGACATTTCCCTATTCATATATAACTCCGGCGGAACGGCACCATCAGCAACCAGATTTTTGCTGTCTTCATAGAAGGATACGTGTTCACTGGCAGGGCCGTGGCAAGACTCACAGGCAACATTTATTTCACTAAATGTTGTTTTGTAAGTGCCCGTTTCCAGATTATAGTTCTTTTTTACGTCCGTAGAATGGCAATCGGCGCACATAGTATTCCATCGCTGGCTACCTCCGGACCAATTAATCCATTCGTCGTGTTTTATTTCTAAGTCGGGTTGCAGGTAAAACCATATATTCTTTTCGGTATCCCACGCAGTTAACAAACAATTATATTCTCCGTTAGGAAATTCGACAATGTATTGTTGCAATGGACTTATTCCAAATGTATATACCACTTTAAAATCCTGATAAGAGCCGTCTTCTCCTTCGGTATTTACAAAGTATTCCTTTCCCTTTTTAAAAAAAGAACTCTTAACCCCGTTATGTGTAAAAGAAGTATTGTTAAAGTCCGCAAGAATAGTAGTGCTATCTGCCAACTGCATGGCAAGATCGTGATGTGAATTATTCCATTCATGGAATTCTTTCTGATGGCATTTTGCACAACTCTCTGCACCTACAAAACTGGCATGGTAGTAACTAGGTTCAATAGGAATAAAAGCATCTTTTTCAATTCCGTTACAAGAAATACAGCTAATTATCCATAAAAGACTCCAAATAAAAAGGAATATTTTCATGAAACAACTCATTTCCGTCTTAGCACATTGAATTGGAGCTGCAAAAATCATAAAATAGTTGTTAGTTGCCTTACACATAAACTTCTATTACTCTTTCAATTGGTCCTCTGTTGCCGCTAAAATGCCTCCTGAATGCCAAAATAGATCCCGGTACTACCATCCCCGGTAATTCCGATATCCATGCGCAGATTAACTTTTTGCTTTTTATTTATCAAATAGCGAAGACCTCCACCAAAACTGTATTTCATTGTATTAAATCGGAAATCTAACATAGAATTGGCCACATTTCCCATACCTGCAAAGGCAACAAAGCCAAACCTTTTCCAAAAATACTGCCTATACTCCGCCTGCAGCATACTATAAAAGTTATCTCGGTAACGCCCGAAAAAATATCCACGCATTCTATTTTTACCACCAAGAGCCGGTAGCTTGAAAAAAGGGGTTTCCCCTAGTACAGACTGAGCAAAAATATTAATGGCCAACACCTGACCTTTGGAAAATGTCTTATACGCTCTAGCATCAAATTCTACCATGGAGTAGACAAAATCGCTGGGTTTAGGGTAAGCCAATATTCGCAAGGATTGGTATCTCCCCGAGGAAGGATAAAACAGATTATCTCGGGAGTCCCAAACTAAATTCAGGCCAAGACCAAACAGTTTAGCGCCATTGCTTCCTGGCAAGCTATCGTTCATTATGAGCTCATTGGAGCGTTTGTCTACCACTTCGGAGTCCTCATAACTCAAAATTAGTCCCGTTCTGTCTGCGCTAAAAAGTAATGGAGGTACTTGCGTGGAAAGGGTTATGTCAAAGGTCTGTATGGCATATTCAGCATCTTCATAGTCTGGAGTGCTATCACCTATCCCCCAATATTTATTCACAAAAAAACCGTAACTGGTGGGCAGTTCCACATATAACTTGTTGTTTAAAAAAAAGAATTGTGGATTAACATTGATACGGTACTGTTTGTTTACGGAATAATAGCCTCCAAACTCTACTTTTGAGGGTCGCAACTCATTTCCTGTACCGGCGTATAATATCATGATCCCTCCTCCCCCAAAGGCTAGTTTCGTTTCTGGGCTTGAAAAAATATAGGGGTATGCATTAAAGGAAAATCGACTAAGGCTATCTTTTCGCTTTTTTGCTGCATCTTCGGGGGTATTTATATAAATATCCTCAATTACATCACCAGTAATGGAGTCTAACTTTTCAATATTCTGAGAGAAGGAATCAAAAAAGCATAAAAGAAAGAAAAGTGTGCAGTATGCAACTTGTTCTATTGGTTTTTGATTCATTTATTGGTTGTTTAATCTAAAGCTCCTTCCAACGGGATAACGATAAGCAAGTTACCACAAAAAAATAGGAATACAGATAAATCTGTGGGGCATATATCAACAAGCCAATAACATTTTATTAGCAGAAAGTGTATCTATCGCTTGGGTGGCTACCTAAACAATTCTTAGTATCTTTAGTTTAACGTTTAAACTAAAGATCCAATGAAAAACAATTTTAAAAAAAGTATTATACTACTTACCGCTTTATCTCTAGCGGTATTAGGCACGGCTCAGATAAATAGCGATTATGACAAAACTGTTGATTTTACAAAATATAAGACTTTTTCTTTTGCTGGTTGGCAGGACGACAGTGACAAACTGATTAATGATTTGGATAAAGCTAGAATTTACAAGAGTTTTAAGGAAGAATTTGCTTTACGTGGAATAAACTATCAGGAAACCAATGCCGACATGGTAGTTTCCCTTTATTTGGTGATTGATAATAAAACAAGTACCACCGCATACACCAACTATATGGGCGGAATGGGCTACGGCTACAGAGCTAGATGGGGTTATGGTATGGGTTATGCTACAACTACCTATTCTGAAAATGATTACCAGGTAGGAACTCTTGTTATTGATTGCTATGACAGTAGCTCTAAAAAACTAATGTGGCAGGCTTCATCGCAGGGCACTATCCAGACCAAAGCGAGCAAAAGAGAAAAAACGATTCCTAAGAAAATTAAAAAGTTAATGAAGAAGTATCCTATTCAAATTCCGAAGTAATAGTACTTTTAAGCACGGCTACC
>CAZWPZ010000124.1:0-11471 GCA_964636005.1 uncultured Eudoraea sp.
CGGTAGGCATTAAAGGTAGAACCTTCTAAATCATCTACCGAACTAAAGGTCGGTGCATAGGCCTGAGGTTGTGTTACAAAATATTCCCCGCCAGTAAAGTCTCTGGCTCGGATATAAACTATATCTCCCTCGGCTACATTCATAACACTGCCCGTTTGCCAGTCCTGATCGTTTACCTTATACTCGGCAACTATAGTGCCTGCCGGACAATCTGGTACCGTGGACAAGCCTTCTCCTGCCTGAAAATACGGTAAGATCTCATCACCGGTTAAGGCGCGGTTAAACACCTTGAGCTCATCTATGCGACCATCCAATTCATCGGTAACCCCACTACCATTGTAGTTGGAAGCCGGATTACTCCTGCGCTCATAGAATCCAGAGGCAGTAAAGGATGAAAAGTTTAGCTCACTTGGGTTCAGGTCTAATGTACCACTATAGGACTTAGAACATACCTCTATTCCATTGGCATACAACTTAGCCGTCTCACCATCAAAGGTAGCTGCTATATGTACCCAGGTATCTTCCGGGGTATAACTTGCCAAACAACTCGCTGCAGGATTACCTCCTGGAGTGAATATTTCCCATTTGTATAAACTATTGTGAAAACCAAAGAATACAGCAGGGTAATCGTGGGTAAAGATCGAGGCATTGTTCACTATCTCATCTCTGCTTACCCAGGCCATCACCGTGATAGCATTCTCTACCGTAGCCATGGATGCAGAATAAGGAACCTCTACTATCGTATTACTCTCAAACTCAAAACCATCCGTCTCTAAGGCACCACCAAACAATCCTGTTCCCCAGTTATCCGTACTAGGTACTTTCGTGGCAGCATCATTGTCTACATCAAAAATAGTAGCATCATTAGAATAAGAAGAGGCATCGCTTACCGTGGAACCAGAACCATCATCAAACTGTAGATCCAATACAAGGGTTGGATTCTCTGGCAATGGAATGGCACTTCCTATCCGAATCGTCTCTGCTACCGAGGGAACGCCATTACTATCCAAGGCAAATAGCATATAATAACCCGGAGGTAATAAGTTGCGTTCTGGTATATTGACCGTATAACTACCATTACCGCTAAAGGTAACAGGTATACGACGTTGTTCATTATTAGTACTGTGGGTAGCTGCTGAAAAACGGATTAAACTAAACTCCTGAATTCCACTGCTTCCCGTAACGTTTATCGAAGTATTGTAATCTGCCGTTTCCGGAGCAGAAATCGTTGGGCGTGTGGCTAAACTTCCATCGCCATTAAATAAGTACGGGGGGCTATATACCTCCGCATCAAAGTGGTTTACACATTCATCCGGATTAGAATCATCGCATAAGCCTCCTCCTCCTACAAATACACGACCATCTACCATCAATATCGCTACACTGTGATAGGTCCTCGGGGTTTGCATCCCTGCTACCTGACGCCAGGTATTAGTCGTTGGATTGTATATCTCTGCTGTTAATCGTGCTCCTACATCCGAAAATACTTCCGCATGATCTAAGCCACCTGTAACCAGCACCTCTCCATTTGGTAACACCGTACTATTGTGCATGGTACGCGAAAAAAACAATGAATTAGAAGTAGGGGTAACACTAACATTATCCTCATCACTAAAGTCAATTACAAAGGAATTGTCCTTTGCTGGATCATCACTGCCATAGGACTCCGCTCCACCTACCTTTAATATACGGTCTACATCAAACATTACTGTAGTACCCTTCATAGAATAGGTATCGTCTGCACGTAATCCGACATCTTCTATAGAACCAACTCCATCGGTACTAATCCAATGCATCATCTCACCTGGGCCTGCATGGAATATGCGACCATTGGATGCTGCCCATAACCACAAATGATTATCTACACGAAAAAGACCTTCGCTCTCTCTGGCTAGGTCGTTACTATTATATATATCTTCTCCTGTGATCCCTGGCAACAACAACCAGCCAGTCTCAGGACTCCATAATTCGGCATCCTTACCACCATTGGTAGAAGAGGTATCTCCTCCTCCCCAGGAACCTCCCAAGGTAAACACCGTTCCATCATTAAGGGTAACATTACCCTGATACCCTCTGGGAATATTCATCTCCGCCGCTACAGACCACAAACCCGTGCTGGGATCATAGATACTGGTTCGCTCACTGGAAGTACCTCCGGCAGAAAGAATTCGACCATCTGCAAGGTTGTTTATACCCGGACAAAACATGTCGTGATCCGTATTGGTCACAAACTCTCCTAAGGCCATGCCATCTGTACCCATGGTAGGATCAAACAACTCCGTAAAGGTAGCCCCATCTCCGGTAGCTACATAGGTGTCACGAAACTGTGAAGACCAGGTAATTAAACGACCATCTGGTAAATTTGCTACAGCCACAGGAACAATGCCAAATCCTATAGGATCGCTCCAACTACCCTCAGTAGATGGGTCCTGGGAATAAGAATTATAACCAAAGACAGTGAGTAGTAAAAGAAGTAAAATGGTTAATGAGTAATTTTTTATCATAGCATAAATTTAAATCACAAATATCCGAAATGAGAACTAAGTTACGTATTAAGATGCTGTTAAGATATTCTATTGTGTTATAATCGATTAAGCCTATTATTATTTCGATAAGAGGTTTAATTTTCAGTGCTTTTTCCAATTAAAAAAGACGCCTTTACAAACCTCCTAAGAGACGTTCCTGATTGAAAATGTCAGAAGACTAATCCATAAGGATCCTAACTAATTATCTCTTTTCCTTTTAGCTATAGTAATCTATCAATAATAATTTTCTAGAACTTCCACCAAGCCTGCGTGGTCTTGCCATAGCCGTAGCCATATTTACCACCATAGCCAAGGTTCGTAGCCTTCACTCCATTTACAATAAATGAGAGTCCTTTAAGCTTGCCTTCTTTCCGTAAGCGAACTGGAAAATCCAATGCTTTGAGATCTGTAAAACCAGCTCTAACCACGTAAAGTATTTGGTCTGCATATTCGCTTATCAAAAGGGTATCCGACACCACCATTAGAGGAGCCGTATCTACAATGACATAGTCATATGCTTCGGACACTTTATCTAATAACTCCTTCATTCTTTCGCTTAGTAAAAGTTCTGCCGGATTTGGCGGTATTTTCCCGGAAAATATCACATCAACTGTTTGCTCATGGGCTAAAATGGAAGAAATAATATCGTTCTCAGAAACAGCAGGATTAACCAAGTAATCTGTTAATCCTAAATTCTCTTTATTTCTATAGGGTTTTCCCAATTTATCCACGTGCTTACCTGAATAGAACTGATAAATCTTAGGGTTTCTAATATCTGCTCCTAAAAGGAGGACCTTTTTCTTCGTATTAGCAAAAATCATGGCTAAATTAGACGCAACCAAGGTCTTACCTTCTCCAGGAACACTAGAGGTTACGAATATAACATTTGCATTATGCCGGGTACCTTTGCTCCTTAAAACATAGTCCAAATTGGTCCTAAGTATTCTAAGCGCTTCGGATAATACCGTTCGCTCACCACTTTTGACCAAAGTACCTTCATTCTTCCCGATTCTTGGTAATTCCGCAAGAACTGGAATACTTCCTATATGCTTTTCTAAATTAACTTTATTGTGCACCTTGTTATCTAGCAACTGATGCCCATAGATTATAGAAAAAGGCACTAATAATCCCAGAAGCAAAGAGGCCAGGAGTATAATTGGTTTCTTAGGAGATACAGGATCTATACTAGCGGCATAAGCTCTGTCTATTATCTTTGATTTTGGAGCGGTTGAAGCAAATGCAATTTGCGACTCTTCTCGCTTCTGTAATAAATACAAATACAGCGCTTCTGTTGTTTGTTGCTGCCTGGTAATGTCTCTCAGGGCTCGTTCATTTCCTGGTGCTGCATATATCCTAGCATTTATGGTAGATAGCTGGCTGCTAAGGTTGTTTACTTGCAAGTTTAAATTGTTGGTCATACTGTTTAAACTAGACTGTAAGTTCCTTCTTAAGCCTTCTAATTGCTGATCTACATTTACGATAATAGGATTCTTTTCATTGGAACTTTTAAGAAGTCTGTTCCTTTCCAAAACCAATTCGTTATATCGTGCTGTAGTATTTGCAATAGAAGGGTCATTGATACCAATATTGGAAGGCAAAACTTCAAATTCTGTCTGATTGTCGACGATATCCTTCATCGAAGCAGCAATATTGAGCTGGATCGTGGTGTTCTGAAGCTCTTGTCGGCTAGAAGCCCCTACATTTAAATTGATATTAGATTGGGAGGCCACATCGGTAATCCCTCTGCCCTCTTTAAAATCCTCTGCACTTTGATCTACTTGGCTCAGATCACCATAAATATCAGAAATTCTTTCATTGATGAATTCGGAAGTACGATCGGCAATTATCCGTTTATCTTCAATAGCATTGTTATTATAAGTATCGATCAATGCATTTATGACATCCAGAGATTTTTTGACTATAGGTGCGTTAAGACTTATAATAACGATATTCGAAAACTCATCCGCAACACTAATCACCAAGTCTTGTTGGTATAATTGGGCAACAAAGGCAACTGGATTGATGTTAACCTTAAAATCTTTACCCATATGCTTTTTCATGTTGGAGTCGTTCGGTAAGATTACAAACTCTCCTATTTCCGAAGTAATGGTATTTCCAAAACTGTATACTTTAATCGGACTGTCTTTTTCAGGTGCATAGGAAAAGGTAGTCTCGGACAGAACCTCAATATAGAATTCGTCCATGGCTAAATAAACCAGAGAATCCGGAACAAGAAAGTTGATCTTAAAAGGCGGATCTTCATAGATTTCCGTATTGTGTATGTTTCCTAAGGCAACTATTTTAACATTGAGACCCAACTTCTGAACCACTTCCATTAGGTTGGAGCGGGAATTTAAGATCTCAATTTCATCCTCTACCTGGGTGTTCCCTCCACCCAGCAACTCCAGGTCCCGGAATGCGGTAAGTTCAGAGGTACTCGCCTGATCCTGCACCACCTGTATTTTTGCTTGTACAGCATACTTTGGCGTAGCATATCGGACATAAATAAAAGCTAAAACCAATGCACAAAAAACCGAAAATGCGAACCATTTCCATTTTTTTAAATAAGGCGTAATTAATTCTTTATAGTCTAGCCTATTCTGTTTAGAAGGGCCGGTAGCTTGATTTTCCATAAGTAAGAATTGAAATATTTATTCCAATGAAATTAATTTCTGGTTAAAATAAGTACAGTAGAAGTTACTACCAATGAGAACAGGGTTACTACTATTGCCGTTTTAGCTCCAATAGCAGTTTCGTTTATACCTGTTTTGTTCGGTTCTGCGTAAACTACATCATTTTGGGTTAAATAATATACTGGTGATTTTGCCACATTTTTAGAAGTTAAGTCTATTCTTGTATAGACTTTGGTACCGTCAAAATCACGAATTACTAAAACATTATTTCTAACAGCTCTAAGGGATAAATCGCCAGCTAGACCAAGGGCCTCAAGAATAGAAATCCGCTCTCCAGCCACCGGATAGGTTCCTGGTCTATTAACCGCACCCAATAAGGTTACGGTGAAGTTTCTTAACCGAATATTAATTATTGGATCTTTTAAATAATCGGATAGTAAATCCCTTAAAAGCAGGCGCAATTCATCCGGAGATAAGCCTTCCACCTTTACTTTACCAATTACAGGAAAGTCGATCATCCCATCCTGGTCTATTAAATAATCAACCTGTTCTGGTCTAAACCCTCCTTCTGACTGACCTCTGTATAAGTTAAATGGAGCACTTGCTTCAGGATCTAATGATGATACATGGATGGAAATTACGTCGTCTACTTTAAATTTGGTCGAAGAACGATTATTGTCCACTAAAGTTTCAAAATCTCCGGTATCCTGGAAATAAACAACTTCTTCACGGGTAGCACCGCAAGAGGCTAACAAAACTACAACACTTAAGACAAAAGTCTTCTTTAAAATAACTGGTAGGCATTTAAAATTCATAGGTACTAATTTTAGGAAAGTAAAATTATGATTGAAAAATATTTTTTATTTTTTGCTCTTGTACGACATCTTCTTTCACTACTGGCTTCTTATCCTTTGGCGCTTCTTCATCTAACTTACAGAAGTCAGAATTATTAGAAACGTATTCAGGAACAATCTTTTTCATTAAGCTTACCGTATCTGCATTGAAAAACATATTGGACACACATAATTCATCAATTTTCGACCTTACGTCGGCATAGTCTAATTCCCGAACCTTGCTTATCATGATTTTCTTATGATACGTTGGTAAGGTATTTTCACCATTCGCAAGTAGTTCTTCATAGAGTTTTTCCCCTGGTCGAAGACCAACCACCTTTATGTCGATATCCTGTGGATACTTTAACCCGGATAATTTGATCATATTCTTGGCAAGGTCAAAAATCTTAACAGATTTACCCATGTCGAAAATAAATATCTCTCCTCCTCTACCCATTGCTCCGGCTTCTAAAACTAATTGGGAAGCTTCAGGGATGGTCATAAAATATCGTGTTATTTCTTTATGGGTAACCGTTAATGGACCGCCTTGTTCTATTTGTTTTTTAAACAATGGAATCACGGATCCGTTAGACCCTAAAACATTTCCAAATCTGGTAGTTATAAAACGTGTGGCGCTTTCCTGGTGCTTACAACTTATATACATTTCCGCAATCCGCTTCGTTGCACCCATTACGTTAGTAGGGTTCACCGCTTTGTCTGTAGAAACAAATACAAATTTGTCTACGTTATAGCTGGCAGATAAATCAACCAATACTTTAGTACCGGCAACATTAATTTTAATTGCCTCATAGGCATTGTATTCCATCAGTGGAACGTGCTTGTAGGCTGCGGCATGAAAGACTAAATTTGGTTTGAAATCTTGAAAAAAGGAGTTCATCCGATTCTTGTCTCTAATATCCGCAACGATTGGGATAATATTGTGAAATCCTTTAAGCTTTAACTCTTGTTGCAAATCGTACAGGGCCGATTCAGCATGATCAATTATAAGCAGGGATTTATAATCATAGGTTACAATTTGCCTTACGATTTCACTTCCAATAGAACCGGCTCCACCGGTAACCATAATTACCTTATCCTTTAATTCGTTAGATATTTTGGAATTCTTTATCGAAATAGGAGCTCTATTCAATAGATCTTCTATTTGTACCTGCTTTATTTGAGACAGCTTTAATTCACCATTGATCCAATCGTCTACGGGCGGCACAATTTTGACCTGTACAGGATATTCTACAAGGCTCTCCACTAACTCCTTAAGGAATTCGCTTTTTTCATTGTGCATCGCCACGATAATATCCGATATATTTCGCTTATCTATTAGGAAGGCATTAATTTCATTTCTACCATAAACCCTAACCCCATTTAAGTTTTTACCAACCTTTTTAGGATCATCGTCTATATAACCAATAACGTTGGTGTGACTAGATGTATGGGAGGTAAGCGCGTTAAACGTTAAAAGTCCTGCTTCCCCCGCACCGTATATCAACACATTTTTTGTCGCCTTAAAGCCTCTTTTAAGATTGTAATACATCGCCTTAAAAAGATAACGCGATGCGGTTAGAACGATAAAACTTATTAAACTATGTATAATGATAATAGACAGTGGAATAGTAAAGTCTTCCACTATATGGATTTGCCTATTCAAAATCACTAAAAAGATAGTTACGATACTCGATAAGCAAATTGCATTAAAAATATTGTAGACATCTCTTACTCCGGTATGTCTTACAACACCCTTGTATGAACCGGTAAGTAAAAATGCAATTCCTGCTATTCCCGAAATTAAGGGCAATTGCAAAAGCAATCTGTCCGTATCGAAATTCAGAGTCAGGTTAAAACGTATAAAATAAGACAGCACAAAACTTATAGATATTAAAGAAATATCTATAGCTAGTACAAGCCATCTCGATGCATACCTATGTGCATTATTTACAAGGTAATCTTTTAACATAATGGTATTTTTAGGATTAAGTTCACTATTCTATGCAAATCGTCTTCGCATAGGTTGGATCCGCTGGGCAAACAGAGTCCACGATTAAAAAGTTCTTCTGAAACCCCATTAGTATAATGCGGTGCATTTTTAAATACAGGTTGCATATGCATGGGTTTCCATAGGGGTCTAGTCTCTATATCTTCTTGTTCTAGTGTCAATCTGATCTTTTCTCTGACTTCATAGGATGGCGTTAGCATGCAGCTTAACCATCTATTTGAAAAATAACCACTTGGCTCATTTAAAAATTCAAAAGTAGAAGTATTTCCAAGAGTTTCTTCATAAAAACTATAATTATTTCTTCGAGCCTCTACTCTTTCGTCCAACACTATCATCTGTCCTCTTCCTATTCCTGCAAGTACATTGCTCATCCTATAATTATATCCTATTTTAGAATGTTGGTAATGGGGTGCAGCATCTCTGGCTTGTGTTGCCAAATGAACCGCCTTATTTTTCGTTTCTAAATTCTTGGATACTAAGGCTCCACCACCAGAAGTAGTAATTATTTTATTCCCATTAAAAGACAAAATACTTATTTCCCCTAAGGTTCCACAAGCCTGTCCCTTAACCCTACTACCCAGTGCTTCTGCACTATCTTCTACTACAGGAATATCGTATTTCTTGGAAATGACATCTATTGCTTCTGCTTTGTACGGCATCCCATACAAATGCACAGCGACAATTGCCTTAGGTTTTTTCCCTTTCTTAATTCGATCTAAAATGGCTTCCTCTAAAAGTACGGGATCTATATTCCAGGTATCTTTTTCACTATCAACAAAAATGGGAGTAGCCCCAAGATACTTTATTGGATTTGCCGAAGCAGAAAAAGTAAAACTTTGGCAAAGTACTTCGTCACCTGCGCTTACCCCTAAAAGTTCTAAGGCTAGGTGCAGTGCAGCTGTACCAGAACTTAAGGCAGCAACCTTACTACCCTCTCCTAAATAATCTTCGATAGCTTTCTCGAATAAATTAACATTAGGTCCGAGTGGTGCCACCCAATTGGTATCAAAAGCTTCCTTTACATAGACCTGCTCCATGGTACCCATGTGCGGTGAAGAGAGCCAAATTTTGGTCTTGGTTATCAAGGTTATTCCTTTTAGTTATTTAAGGATCACAAGTTATCTCGTTTAAAATGCATCACCTTACAAGATACAATATATTCAATAAACTTTGATCTGATCTCACAGTCTACCTTTATGGGCAAACTTTCTGTGGTCAAAAATAAGTATCTCGTCTTACAGAGAACAAAAAAGCCTATCTTATTTCGTTAAAATGGTCATATTGTCGGATTTTAAGAAGTTGATAAACAGTACACCTAAAAAACTTACAAGATGTCCTAAATCTCTATAAGAACAATTATCATTTTTCTATTATATGGTGAATTCTTTGAAGATAATTTGACTAGAATTATGCAATTATACCTTTCAACATCAAAAATGGTGCGTTTAACAACAATATTAAACACGGTTCCATAATTATTTATAATCTTTGCCCCTCAATTATCAAATCTCTCTATGAAAACAATAAAAAATATCTGCTGTATCGGCGCCGGATATGTCGGTGGACCTACTATGTCTGTTATTGCAAAAAAATGTCCTGAGATAAAAGTGACTGTTGTGGACATAAATGAAGAAAGAATTGCAAAATGGAATAGTACGGATTTGGACCAATTACCAGTCTACGAACCAGGTCTAAAAGAAATAGTTGAAGAAAGAAGAGGTAAAAATCTTTTTTTCTCCACCGAGGTAGATGAAGCTATCGATAATTCGGAACTTATTTTTATATCCGTAAACACTCCTACAAAAACGTATGGAAAAGGAAAAGGCCAGGCGGCTGATTTAAAATATATTGAGCTTTGTGCCCGAAATATTGCCAAGGTTGCTAAAACAGACAAGATTGTAGTAGAGAAGTCTACACTTCCTGTTAGAACTGCTGAAGCAATAAAAAGTATACTTGATAATACGGGTAATGGCGTAAATTTTGAAATACTATCCAATCCAGAATTTTTAGCGGAGGGTACTGCCATAGATGACTTACTAAATGCAGACAGAGTTTTAATTGGTGGAGAAGAAACGGAAAAAGGCCAAGAGGCTAAAGATGCCTTGAGTTCTATTTATGAACACTGGCTTCCGAAAGAAAGAATCTTACAAACCAATGTGTGGTCGTCCGAATTATCAAAACTCGTTGCAAATGCCTTTTTGGCTCAAAGAGTTTCTTCTATAAACGCAATTTCAGCACTCTGTGAAAAAACCGACGCCAATATTTCGGAAGTGTCCAGAGCAATAGGCTATGACAGTAGAATTGGATCTAAGTTTCTCAGCTCCTCTGTCGGATTTGGGGGTTCCTGTTTTCAAAAGGACATCCTTAATTTGGTTTATATTTCTAGAAGCTTTGGCCTTAATGAGGTTGCAGATTATTGGGAACAAGTCATTATAATGAATGACTACCAAAAAAGAAGGTTTGCTGAAAAAATTATTACTACATTATACAATACCGTAGCTGGTAAAAAGATTGTTTTTTATGGTTGGGCCTTTAAAAAGGATACAAATGACACTAGAGAGTCTGCCGCCATCTATGTTGCAGATGCTTTATTGGACGAAAAAGCAGAATTAGTAATATACGATCCAAAAGTTTCCGCTGAGACCATTTATGCAGATTTAGATTATTTAAATACGAGATCTCCGGAAGAGAATCGAAGGCTGTTAACGGTTGTAAATGACCCAATTGAGGCTATTCAGGATGCTCATGCCATTGCTATTCTAACAGAATGGGATGAGTTTAAATCCTATAATTGGGAAGAAATATACAGCCAGATGTTAAAGCCAGCATTCGTTTTTGACGGTAGAAGGCTACTTGATAAAACCGTGATGGACTCTCTTGGATTCAAATACTACAAAATCGGACAGTCATGAAGATTTTAGTTACAGGAGCTGCTGGATTTATAGGTTTTTATGTTTCTAAAAAACTAGTTGAAAACGGTCACAAGGTTATTGGACTAGACAATATCAACGATTACTATGACGTAGGTTTAAAGTTTGGTCGGTTGGGAGAGCTCGGTATTTCTAGAACTGAGGCAGAAAACTACAACCAGTTATCGTCTAGCAAGAGCTTTCCTGATTTTAGTTTTGTCAAATTAGCTTTGGAAGATAGAGAAGCTCTTGCTGCTTTGTTTAAAAGTGAAGAATTCGAAGTTGTATGCAATCTTGCCGCTCAGGCTGGTGTACGCTACAGCTTAGAAAATCCTGAAGCTTATGTAGATAGTAATATTGTTGGATTCTTAAATATCCTTGAAAATTGTAGAAATTTTCAAATAAAGCATTTGGTTTACGCAAGTAGTTCCAGTGTTTACGGCTTAAATAAAAAGGTACCTTTCGAAACCACCGATAATGTAGACCATCCTATTAGCCTCTACGCCGCTTCCAAAAAAAGTAACGAACTAATGGCGCATACCTATAGTCATTTGTACGGCTTT
>CAZWPZ010000125.1:0-3514 GCA_964636005.1 uncultured Eudoraea sp.
GAAAGTATTGATGGCAACCTCCGTTTGCTCTGACGATATTAACGTACCTTCAACTACTTTCTTCAATGTGTTGTTTGGTCCTTTTATTATGGGAGGCCTTGGAGGTATCCCTTTTGTTGGTAATACTGGAATGACTGCCTATGCACACCACGTTCCGGATGAAGGAAGTGCATTTATTTTTTATGGCCCTCATATTGGAATTACATTAGAGGGTGAACTTGGTAAAATGTACCGCCCAAGAATGGAAGCCAAGGGAAACTCCTGCGGGGCATTGATGCTTGCTTTGAGCCGCTTTCAAGATACTACTTACGCTCCGGTAATAAATGAGGATGACTATCAGCAAATGAAGCTTGAAGAAAGTCTACTTCCTTACAGAGAGGAAATATTATCGAGTGACAATCCATCAAAAGCTATTACAGAAGCAACCTACAAAATTATAGACAAGAAAATCCATGAGTATTTAAAAACTTGTAAAAATGAATTCCATGCAGACAAGGTGACTTTATTGGGGGGGATAATCATCAATACAGACTATGGATTAGATGACTATTTTGATGCTAGGAATTTTGAGGTTATCGACCTAACAAGTTTATGACAGTAAGACCTCGCCATTAAGTTAAATGTCTGTTTTTTTACCTTATTGATTTCTTGATAACAAAAATTAATTAGAGAATCAAAGGCATAAATACTGAAATGGAACGAAACAAAATATTGGTCTAATACTGGTTTTCCTATTCCTTATAGGTTGCAAACAAACAGTGGAAATCTCCAAAATTCGCCCATGACTTCAAGTTTCAGAAAACAAACGCTATTTATAGTCTGAGGATGGAAACATTCTCTAAGAAAATCAATCCCTTTCTGTAAATGGTCTGCATTCATTCTCATTGCCCAATGGTTAGGAGGATTGCATATTGGTCGTAAATGCCTTTTATTAGTATTTTAGCAAAAAGGAGAATTGACAATGAAGAAAAAAATAAAAAATGTATTTATCTCTGGAGCGATTACACCAGAGTTTATTGCAAACGCTATTGCCAAACATCAGGTAAAAACACAGATAGGGGCCCACGATATTTTTTTGGGACAGGTTAGAGCAGATGAGATCGACGGAAAAGTTGTGCGTGCTATTGAATATAGTGCCTATGAGGAGATGGCCAATATTAAATTTGATGAAATTCGCCAAGCGGCTTTTGACCAATATGATCTGAGCTGTATGCATATTTACCATAGTTTAGGCGAGGTAAAGACTGGAGAAATTTGTCTCTTTGTTTTTGTGTCTTCTGCTCATCGCAAAGAAGTTTTTGAAGCACTAGAATATATCGTAGAAGAAATAAAAAAAGAAGCCCCTGTTTTTGGTAAGGAGCTATTTGAAGATGCAGGATATCAATGGAAAGTAAACAAATGAGATGGTAGATATTACGGCAAAAAAAAATACCTTAAGAACTGCAGTGGCACAAGCTGTTGTGCAGGTAGGAACTCAAGACACAATAAAAGCAATCCAATCAAATACGGTCCCAAAGGGAGAAGTCTTTGCAATGAGCAAGGCGGCAGGTCTTTTGGGTGTAAAAAAGACGCCTGCAATACTGCCAGATTGCCATCCCTTACCTATTGAATATACAGGAATAGAATATGAGATTACTGGAAATCAGATAAAGGTATTGGTAACGGTTAAGACGAATTATAAAACGGGTGTAGAAGTGGAGGCCATGCACGGCGCTAGTGTAGTGGCTCTTAATATGTATGATATGTTAAAGCCGATTGACAAAGGGATTGAAATACAATCCATAAAATTACTTCACAAGACAGGCGGTAAGTCGGATATTCATAATACCCCGTAGCTTTTACTTCCTAAGGCTCCAAATCTCGTACATGGGTTCTCCTTTACTATTGTTACCCTTATGATGCCAGTCCGATCCCATACGTTCATAAGTAAACTCTAAATCTGCGCCAACCCTATTATTATCTCTGGAAAAAAAGGAAATGTGTTCCTTATATAAACCATTTTTTGCATTGTATTCACCACCACCGGTTCCAGAAAACTTAAAGGTTTCCGTGTGATACGCAATCCACTGAAAATGTCCGTCTATTAAGAATTTCAGGGTTTTCCTCGCATTATTTTCTCCTCTTCTGTCCTGACCATTATCTGGCCCTCTTGTCGCAAAAAGCCATTTACCATCTAAAGGCTGCTCTACAATGGGCATCTTTTTAAATTCTATGGGACTATCCATAGTTATTGCTAAGGCATTCTCCCCAAGTTCAATTGGCCATTCAACCGTCTTTACGCCATTTTTATCAAATTCAGAATTAAATTCCAGAGCGACAGTAAGTATCTTATTGTCAATTGTATAGAAGCCTCCAAGGGTTAGGTGAAATAGAGCAGGAGATGCATCGTAAACGGTATAGACCATATAGGATTCATTAATTTTTAGCTCATGGGTCGTAACAAGATTATTGTTTTTTACTTCTGCGGTATATACACCATCGTTTAGTTGCCCTTTCGTATTAGCAATAGTGAACAGGAAAAATAAGAATAGAAATTGTCGCATAAAATAGTCTTTAATTTACTAAAAGTAAGGATATTATCTCATAGATGGTCAAAGTATGAGGGGGTTTTATTTAGGCGATAATTGAACAATCATTTCTTCAATAGTTCTTTCAAGGTCAAACTTTGGATCCCAGTTCCAATCTAATTTCGCCTGCGAATCGTCAATGCTACTGGGCCACGAATCTGCAATTTTTTGTCTGAAATCTGGCTGATAGCTTATCGAAAAATCTGGGAGGAACTTCTTTATGCCCTTTGTAATTTCTGAAGGAGTAAAACTCATAGATCCTAAATTATAGGAACTTCTGATGCTAATCCGATCCTTTGGACAGTCCATTAATTCTATAGCTGCTCTTATGGCATCGTCCATAAACATCATGGGTAGTCTTGTATTTTCATCCAAAAAGCAGCTGTAGTGACCATTCTCCAGGGCTTCATGGAAGATTTCGACAGCGTAGTCCGTAGTTCCCCCTCCAGGTTGCGTTTTCCAACTGATCAACCCTGGATATCTCAGGCTTCTTACGTCGACTCCATACTTTGTATAATAGTACTCACACCATCGCTCGCCGGCTTGTTTGCTAATGCCATAAACGGTGCTTGGCTCCATAACCGTATTTTGAGGCGTATTTTCTTTAGGAGTATTGGGTCCGAATACCGCTATACTGGATGGCCAGAACACTTTATTTATTTTTTTTTCTTTTGCGAGGTTTAAGACATTAAAAAGTGAGTTCATATTTAAATTCCAGGCTCTTTCTGGAAACTTTTCGGCCGTTGCACTTAACATGGCGGCCATAAGGTATACTTCTTCTATTTCATGATAGAGTATAACATCTTCTACCGCGTCATAATTGGTAGCATCCAATAGTTCAAAAGATCCTGACTGCATTAAGGCGTCACTTCCTTCTCTAATATCACTGGCTATGACACAATTTTGACCGTACAAATCTCTTAGAGCAAGAGTTAATTCCGTGCCAA
>CAZWPZ010000126.1:0-2165 GCA_964636005.1 uncultured Eudoraea sp.
GAAAGTATTGATGGCAACCTCCGTTTGCTCTGACGATATTAACGTACCTTCAACTACTTTCTTCAATGTGTTGTTTGGTCCTTTTATTATGGGAGGCCTTGGAGGTATCCCTTTTGTTGGTAATACTGGAATGACTGCCTACGCACACCACGTTCCGGATGAAGGAAGTGCATTTATTTTTTATGGCCCTCATATAGGAATTACATTAGAAGGTGAACTTGGTAAAATGTACCGCCCAAGAATGGAAGCCAAAGGAAATTCCTGCGGGGCACTAATGCTTGCATTGAGTCGCTTTCAAGATGCTACCTATGCTCCGGTATTAAATGAGGATGACTATCAGCAAATGAAGCTTGAAGAAAGTCTACTTCCTTACCGAGAGGAAATTTTATCGAGTGACAATCCTTCAAAAGCTATTACAGAAGCTACCTACAAGATAATAGACAAGAAAATCCATGAGTATTTAAAAACCTGTAAAAATGAATTCCACGCAGACAAGGTAACTTTGTTGGGGGGGATAATCATCAATACAGACTATGGATTAGATGACTATTTTGATGCCAGGAATTTTGAGGTTGTCGACCTAACAAGTTTATGATAGTTAGGCTTTGCCATTAAGTTAAATGTCTGTTTTTTTACCTTATTGATTTCTTGATAATAAAGATTAATTAAAGAATCAAAGGTATAAATACTGATATGGAATGAAACAAAATATTGGTCTGATACTGGTTTTCCTATTCCTTATAGGTTGCAAACAAGCAGTGGAAATCTCCAAAATTCGCCCATTACTTCAAGTTTCATAAAACAATCGCTATTTACAATTTGAGGATGGAAACATTCTCAAAGAAGATCAACCCATTACTGTAAATGGTCTGCGTTCATTCCCATTGCCCAATGGTTGGGAGGATGGTATATTGGTTGTAAAAGCCTTTTATTAGTATTTTAGCAAAAAGGAGAATTGACAATGAAGAAAAAAATAAAAAATGTGTTTATCCCTGGAGCGATAACTCCAGAATTTATTGCGAACGCTATTGCCAAGCATCAGGTAAAAACACAGATAGGGGCCCACGATATTTTTTTGGGACAGGTTAGAGCAGATGAGATCGACGGAAAAGTTGTGCGTGCCATTGAATATACTGCCTATGAGGAGATGGCCAATATTAAATTTGATGAAATTCGCGAAGCTGCTTTTGACCGATATGATCTGAGTTGTATGCATATTTACCATAGTCTAGGCGAGGTAAAGACTGGAGAAATTTGTCTCTTCGTTTTTGTGTCTTCTGCTCATCGAAAAGAAGTTTTTGAAGCACTAGAATATATCGTAGAAAAAATAAAAAAGGAGGCCCCTGTTTTTGGTAAGGAACTATTTGAAGATGCAGGATATCAATGGAAAGTAAACAAATGAGATGGTAGATATTACGGCTAAGAAAAATACCTTAAGAACTGCAGTGGCACAAGCTGTTGTGCAGGTAGGAACTCAAGACACAATAAAAGCAATTCAATCAAATACGGTTCCAAAAGGAGACGTCTTTGCAATGAGCAAAGCGGCAGGTCTTTTGGGTGTAAAAAAGACGCCTGCAATACTGCCAGATTGCCATCCCTTACCTATTGAATATACAGGGATAGAATACGAGATTACTGGAAATCAAATAAAGGTATTGGTTACTGTTAAGACGAATTATAAAACGGGTGTAGAAGTGGAGGCCATGCACGGCGCTAGTGTAGTGGCTCTTAATATGTATGATATGTTAAAGCCGATTGACAAAGGAATTGAAATACAATCCATAAAACTACTTCACAAGACAGGTGGTAAGTCGGATATTCATAATACCCCGTAGCTCTTACTTCCTAAGGCTCCAAATCTCGTACATGGGTTCTCCCTTACTATTGTTACCCTTATGATGCCAGTCCGATCCCATACGTTCATAAGTAAACTCTAAATCGGCGCCAACCCTATTATTATCTCTGGAAAAAAAGGAAATGTGTTCCTTATATATACCATTTTTTGTACTGTATTCTCCACCACCGGTTCCAGAAAACTTAAAGGTTTCCGTGTGATACGCAATCCACTGAAAATGTCCGTCTATTAAGAATTTCAGGGTTTTCCTCGCATTATCTTCCCCTCTTCTTTCCTGTCCATTATCTGGCCCTCTTGTCGCAAAAAGCCA
>CAZWPZ010000127.1:0-2223 GCA_964636005.1 uncultured Eudoraea sp.
ATTTGAAATTACAAACTTTGTGGAACTCGAATTTGTATTTGAAAATATTAAGGAATCTTGTCTAAAGAGCAGTAGCGATGAAGATGAGAATGATCCAGCGGATGAAAATGAAGAGGATGAAACTGAGGAGCAGGAGGATGAAGACGAGGACGAACAGGGTGATGATGATCAGGATGATGATGAGAATAGCGACGAGGGCGATGATGACGATGATGACGATGATGAGGATGACGATGATGATGACGAGGAAGATGACGACGATGACGATGATGACTAAAAACATCGGCCCACTCTACTACGGTCAAAGTCATACCATAGAATCCATTTTACTTTATTGTCTGTTTTCTACCTTGTTGTATTTCTTAAAACAGTAGTGTTATTCTGAAGAGAAGAAGTACTAAAGGATAACAATAAAATACTTCCATCTATATTGTTCGTTTAATTGCGTTTTTTATTATGCCGCAGCAGTACAACTACTGCGGAGAGTAGTGAGAAAATTTTACGTGAATAACAAAATAGATCTGCTCCGCATACCCATCATACCCCTAATACCCAGCCTATTTAAAATATTTACCTACATTAGAGAAAACCAATACGAAAGTTTGATTTCGCCCCAGCAGGTCGAATCAAACTAAGCGAGCAGTGTAAATTATAGAATGTACGGATGGTTATGCACACAACGAATACAAAAATTAATAAAGTTAAATGGATGTGTCTTTTCAGCTTTATACTTATTGCATCCTCATGCAAACAAAACAAAGCTGCACAAGATGGTACGAGTGCAGAGGAAAATAAAAACCCAGAGGAGACAATTAACATCATTGCGCAACAAGGACCATTTCAGGATCCCATGGAATTTGAGATGGAGATAAAAAAAACTACAGACAAACTTGAGTTTATACATCCGGATGACTTGCAAATAGACACAACCGATTTAGTTATTGGAATGACTGCAGGTGAATCCCAAATTGCTATTCCTTTAAGTCATTTATCTGCATTCGAAGTTGCGAATTTCACCAATGGGGTTGAAAATTTCTCCATAACCTGGTGTCCAATTGTTGGAACGGCCCGCGTTTTTGAATCTAATAGTGCGAATTCCGGATTTGACATTGGCTGGGGCTTAAACAATAACAATCTGTTGTTAGTGGACCGTAAAACAAAAACAGTTTGGAATCAGCTATCCGGCGAGGCCATTCATGGAAAACGGAAAGGAGAACACTTATCCTCAAATCCAACCATTCAGACGACCTGGGGATTTTGGAAAGAAAAATATCCTCAAACTAAACTATTGATAATCAAAGACACGACGAATGCCGTATTCCCCGAATTTGTAAACGAATCTCCTCATTATAACAACTGGAAACCTGGAGATGGAAGGCCAGAAACGAAGAATGTTCACGAAACAGAAACTTTAGGGCTAGGAATTGAAATGACCAATTCTTCTGTTTACTTTCCTTTGGAAGTACTTTTTAAAGAGAAATCCCCTATTACCTATTCCATAAATGGAGAAAACATTAAAGTCTTTTTCAATCAATCTGGACTGACAGCTTGGGTAGAAAGTAGTGAAGGAGACATATTACCAAGTGTTATTGCATATAATTGGGCGTGGAAGAGTTTTTATCCGAACACCATAATTTATAAAAATTAAAGCGTAGGACCTTGGCTTTGATTGATTATCCGAAGGTGTTAATAGTGTAGTCGCGAAATCCTAGTAAATTGCAGGCTACTGCGTACTCCTTTCGTCAACTTCAATATAAATGGGAAGTGTTTATGGCCAAAACCGTTCTAAGTAATTAATATGAACTACGTAAAGACATATCAAACTATAGACAAGAACGATGCAAAGCTCAATTTTCACATTTCACGAATGGAAGACATTTATGAGAAAAGACAGGGAGCTACCGACGAACCGCATCGACATGATTTTTATACCGTGCTCGTTGTTAAACAAGCTAAAGGAATACATATAATTGATTTTCAGAATTATGAACTAGAAAAAAATCAAATCTACTTTGTATCCCCAGGGCAAGTACACCAAGTGATAGAAGATGAAAAATCTTTTGGATATGCCATGACATTCTCCACGGACTTCCTAGTGGAGAATTCTATTCCCTTATCCTTTATATCAGACCTCAACCTTTTTAGAAACTACAGCCATACCCCACCATTAGAACCAGAGCAAGAAGCATTCGATAAAATGCTGCATTTTACCCAAGAAATTTT